>JAYVRD010000066.1:0-2563 GCA_043776595.1 Chitinophagaceae bacterium | reverse complement strand
AAAACAAAAGAAATAAGTAACGCAGTATTACCGAAAATAAACAATCAATTTACCTTGTTTGATACGTATGCCTACGCAGGAAAAAATGCTTTTTATTTTACCCAAAAGATAAACGATAAAGAAGTATTTACAAAATACAGCCCTGCTACCGAAACGTACACACCCATTGAGTTTCCTGCTTTTAAAAGACAAGATTTTGAAGAGATAAAAAACATTTCTCAAATTAACGACAAGTTTGTTTTTTTAACTAGTTATAAAGGCAAAAAAGATAAGCCAGTGTACAAAATGTTTATGTACACCGAAGAAGCAACAACCGAAACAACTACCCCTTTAATAATTAAAACACCGACAATTACAATTGTAGATAAGCCGATAGATGTAAAGTTATTTACCAAGCAGTTTATTAATATTATTGGCAATGCTGCCAATAAGTTTGAAAACATTAAAGGAGAAGCAATTGAAGGAGGATTTGGAATAGAAGATCGCAGTACCCAACCATTAGAAGGTTTTGCAGATGAAAAAATTATTAACTATTCTTCAAGCTCCTACCTATACAGATACCAAGCTGAAACTGGCCTTTTTAGTAAAGCAGATGCTGATAAAAAAATTAACCAATTTGATGAGCTTATAAAAGCAATGAAGCTACCTTTTACTTTTACAAGAACAATAGATATAGAAATGAAAATACGCAAAATTATTAGGTATGATTTTAATGGTAAAATGGCTACTGTTTACTTGGATTTATCTACTGATGCTAACGACTTAAATGATGATACCAAATTTAAAATTTCAATACGTGCAGATAAAAGTAGTAGAGGGTTTTAAACGTACAAAAGATAAGGCTTCACTCCTTCCTCCCATTCAGTCATTCTAATAAACTGCTGTATCTTTTGCAAAAAATTAAGCATTGATAAATCAAATAATTTTTCACTTTTTTTAATGCCCAACAACTTATCTAAGTGTTGCTTACCGCTTGGATTTACATTAGTGGGGTAAGGCTGCCATGCAAAATGCTGTGGGTACAAATCTTTAATCAGTTTTATAAAAAGCAAAGCTGTAAATACTGGTAAATAACTCGGCGAATCTGAAATTACAAATCGCACACCATTACACAATTGATTAGTGTATTTACTAGCTGTTGGTGTATATGAAATAGAAACTGCTTGCACATTATCCAAATCAAAATAATTAAAAGCAGCAGCTACTTTTTCACCATCCATCCACGGTGCTGCAGCTACTTCAAAGGCAAAGTTGGTACCTCTTCCTTCGCTTATATTGGTAGCTTCTAGCAAGCCCAAGCCAGGGTACAATAAAGTTGCTTGAAAATTGGTAATAGCTGGCGATGTAGCCACAAAATCAACTCCCCAATCGGGTTGAAACATTTCTCTTTTCCACCAACTGCATTTAATAATTTCTAACTGAACATGCAGTTTTTTAGTAGCATTAAAATACAAAGCCAATTCACCCAATGTGCAGCTATGCTTCAATGGTATTGCCCACCTACCAATAAACGATGAGCAATCTTCTTCATCCAATATCGGTCCTTCGGCACAGTATAAATTGCCCGAAATGGGGTTAGGTCTGTCTAAAATAACTAAAGGCTTTTTGTACATGCCACAAGCCTCCAACACATGGGTCATCGTCCACAAATAAGTGTAAAATCTACAGCCAATATCAGGTATATCCATCAACACTACATCCACATCTTCCAAGTCGGTGGCAGTAGGTTTTAGTTTATCACCATACAAACTAATAATGGGTAACTGCGTAAGTGCATCAATGCCATCATTTATTTTTGCCCCATCAGCACCCATTACATCTAGTCCATGTTCGGGCGAAAAAAGTTTTACCACATTAAACCCAACACCAAGCAACGCCTTTCTCGATGCTTCCAACCTATTGGTAGTAGCTGCATTGTTGGTAACCAATCCAATGCGTTGTTTTTTCCAAGTAGGGTTTTGCTGTAGCAAGTTATCTATACCAAACTGTATCATGTGGCTAAGATAAGAACGCCCACTAAAATTATTTTTTTATTTATGAAGCTAGCAGTAGCATATAATATTAAGCTGCGGTCGCGTCGCACATGTTTAGCTGTGGAAGAAGATTGGGCTTTTATTGTAGCGTAGGTTTGGCTATGAAATTGTAAAATTGTAAGTTGTATTGCCGAAACTCTAAACCACTTGCATATATTTTTTTAAATACTTGAAAATAAGCCGATTAAAAAAATATACGCAAGTTTGAAAAGTGAAAACCTTCGTATATATTTGAGTTGGCAGAAATAATATTGAGCTGCCTAACTTCTGAAATCAATATAGACTATAAAGCGTCTTACAAAATGACTAAGAAGAAAAAGGTAGGCAATTGGAAATAAGCCAAGGGTTAGGGACACCGACATCTTACCATTAAGATTGCAGGTTGTAGAAAGTCAAACTATGTTAGGAGTATTCCCATTTGACAAAACAAATTATATAAAGTATAATTTAAAATTACACATATTATTTGTACCTTAGTGAAAAATTAATCACTATGGGCAGATCGGTATTAAAGGTTACATCTTTTACGC
>JAYVRD010000065.1:0-9983 GCA_043776595.1 Chitinophagaceae bacterium | reverse complement strand
TTTGCTTTTTGCCAAAACTTTCTTTATGTGGGCTGGAAGATGTTTTGCCTTCGCTTTTTAGTTTGGCAAATAATGGGCTTTCGTTCATCTTCATCCGTATAACTACAGAAACAAGCACTAATAAAATGCTTAATAAAAAGGGTACACGCCACCCCCATTCATTGTAAGCCTCTTTACTTAAACTTTTTTGTGTGGTTATGATAACTATCAGCGAAACAAATAAACCTAAAGTTGCTGTGGTTTGTATCCAACTAGTATAATACCCACGTTGGTTAGCAGGTGCGTGTTCTGCCACATAGGTTGCAGCACCACCATATTCCCCTCCTAGGGCAAGGCCTTGTAATAATCTTAACAGTAAAACAAGATAAGGAGCAAAATGAAAAGTATCATAAGATGGAATACATCCAATTAAAAACGTACTTCCACCCATAATAACAAGTGTAAGCAAGAAAGTGTGTTTTCTGCCAATTAAGTCGCCCAATCTTCCAAAAAATAAAGCACCAAATGGGCGTACAATAAAGCCTGCAGCAAATGTGGCAAGCGTTGCTAAAAATGCAGTTGTTGGGTTTCCCGAAGGGAAAAATTTTTCTGAAAGAATAATACTAAGACTTCCAAAAATATAAAAATCGTACCATTCAATTAGAGTGCCTACACTTGAGGCAGTAATAACTTTCCAAATTCCTTTTGTGGATGACATAAGTGGTTTAGGTATTTGTGATGAACAAAAATCACAAGTAGGTAAGGTGATAAGTTGTGCCAAGATAAATATCATTCCTTTAAAAATGGAGATACCCGTAATTTTATTTTTTAAATAATGTTGCTATGTCATATCCTTATCAAATAAAATCTTATGAGCAGTATAAAGAAGTTTACAAACAAAGCGTAGAACATCCTGAACAATTTTGGGCAGAAATTGCGGAGCATTTTACTTGGCGTAAAAAATGGGATAGCGTTTTAAACTGGAATTTTACAGAACCTAAAATAGAATGGTTTGCTGGGGCAAAATTAAACATTACCGAAAACTGCATAGACCGTCATTTAGAAACTTTGGGAGATCAGCCTGCTATCATTTGGGAACCCAATAACCCAGAAGAAAGAGTAAGAGTTGTAACCTACAACCGTTTGCACAAAAGAGTTTGCCAGTTTGCACAAGTATTAAAAAACAATGGTGTAAAAAAAGGCGATAGGGTTTGTATTTACATGGGCATGGTGCCAGAGTTGTCCTATGCTGTATTGGGCTGTGCTAGAGTTGGTGCTATACACTCTGTAATTTTTGGCGGATTCTCGGCACAAAGTATTGCAGATAGATTGTATGATGCTGAGGCAACATTTATTGTAACCTGTGATGGGGCTTATAGAGGTGAAAAAATAATTCCTTTAAAAAATGTAATTGATGATGCACTGATTGGCAATAAAACAGTAAAAAAAGTAATTGTTTGTACAAGAACAAGAACACCCATATCTATGATAAAAGGAAGAGATGTTTGGTGGGAAGATGAAATGGACTTTGCCGAAACACAAGTTGAAGTAAACGGAAAAGTAAGTTTTGAAGCCGAAGAAATGGATGCTGAAGATCCACTATTTATTTTATACACAAGTGGCAGCACCGGAAAACCTAAAGGTGTGGTACATAGTAGTGCTGGCTATATGCTATGGACGAATTACACTTTTGTAAACGTGTTTCAATACCAGCAAGGGCAGGTACATTTTTGCACAGCTGATATAGGTTGGATTACAGGGCATAGTTATATAGTTTATGGACCTTTAAGTGCAGGTGCAACTTCGTTAATGTTTGAGGGCATTCCTACTTATCCTGATGCTGGCAGGTTTTGGGATATAATAGATAAACACAAAGTAAATATTTTGTACACAGCACCCACTGCTATAAGAAGTTTAATGAGTTTTGGTTTGGAGCCATTGCAAGGCAAAGATTTATCATCGCTACAAATATTAGGTACTGTTGGAGAACCAATAAATGAGGAAGCCTGGCATTGGTATGATGAAAATATTGGTAAGAAAAAATGCCCCATAGTAGATACTTGGTGGCAAACCGAAACGGGTGGCACTTTAATATCTAACATGGCTGGTATAACGCCAGCTAAACCAAGTTGGGCCACACTACCTATGCCAGGCGTACAGCCTATTTTGGTAGATGAAAATGGCAAAGAGGTAACCGAAAAAGATGAGCATGGTATTTTGAAAGGAAACCTTTGCATGAAAGCACCTTGGCCAGCTATTTTACGAACTACTTATGGCGATCATGAAAGATGCAGAACAAATTATTTTGCTACTTATCCCAACTTATATTTTACAGGAGACGGTGCTTTAAAAGATGAAAATGGTTTTTATAGAATTACAGGTAGGGTAGATGATGTATTGAATGTTAGTGGTCACAGAATTGGTACAGCCGAAGTAGAAAATGCTATTAACATGCACGCTGGTGTAATAGAAAGTGCAGTAGTTGGCTACCCACACGATGTAAAAGGACAAGGTATTTATGCTTTTGTAATTGACAACAACATTCATGGCGATGAACACCTTACCCGAAAAGATATTTTAGCCACCGTAACAAGAGTAATTGGTGCTATAGCCAAGCCAGATAAGATACAATTTGTAAAAGGGTTGCCTAAAACGCGTAGTGGTAAAATAATGAGAAGAATTTTACGCAAAATTGCCGAAGGCGAAACAGAAAATTTAGGAGATATTACAACCTTGTTAGACCCTAATGTGGTGGAAGACATTAAGAATGGGAAGTTGTAAAATTTTATTTTAACCATAGTCCTATAAAAAATGCTCTACAAAAATTGTAGAGCATTTTGAATTTTTATACTAGCTCTTTAACAACATTATAAATAACTTTTGGTTTACCTAAAGTATAGTAGTGTAATACGGGTACGCCGAATGCTTTTAACTCTTTACTTTGCTGCAATAACCAATCTGTTCCTACTTTTTCAACCTCTTCATCGGTTTTGCATTTAAGTATGGCTTTAGATAATTCTGTAGGAATATCTACATGAAAAATTCTTGGTAAAACGCTGAGTTGTTTTTTGTTGGTAATGGGTTTAAGGCCTGGTATAATTGGAACGTTGATGCCCATATCTCTGCAAGTTTTTACAAATTCAAAAAACTTTTGATTGTCGAAGAACATCTGGGTCATTATATAATCTGCACCTGCATCTACTTTGTCTTTTAGGCGTTGTAAATCAATTTCAAGATTGGGTGCTTCAAAATGCTTTTCGGGGTAGCCAGCTGTGCCAATGCAAAAGTTGGTGGTGCCACCATTTTGAATATCCTCATCTAAATACAAACCATGGTTTAGATTTACGACTTGCTTTTGTAAATCAATAGCATAAGCATGCCCATCTTTGGATGGTGTAAAACTGGCTTCGTTTTTTTCTGCATCGCCACGCAATACTAAAACATTATCTATGCCTAAGAAGTTTAAATCTATCAATGCATCTTCACACTCTCGTTTGGTAAAGCCGCCACAAATAAAATGGGGTACAGTATCAATTTGGTAATGGTTCATAATGGCAGCACAAATACCAACTGTGCCTGGGCGTTTACGTACTTCAACTTTGTCAAAAGTGCCATCGGCTTTCTTTTTAAACATGCTTTCGCTACGGTGATAAGTAACATTAATCCAGCTTGGCTTAAATTCCATCAACATATCTAAATGCGTATAAAGCGATGCAATTGTTTTGCCTTTTAATGGGGGTAATACCTCAAAAGAAATAAGTGTGTCTTTTGCTTGTGCAATGTGTTCTGTTATCTTCATGCTTACTTAAATAATTATGCAAACATAAACGCCATAAGGCATAAAAAGTTGCAGTATAAAAAAATCCCTGCTAAAAGCAGGGATAATATAAAGCATAAAGGCTTCAAGTGACAAATGAACTGCTGACCTATAGATAGGTTGGTGCTAATGAAATATTAGCGAATTCATCATGTTTTTTGTTAGAGCATAATATTCTAAAAAGGCAGAAACAATAAACTGTAATATTTTATAATAAGTTTATTTAGCATAAATCTAAACTACTAAGCTCTACATAGCATAGTGAGCAATGTAGTAATACTTATGAAGGCAGATTTGATTACTATTTTTAATACAGTTTCTTACCTGTTTTATCAATGTACATTACTACCCCATTTTTAGAAACCTTTGCAGTGCCTGTTTTGCTAAAAGCAATATCGTGCACATATAAAGCTGATGAGCTATAACCAGATATGTCTTCATCTTCATCATAAGTTGCTTTACCTTTTTCCTTTGAAGGGATGTCAAATTGGTAGGGTATTACCAATACACCTTCTTTATTTATGTAGCCGTATTTGCCTTCGGCATTACAAACTGCTGCCAAACCTTGCGAAAATGAACCATATTTAAAAAAATCGGTATCCTCTGCTTTAAAAATGCTTTTGCCTGTAGCGTTTATGTAAAAAATTGTTTCTGGTTTATCCATTTGGGTAGCTGTTTTGTACAAGGCTATCCCTTCTTCAAAACTGCTGGCATTAAGATATGCAGCTTTTACATTAGGCATTTCTTTGCCTTTATTATTTATGTAAACCATATACTCTGAGCCATGCAACGCAGTTGCTGTTGTTTTCATAACTACAGCCCAACCATTCTTAAAATCTTGTGCTTCAATAAATTGAGGAGTAATTACAACTTTACCAGTGCTATCTAAATATCCCCATTTTTTATTTTGTTGTATAGCCAACATTCCTTCAGAATAGTGATTAAGATATTTTGAAAAATCGAAATTGCCTGCCACATACTTTTGGGTTCTTAAGTTAAATAGCTTTGTTTTAAAATCTTTACGCTGAGTTGCTATTATAAATGGACAATCATCAATAGGACTTCCGTAAGTATTACAAGATTTTACTTGTGCACTATCAATAATTTTTTTGCCAGCTATTGTTATTACACAGCCTTTATAGTCATCATAATCAAAAACTACTACTAACTTTTCCTTATCATAAATAATAAACCCATCCTTAATATCTTTTAATATAATACCCTTGTGTGTATTATACAAAGTCATTGATAAACTTTGATATTTACTAGTGTTGTACAAGGTTAATAAGGTATCCTTACCTAAAAATTGAAATTCTTTTTGCTCTTTTTTATTGGCTAGCAATTCTTTACCATCTATGCCTAATAAAAGGTATTTTTTAGCTGTGTATATACCAGCTTCTTTACAAAGAAATGTAGTATTATTAAGTTTTGTAAAGCTAGAATAAATAGCTGGCGTAATAATGTTGCCAGAGTTATCCATCAAACCAAAGCCATCACAATCGGTACAAGTGGTTGTCTTGTTTCCATAGAAAAAAATACCTGGTATATCACTTTGTTGGTGTAGCGAATATTTGGGTGCTTGTGCTAATACTGAAATGGTAATAAAATAAACTAAAATTGTAATAACTAAATGCTTCATAACTATTTTTTATAAAGTAATAGTATATTATTGAAACGTGTAGTGTGAAAAAAGTAGTAGTTAAATAAGTCCTGTTTTTCGTAATGCCTCTATTCGGCTGTTTACTTGTAGCTTTTCGTAAATGTTGCGTATGTGGGTGCGTACAGTTTCTACACTAATAAAAAGTTTATCGGCAATTTCTTTATAGCGGTAGCCTTTGCTTAATTGCTCCAGCATTTCTTGCTCACGCCTGCTAAGTGATTGAAAGTAATCGTTTGTTTTTTCTTTTAAAGTAAATGCCTCTATCACTTTTCTGGCTATTTGGCTGCTAATGGGGCTACCACCTTGTTGTACTTCGTTTATGGCTTCAATTACTTTTTCGGGAGGTGTAGATTTTAGTAAGTAACTAGTGGCACCTGCTTTTAATGCATCAAAAATGCTATCGGCATTATCGTACACTGTTAATACCATACACTGTATACGTGGGTGAATAATTTTTAACCGGCGAATACATTCTATGCCATTCATGCCGGGCAGGTTAATGTCGAACAAAGCAATATCTACAGGTTCTTTTGTTAATTCTGTCAATGCTATTTCTGCATTTTGAAAAACACGTACTTCATTGGCTTCAATATGCAAATGTATTTGCTCGGCTAAGTAGTGTCTTACCTTTTCATCATCTTCAATTATAGCAATACTATGCAGTTTCATTTTTCAAATATGCGGTTACTCTATTAAATATACAATGTTATTTTAGTGGTAGATGGTATATAAAACAGGTCCCTTTATTTGGTGCAGCACTAATATTTATACTCCCATTCATTTCTTTTATTCGATGTTGTGTGTTTCTTAATCCATTTCCACTGTATGCTTTGCTGGTATCAAATCCTACACCATCGTCTTTTACTTCAATCGTTAGCAAACCTTCTTTAAAACTGCTATGTATGGTAATATTTTTTGCCTTACTATATTTTATGGCATTGTTCACCAACTCTTTTGTAATAAGTAAAACATTTCTCTTTTGTTGATTGCTCATCAGTATATTGTTATTGCTTTCTGCCAATATAATTTCATATTCAATACCCGAGTATTCCAATTGCTTATGCAGTTGTTCTCGCAAGTGTGCATTATGCTGCTCGAAGGTTATGTTTTCTGTACTTAGGCTCCAAATAATTTCACTCATACTATTTACCAATTGGCGACTAGTATCGGCTATGCTTTCAAGTTCGGTGGTGTTTTGTGCGTTTCGCTTTGCCGATTCGCTCATTAGCGTTATTTGCGTAAGCCCAGCACCAATATCATCGTGCATCTCTCTGCTGATGCGTTGCCTTTCGGCATCCATTTCTGTTTGTCTTTTTAGGGTATCTATTTGTTTTCTAAGTTTTTGTTGAGCAACTTTTTTAGTTATCAATACTGTAGTACCTAACAGCAGTAAAGCTATCATTATATAAAACCACCAACGTTGCCAAAATGGAGGTTCAATGATAATATTTAATTCATATACTTCATTACCCCAAATGCCTGCACCATTGGCTGCTTTTATCTTAAACACATAATTGCCTGGCGATAGTTGATTATATCTTACCTCGTTTAGCGTTCCACTTTGTACCCAATCTTTATCCCAGCCTTGCATCTTAAAAGCGTAAGTTACTTGTGTGGGGTTGTTATATTCAATACCTCTAAACTTAAAGAAAAAGTTATTTTTAAAATACGGTAATGATAATTTAGTAATAAACGCTGGGCTTATGGTACTATCAGCAATTACATCGTTTATCAATATGCTTAGCATTCTTATTTTGGGTAAATAATTGCTGGCAATTATTTCTGCAGGGTTAAACCAAGTAATGCCTTTCACCGTTCCAAAATAAAAGTTGCCGCTTACTCCTTTATGAAAAGCCCCTGTATTAAATTCATTATCAGGTAAGCCATCGGTACTTGTAAAATTGGTAAAACTAAGATTGGGTAAAGCACCCTCTTTTTGATAATTTATTATTGCTTTAGAAAGACCACGATTGGTACTTACCCATAACTCGTTTTTGTATTGAAGTGTACCATATACATAACTATTACCTAGCCCATTGGCTTCAGTAAAATATTTGTACTTGCCAGTAGGCAAATGATATACTATTAAGCCACTTAGGCTGCCTATCCAAAGTATGCTGCTATCGTTTTCATCTAACATAAAAGATTTTATGCCTGAACCAGTTTCTTTGAACAAAAACTTTCCTTCTGCAAAGCCCTCTAAACTTTTTGCTATCAACACCCCACTAGATTCATGACCTATCCATATATCATTATTTTTTTTGTTTATCCAAATATCTGATAAACGAGTTTGACCCAATGTAGGTATGTAGGTAAGATTGTATTTGCTATCTTTTTTTTCTAGCATATACAAACCAATGGAAGTGCCCACAAGCCAGCCTTTTTTATACGTTGTAATTGAGGTAACGATTATGTCGTTTTCTTTTGTTAATGTATTTTTAGGTAAAGGAATTTTTATAGCAATAAAATGAGTATTCTTATCTTCTCTTACAAAAAGATAACCACTACTACCAATCCAAAAGTTATTGTTTTCGTCTTTTTTAACAAGGGTAACAATGTTTTTTGCATCTTTTGTTTCTAGAGTATTGGGTAGTAAAAAACTACTTAACTTATTTGCTTGTTTGTCAAACAACATTACACCCTGCTGATAGCCTCCTATCCACAGCTTAGTATTGCTTTCTTCGTAAATGGCGTTGGTAAAAAAGCTATTTGTCTCGGTCTCATCTTGCTTTGATGGAAATATGTGAAAATTTGTTTTGTTTATTTTAGTTGTCAATAATCCCAACACATCAGCCCCTACCCATAAAATATCCATTTCATCTACAAAGAGAGAATATACCGGATATTGCATCTTCTTCCCCTCAACTGCATTTATATTGCCCAGCCAAATAAAGGTTGCATTATCTGCTTTTTTACAATAAATATTTCCATACTCATCTCCTGCCCAGCAGTTCAGTTTTGCATCGCTATACATACAACGAAAGCTTCCAATGGGTAATTTTGTTTGAATATCTACTTTGCCTGTGTTGCCATTTTTAATGCAGTAATAATGTAAAGCTTTATCGCTATACATAATAATAGTATCGTTGGTATAAGATAAAGTTGTAAAATCTTGCTTTGGCAAAAATTGAAACCATTTTTTTTTGCTAATGCTAAAAGAAAATAAACCTTTATTACTTGTAAACCATAAGTTTCCAATATTATCGTACACCCCTTTTGCTCTTATAAAAACTGGGTTTCCGCCATTGTCTGTTACTGCATATCGCTTACTAAGTTTTTTCTTTATGTCAAAATCAATAACACCAAAACTTTCGTTAGATAGCCATATATGCCCATCTTTTTGCAATATTGGTTGGGTGGTTAGCTCAATTACTTTACCATCAATAGCTCCTAAAACATTGTTATTAAAATAGCCCTTTTTTTTATTAAAACAAACGGTATTAGCTTCTGTTGCAAACCATAGATTGCCAGTACTATCTTCCATTATTTTTGTTCTAATAACCCTACCATTAAGTAACCCTACTTTTTTTTCTGTTGGTGGTTTGTACACTTTCATTTCCAACCCATCAAAGCGGTTAAGTCCATCAGCTGTTGCCACCCACATAAAACCTTGTTTATCTTTTGTGATAGCGTATACCGTATTTTGAGATAAATCTTTCACTTTTTGAAAATGAAGCTGTGCCGATACCCTGCCATTGGCAGTAATCAACAATATAAATAGCAGGAGTAGCTTCATACACAATTAAGTTATGGATTACCAACATTAACTAAATTAAATTCAAAACAAATAATTCAGCATCTATTTTTGCCAAAACAATTTGCTTTGAATCTTACTATACAAACAAAAGACCTTGTAAAAATTTACAAAAACCGTACGGTAGTAAATCGTGTAAGTTTTAACGTACAACAAGGAGAAATTGTAGGCTTGCTTGGCCCCAATGGTGCGGGCAAAACTACATCCTTTTACATGGTAGTAGGTTTAATAAAACCCGATGAAGGCACTGTTTTTTTAAACGATATCAACATTACCAAACTACCCATGTACAAGCGTGCCCAAATGGGCATTGGTTACCTACCACAAGAGGCAAGTGTGTTTAGAAAACTAAGTGTGCAAGACAATATTATGGCGGTGCTTGAGATGACCAAGTTAACCAAAGCTGAACGCCTACACAAGCAAGAAAGTTTGTTGGATGAATTTAACCTACACCATGTGCGTAAAAACAATGGCGATAGCCTTAGTGGTGGCGAAAGAAGACGTACAGAAATTGCCAGAGCGTTGGCTGTAGATCCTAAATTTATTTTACTAGATGAACCTTTTGCAGGTGTAGACCCTATTGCTGTAGAAGACATACAAACTGTAGTAGCTAAGTTAAAATACAAGAACATTGGTATACTTATAACCGATCATAATGTAAATGAAACACTTTCTATATGTGATAGAGCCTACCTACTTATAGAAGGTAAAATATTTAAGCATGGCACTGCCGAAGAATTGGCAAGTGATGAACATGTACGTAGAATGTACTT
>JAYVRD010000064.1:0-10042 GCA_043776595.1 Chitinophagaceae bacterium | reverse complement strand
GCTACTGCCTTGTAGTATACAACTTAAACGCCCAGCAAAACTATCTGCACCATAGGTTTTCATCGTATCAAACATCATCCCTCTAGCACCACTACCACTTAATGGTTTCATTAAAGCGGTAGGCAACCCATCTACAAATCTGGTATCAAAACCCACTAATGCAAACAAATGCCTTAATCCATTCAATACCACTTCAAAACTACCACTTGTGCGTAGCATACTTATAGCTACCAAAATGCCCACTACATATGGAATGATTTTAATACTGGTTTCAAACCCACCTTTTGCACCCTCTACAAAGGCATCAAAAATGTCTATCTTTTTGTAAAGTCCACCTAATACAATTACTACAAAAATAAATAGTATCAACCCATTACTTAGCAAACCAGAGAAGGTTTGCATGGCCACAGAATCGAGGGATTTTAAATACACCACTAACAAAGCAATAAGTATAGATGCACCACCTACCCAAGCTAAAATTATAGGTTGCAATACTTTAATTTTTTGTTTAAAACAAACCATAAACATTGCAGCAAGTGTAGCTACAAAAGTGGCTATCATGCAGGGTATAAAAATATCGGTGGGGCTGCCGGCTTTTACAGATGCTCTTGCAGCTATAACTGTTACGGGTACAAGCGTAAGCCCAGAAGCATGTAAGCACAAAAACATTACCTGTGCATTAGAAGCCTTCTTTTCATCGGGGTTTATTTCTTGCAAACTTTGCATGGCTTTAATACCAAATGGGGTAGCTGCATTATCTAAGTTTAAAAGATTGGCAGAAAAATTCATAATCATATGCCCCATGGCTGGATGGTTTTTGGGTAGCTCTGGAAAAAGTTTAGAAAAGAATGGACCAACAATTCTTGAGAGAAAACGAATACCGCCAGCTTTTTCGGCAATGCTCATAAAGCCCATAAATAAAGCCATAATACCAATAAGCCCCAAACAAATTTCTACTGAATTTTTGCAGGTGGTAATCACACCATCAGAAACCTGCTCACGATAAGAAATATATTTTCCATCAGCCGTTTTGGTGTACTTAATCTCCCCTTGCTTGTACTCTTTACTTTTGGCAATAGTAGCTATAATTAAAGCTGATAGCGATGCACTATCCTGAATTTTAGTTAGCGATGTATCGCCTTGCTTACCTACTACCATCCTACTAAAAACATCTTTACCACCATCAAAAAAAAACATCCGAGATAGTGCAACTGTAAGTGCTATGATAATAAAGGCTGACCAAATTCTGCTGAGTGCCATATTAGAGATTTGAAATTCCAAAGTAAGAAATTACAAATGCTATTGGCAATTTTATTTTAGAGGAGTTTATTTGAGTTTCATTTGGGCAAAATATGGATGCTCTGGATTTACTATTAACTCTTGTCTTTGAGGGTGAATAAGCACGTCCATATCTTCTAAAGGAATAGCACCTAATAATGGTTCGCTATTGCCAGGTAATACCATAGCACGGCAAGTAGTTTGCCTATTTTTAAACCTAACTTCTACGCCAGCTACCACATCACATTCTATTATTCTACCATCAGCAGTTTCTGCCTTACGTTTTTCTTGAATTGGATATTGCAACTGCTCCTGAATATTTTCGTTAATGCATAACATTAAAGAACCTGTATCAACTAGCATTTCTACCCTCATTCGCCTTACTTCATCTTCGCCAATAATATGCCTTCTTGCATTTTCTAAATCGTAGCCATTTATTAATTCAATATCTGCGTAGGTTAAGCCCATAAATTTTGTTTTATAATCAAATTTACTCAAATACTGTAACCAAACAATTGCCAAAGAGAAATAAGACTTTTGCTTTTGCTACCAAACCTTACTTTTGCGGCTTCAAAATGTTGAGTATGGAACTTAACGCTGAAGTGTGCGACGCAACCGAAGCTCAATTGAAATACAAGAGCCGGTAACATAAAAAATTTTGCACAAGAAATAAGAAATTGAAAATCTCAAATTAGAATTTATATGAGTTTAAAAGCAGGAATTGTGGGGCTGCCCAATGTTGGTAAATCAACTTTGTTTAATGCAGTAAGTATTAGTGCAAAAGCACAAGCAAGTAATTATAGGTTTTGTACCATAGAACCCAATACTGGTTTGGTAGATGTGCCAGATGAACGTATGAACAAACTGGCTGAACTTGTAAATCCAGAAAGAATTGTACCTACCCAATTAGAAATTGTAGATATTGCTGGCTTGGTAAAAGGTGCAAGCAAAGGCGAAGGTTTGGGTAATAAATTTTTGGGTAATATTCGTGAAGTGGATGCTATAATACATGTTATCCGATGTTTTGAAGATGAAAATGTATTGAGAGATGAAGGGGCAATAAACCCAATGGGTGATAAAGATATTATTGATACCGAATTGCAGTTAAAAGATCTTGAAAGTGTAGAAAAGAAAATACAGCGAACCGAAAAAATGGCCAAGACCGACCCTAAAGCTAAAATAGAGTTAGACGTTTTGCAACGCTGTAAAATACATTTAGATGCTGGTAAAAATGTGAGGGGCTTAGATTTAAGTAAAGAGGAAAAAGTATTAATTGCAGATTTGTGTTTGCTTACAGATAAAAGTGTTTTGTATGTTGCCAATGTAGATGAAGCTAGTATGCATACAGGCAATAAATTTAGCGAAGCCTTACAAGCTGGCGTAAAAAAGGAAGGTGCAGAAGTAATAGTGATGTGTAACAATATAGAGGCACAAATAGCTGAGTTAGAAGCAGCAGATGATAAGCAAATGTTTATGGAAGAATATAACATGACGGAGCCTGCTTTAAATAGATTAATAAAAACTACCTACAAACTTTTACAGTTGGATACTTACTTTACTGCTGGTGTGCAAGAAGTAAGAGCTTGGACGATTCACAAAGGCTGGAAAGCACCACAGGCTGCTGGTGTTATTCATACAGACTTTGAAAAAGGGTTTATTAAAGCCGAGGTTATTGCCTACGAAGATTTTGTAAAATATGGCAGCGAAGCTGCATGTAGAGAAGTGGGTAAACTAAGAATTGAAGGCAAAGAATATTTGGTGAAGGATGGAGATGTGATGCACTTTAGGTTTAATGTATAATAGCTAATAAAATAAATAATTAAAAAGTGAAACCTAGTGTTTCACTTTTTTTATGCAATAAAAATAACTAGGGCGTGCCCCAAGGGTCGGGCTTTGCGTTACAATCTTTTTGCACCTTCACCCCCTCTCCTTTGGAGAGGGTTGGGGTGAGGTACAAAAAGGATTTCCACTCCAATCCCTCACGCAAGTGCAAACAGCGTACTTACATTTTTAACAGCTTGTGTATAAACAGAATTTTGATTTTATAATTTAAGCGTATAAATTGTATTAACAAAAATCTAAGCGTTATGAAGACCTTATCACAAACTTGGTTTGCAGATGGCTATATTGATTTTGAATTAAAGAAATACACCCTACTAGCTTACCTGCAAGAAATAAACAAAAATTTTATAGAAACAAAACTGTACCCACAGTTGGCAGATGTGATTTTTCATTATAACAATATTGTAGCTTTTAAAGAAAATAAAAAGCACCTACAAGAACAGTTTCCAAAAAAACTAACAGGCGTACAAATAGAGAAACTGCAAGTATTATACGAGGCCATGATAGAGGATGATGCTCTTATGCAAGAGTTAGAAGAAATCATTAACTATAGTGCCAATACCATGAAAAAAACCATTACTAGCGGTACAGAAATTTATGAGTTTGTAGAAAATAAACTAAACATACTTCCTGTGGGCATTATGCCATTAGACCATAAAGAAGGTTACTTTTTTTTATGCGAAGGCAAAGCAAATAATACTTGGGTATATCAATACCGCATTAGCTTGTTTGAAAGGCACGATGAAAAATACAGAACCATGAAAACAGATTTTGTAGATGTGTGGTAACGCAATTTTGTAAACAGCTATCAGAATATTAAATCCGAATTAATTCGCAACAAAACAGAGCTACCCAACCCAGCAGTGTATGCTGTAGAAACAGATTTGAATTTTCCTCTTGAAGAAACTTTGCTGCCCATTGCAAAAAGAAGTTTGGTTAGGTTTATTAGTACAAGCTCCAATATTTAATGCAGTAACATAAAAATTGTAAGCTTTAATGTATTTAGTTTTACCATTGCTAGTAATTACAACAAATGATTTATAAAATACTTACGGTAGCAGGCTTAGCTACTTTTGAAATATATGCAGCCATACCTACAGGTTTTGCTTTTGGCTTAAACCCATGGGTAATATTTACAGCCAGTTTAGTTGGTGGCATTATAGGTGTATTTATAGCTACTTTTTTAGGTGAAAAAATTGAAACCTTCATTGCCAAATACCGCAAACCCAAAACAGAAACTAAAGAAAAGAAACCCAACCTTGCCCACAAACTTTGGGAAAAATATGGAATCGTAGGCTTAGGCTTTGTAGGTACTATGACTGTAGGTGCACCAGTAAGTATAGCAGTAGGTGTAGGGTTTAATGTAAATATGCATAAGCTTGCAACATGGTGCTGCTTAGGTGTACTTACACGTTGTGCATTATTTACTTTAATTGGGCATTGGGGTTTAAAGTTGTTTTAATTTTATTGCTTGTATACTACATGATAAGAGTTCATCAACAAAAGTTAGTAAAATAAAACCCTTTAGTGATACGAGATTTTTTACTTTTAAGCCTCAACCATTACTGCATGACTTTTACTACTGCTTCTACTGCCAAACGAACCCCCTTTATAAAAAATAGGTTACTGCAAATATTTGCATTGCTATTTTTAATGTGTTGGATTGGTACATTTATTAATACGCCCAACCGTACCAATTGGTTTACAGAAAATACGCTCACCTTTTTGTTTATAGTGCTACTAGGCGTAAGCCATAAAAAATTTAAGTTTAGCGATTTGAGCTACACCATGATGTTTGTATATATACTACTACACATTTATGGTGCTGAATATACATATGCCGAAAATCCTTTTGGCTATTGGCTTAAAGATGCTTTACACCTTCAAAGAAATCACTACGACCGTATTGTGCATTGTAGTTTTGGCTTACTACTCTCCTACCCTATGAGAGATTATTTTAAAAACCATTTTACATGGCCCAATTGGGTGTGCTGGGTATTGCCTTGCGAAATAACCTTATCGTTTAGTGCTATGTATGAGCTGATAGAATGGTTAGTAGCAGATATATTTTTCCCTGCTGAAGGTGATGCCTACCTTGGTACACAAGGCGATATTTGGGATGCACAAAAAGATATGGGTATTGCTTTTATTGGTTCGGTTACTGCCATGCTGCTCATTAGCACAATCAGAAAAATTCATTTGCTTAATATAAAATACAAATAGTTTTTTACTTCTTAACCCATCATTATATGCCATCTTTATTTGAAGCCCAAATAGCAGTAGAAGTATTACAACGTTTAAATAGTTTGCAGCCAAATAGCCAAGCCAAATGGGGTAAAATGAATGTAGCACAAATGCTGGCACATGTAAATGCAGCCATGCAAACTGCCTTAACCGATGCTCCTTATAAAACATCACTGTTTCAAAAAATATTAGCACCCTTAATTAAAAAAGTAGTACTTAGCCCAAAGCCTTATAAAGAAGGTTTGCCAACAGGGCCAGGCTTTGTAATGATAAATACGGATAAAGATTTTTTAGATGAAAAACAAAAATTGCTATCAAGCTACCATCAATTTATTGAAAACGGAGTTTCGGCAGTTGAAGGTAAAAAACACCCTGTGTTTGGCAAGCTAACTGCAGAACAATGGGGCTTTAGTCAATGGAAACATTTTGACCATCACCTAAAACAATTTGGCGTTTAATAAAAGTCAAATCTTCATCCATAGCTTAACATGTGCGACGCAACCGCAGTTAAATTTTTATTCTACTGCTGGTTACCAATCCTTCTTCGTCATTCAGTACTATTACTTCTTAAATATTTTTCTATTTGTAATTGTAACCCTCAAATTTGCAGTTACACATGCAGCCACCACTTTTACATCTTCAGCACAACAATCATTTTTGGCTTACGGCACAGCGTTGTATTTTTTGGGAAGAACAACAGGCACTAATTGTGTCGGATTTGCACTTTGGCAAAACGGGACATTTTAGAAAAAATGGTATTGCTATACCACCAACTATTTTTAAAGAAGACTTACAAAGATTGGTAGCTGCCATTGCACACTTTAAACCCTTGCAAGTAATTGCTGTAGGAGATTTGTTTCATAGCTATGCTAATAAAGAGTTGAATTTGTTTTTAAAATGGCGGAACGATTTTAATGAACTTAGTTTCCATTTAGTAAAAGGCAACCATGATATTCTAGGTGATGATTGGTACGCCCAAGCCCAGCTTATTGTACACAAAGAAACGTATTCGGTTGACAATATTTCTTTCGTTCACGATATTGCTAGCAATCAATTACAATTAAGCACCAATTTTTATTTCACAGGGCATATTCATCCTGGTGTTACACTTAATGGTGTTGGCAAGCAATCTTTACGCTTTCCTTGTTTTTATTTTACTGAGCAATATGCTGTATTACCCGCTTTTAGTAGGTTTACAGGGTTAGCATCTATTAAACAAAAAAAGAAAGATGCTGTTTATGCTATTGTAAATGAAAGTATTTTAAAAGTATAATGGTACATATAGCATACGATAATATTTATGCACACCCTTTGCCCTTGGGTCATCGTTTTCCTATGCTTAAATACGAGCTGATACCTGAACAATTGTTGTATGAAGGAACTATAACTACCCACCATTTATTTGCACCACAACCTTGCAACTTAGCTACAGTTTTGCTAACGCATACACAGGAGTACGTTGATAAACTGCTGTACCAAACATTATCGGCACAGGAGCAAAGAAGGATCGGTTTTCCGCAGTCATCTATACTTACCCAGCGAGAATTAATAATTACGCAAGGCACAATAGATTGTTGCCATTTTGCTATGGAGCATGGGGTAGCATTAAATGTAGCTGGCGGCACACACCATGCTTTTGCAGATAGAGGCGAAGGCTTTTGCCTACTAAACGATTTTGCGATTGCTGCTAACTATTTGATACAGCAAAAACTGGCTTCCAAAATTTTAATAATAGACTTAGATGTACACCAAGGCAATGGTACAGCTAAGATTTTTGAAAATGATGATCGGGTATTTACATTTAGTATGCATGGTGAACATAATTATCCTTTTCATAAAGAAAAAAGTAATGTAGATATTCCTTTAAAAGATGGAACAGACGAAGCCACATACTTAAATATTTTAGACCAAACGCTACCAGATTTAATTAAAACAGTGCAGCCCAATTTTGCTTTTTATTTAAGTGGGGTAGATATTTTAGATACAGACAAATTTGGAAAGTTAAAAGTATCTGTGTCTGGTTGCAAACAAAGAGATGCATTTGTTTTCACTCAGTTAAAACAACACCATATTCCTGTAACTGTGGCTATGGGTGGTGGCTATAGTGCCGATGTGAAAATTATTACGAATGCCCATTGCAATACTTTTAGAACGGCTATTGACTTGTACGAATAAAAAAAATCCCACCGTAGCAGGATTTAGTTTTAGAAGAAGATGCAACTACTAGTGTACTTACTTGGATTAAATCATTTCAAAAGGTACTGGCTTATACAAAGAATTGGTGGATTATTTTTTTTGAACTATTGGATTAAAAACAGGGATATATCTCTTGCATTCCTAATAAAATACGGCAGTAGCTTCATTTGGGTTTTACAAATCAATGATTTTTTTAAGAGCCTTTTCCTAAAAGTAGAAAAGGGAATAGTTGCACAATGCTGTTTTTATTATGTTTGCCACATAATAATCTTTACCCACTAGTGGGTATTATTTATTCAGTTCTAAATTACAACTTGCCTCAAATTAAAAAATTATGAAGAAAATATTTTTATTGGCATTAATATTTGCAGGTTTTGCAAGTAACCTCTATGCACAAATACACGACAATATTTATCTAAAAGATGGAAGCGTTTTGGTGTATAATATAACTGCAGGGGCAAAAAAATATACCTATACCGTTACCTACAAAACACTACCTACCAGTGAAGTACAACTTAGCTGGCAAACCAATGAAAAGCCAAAAGCCAGAAAAGGAACTAGTGTAATTATCCAATATTATTCCTTGTATTCAAAAGAAATATTGATTGATGGTTTTGCAAATGGCCTAGAAAAATTAAAGCAAGAACAAACAAGAATTTTAATACCACAAACCTTAGACAACTACATTGCTGAAGTAGAAGATGATGCAAGCGAAACTTTTACCATTAATGAAAACGGAAAAGCAACAACATTTGCTATTGAAGATGTAACGATAAAAGACTACCAATCTAAAACCATTAACTATAATGGGCAAAATGTAAATGCAGAATACGATGAGGTATTGATGAATGATGGCAATAGAATATTGGGCATGGTGAAAAACAGCGACAAATATGAACGCTTTTTATGCTATTACAAAAGTGAAGCAATAACGATGGAATTGGTATCTATAAAAACGCCAGTAACTACCAAAGTGCAGCCAGTAATTGTGAAACCAATAATTGTAAAGCCAATATCAACTACCCCACAAAAAATGGAGGCAACAAAACTTAAGACTGTTACTAAAGACTACCCTTTGCTTGCCACAGTAGAAAACTACGACCCTACAAATGGAGGTAAAGTACCAAAACCCTTTACAGAAACTTATGAATTTCGTTTAAGCAGTGGATCACCCAACCCACCATCTGCCATAGATTGTTTTACTGCCGATTTAAAAATACTGTACAACCAAAAGAAAAATTTTGGTTTAGAATCACTAACCGAAACAATTGACACCAAAGTTTTACCCAAAAAAGTAGCTGCGGCTTTACTAGATGTATACGTAAAAACAGCAGCACGAAGCACACCAGGCTATAAACCTTATACACACAACAAGTTTGTAACAAAACTAACCGATAAGCAAAGGCAACAATTGGCTAGCGAACTAGAAGCTTACATAAAAAAATATGGCTTTACCGAGTAGTACTTTTTTTACTTGCTCTCCAAGACTTTAGTAAAAGTGAGGTAGCCAGCTGTAGCATAAGAATTAGGCTGCGGTTGCGTCGCACATGTTTAGCTATGGATTAGTATGTAGCT
This sequence comes from Chitinophagaceae bacterium, assembly GCA_043776595.1. GTDB lineage: Bacteria > Bacteroidota > Bacteroidia > Chitinophagales > Chitinophagaceae > UBA1930. Next base: position 907 of record JAYVRD010000064.1, on the reverse strand, counting down.
TTTATTGAAGCGAAGGTTTATTTATCCGCAGTGTCTTATCAAGATTAGCAAACTGTGTAGTTGTGTACGCTATAGTTGAAGATGAAAAGCTAAAAATGTAGCTTCCGTTCTCTAACCCTTCAGAGTCCTCTAAGGAGAGACGCTGAAGCGAAAGATCAAAATTGAGTTTACGTTTATTAAAGTAATAGTAACTTAGCAAAGACAATGCAGAGAATAAATGCTTTTGTAAGTGAGGTAGGCTCTGCCATAAAAAAATATGAATAACAATTTACCAGAAGTTATTTTATCAGTCTTATATCATCGACATAAACATTGGATTGCTATTTCCTGTAAACCAATAGCCGAATTAAATACAGCCATTAAAACAGTACCTGACAGAAGCTTTAGTTACACACATAAAAAATGGCTGATTCCCTACAGCAAAAATCACTACATAGCCTTAAAGAAAGCATTAATGTTTCTTGCAAATATTAATGAAGAAGATGTAAGAGAATTTGCAAAGGCTCAGAAAAAAATAACAACAACCAATCAACCATCTAATGATAAAAAGGTGGCTACCACAATACTCGAAACTACTCAAATCGAAGGCATTTTTGCAGTGCATCCTGCAAACAAACAGGTGTTGGTTGAGATGAAACAATATTTGCAACTAAAATCTTACAGTACCAGTACACAAAAAACATACTTGAATGAACTGAGTCAATTTTTACAAAAAATAGGAAACGTGCCCGCAGCATCATTTACAACTTCTCGAATTAAAGATTATTTGTCTTATTGTTACACAGACCTCAAGCTTTCTGAAAACACTTTGCATAGTAGAATGAATGCTTTAAAATTTTACTATGAACAAGTGCTTAAAAAAGAACGTTTCTTTTGGGATATACCAAGGCCAAAAAAACCAATGCAG
>JAYVRD010000063.1:0-10050 GCA_043776595.1 Chitinophagaceae bacterium | reverse complement strand
TGCAGCTATATCAAAAGGAAAATGCTGGGCTAAATATACCCTTGAATAACCTACCAAAATGGCTGCTGCAAAGCCAAGAGGGATAGTCCAACTTTCGACCAATACCAAACAAACAATAAAGTAAAAACAAAAAGCTGTAGTTGTGTGGCCAGATGGGAAACTGGATACTTCGTGCAGCTCTACACCTGGCACGGTATGTATTAAAGTAATATCAGCAATAGCTTTTATGGGTCGGGGTTCGTTTGGTAGAATAACATATTTACAAAGCTGTGTAAATAGCGTAGAAAAAATAAAAACCGCTACTAATAATGGTATAAATTTTTTGCGATGCAGAATAAACAGTAGCAGCAGCGGCAACCACATCAACCCATCGCCTACATAAGTGTAGTAGTGAAAAAAAGTATCGGGAATAGATCCTAAATCTTCGTTTACCAATAAAAAAAATTCGTTTTTAGTAATAATAAATGAACCCAAATAAATAATAGCAGCAGCCAAAAAACTAATAGCTGCTGCTACATAAAAATTTCTAAAGTTTAAATACTCCATACTTGCAAGATAGCACAGCAAGTTGTTTATTGCAAACAATTAATCAGTACTCTTTTCATTTTGCTTTGCCCTCAACAATTTATCTTTTATAAGGCTGTTATTTTTGTAGGCTTCTGTTTCTTTTTTCAAATCATCACTATCACTTGTACTCAAAGTATAATTCAATGTTGGCTTGCCGGCATCTACCCAAGCGGTGTACCAAAAATCTGCAATCAAATCTGCTGAGTAAACCAATTGCTCGTTTACAGTATTTTTTAATGCAGCCGAATACGCTTTTGCAAAAGCACTTGTATAACTTCTAACTTCTTTGCCACGGCGTATTTGTGTTCTATATTTTGTTTCGAATGTAAAACTTTTGCTTACTTCTATTTCTTTGCCAAACACATCTGGCACTAAAGCGGCTGCACGGCGTATAGCTGCCCAAACTGCTTCTTCTGGTTTATCTAAATAAGTTGCATCATGGTTAGAATGTAAATTATAAGTTTCCATTTCTATTTCTGGTATCATCGTTTCCCATAAACTATGCAGCCCTTTTTGGGTGCTATCCATACCATCGTAGTACATAGAGGTATGCAAGGGTACATTTGCATCTCCAATATAATGCCCTAAATCGGCTGCATAAAAAAGTATACTGTCTTTATTGTTGGTTTTAAAAGCATTGGTAAGCTTAGCTTTCATATCCATAATTACATAAGGCACATGGCCATACTTTTTTAAGGTATCGGCATTGTATTTTATTGCAGCAGTCTCCCAATCATAAGGCATCGTATTGGCTGCATCATTACCATACATTTCAAGGTCTATAAAATGTTTGGTGGCTTCGGTACTGTCTTGATTTCTTCTAGTATCGGGTCGTGGTGCATTTTTTACTATGTACTCTTCGTTTTTAAAAAAGAAGGCTTGCAACTCGATTGGCAACTGGTAAATGGCTAATTGGTTGGTGGTACGATGCACTAAAAAGCCCCAACTGCAAGTAGTAATAAGAATAAGGGATAAAAATAGTATAGGCAATCTCTGTTTCAACATCTTCATAGTTTATGTTTTATTAAAAGGTAACGAAACTATAAGAATATTTGGATTCTAATGTAATAATTAGATAAGAGGAGCAACTAATAATGTGCATAGCAATAGAAAACCACCTCTGTTGTATGCCTTAACTGTACATTTGAAATATAAACCAACGCATTATGAGTAACATTCTTGAGCTACAAAATCTTCAAAAATATTTTGCCACCCAAAAAGCAGTGGATGATATTAGCTTCAACATTAAACAGGGTAGCATATTTGGGCTGCTTGGCCCTAATGGTGCTGGTAAAACCACTTTAATACGCATGATTACGGGTATTTTTTACCCAGATAGTGGTAGTATTATTTTAGATGGTAAAAAGTTTGACCCCATCAACGACATTATTAAATTGGGCTACATGCCCGAAGAACGTGGCTTGTATAAAAAAATGAAAATTGGTGAACAAGCTTTATACCTAGCCCAACTAAAAGGGATGAGTAAAGCCGATGCTATGGAGAAAATAAAGTATTGGTTTAAGAGACTGGAAATGGAAAGCTGGTGGAATAAGAAAGTAGAAGATCTTAGTAAGGGTATGCAGCAAAAGTTGCAGTTTGTAATTACAGTATTGCACGAACCGAAATTAATAATACTAGATGAACCTTTTAGCGGACTTGACCCAGTAAATGCAGATTTAATTAAAGATGAAATTTATGGTTTGTCTCAACGTGGATGTACGATAATTTTTAGTACACACCGTATGGAGCAGGTTGAAGAAATTTGCGATCATATCGTATTGGTGAACATGGGAAAGAAAATTTTAGATGGTACTGTACAAGGTGTAAAACAACAATATAAAGAAAACAAGTTTAGCATTAAGCTACACGAAGTACCTGCCAATAAAAGCAGCAATAGCTTTAGTATATTAGATGAAAAAGCAAATGCTTTTACTGTAAAAATTAATGATGGCTTTAGAAGTAACGATGTGCTACAACATTTTATACAACAAGGTATAACCGTTGAAAGTTTTAATGAAATACTACCCAGTTTAAACGAAATTTTTATTCAACTGGTGCATGGCACAAAATCTACAGCAAGGGCTTTTGTAAATGTAGAGTAAGGTGGATGTGCGTGCATCATAAAAGCTTAATAAACTAACTACAGCTAAACATGTGCGACGCAACCGATGCTTAATTGAAATACAAAAGCTGGTAACCAAAAAATAAAACACAAACCCAACAAACTACTTTTTATGAGCAAAATTTCATTAATAGCACGCAGAGAATTTTTATCTCGTGTGCAAAAGAAAACTTTCTTACTTTCTACCATTGGCTTGCCTTTACTCATCTTTGGCTTGTATGCTTTGATTATTTATTTTAGTATAAAAACGACCGATAATTTTAAAATTGCTGTAGCTGATGAGGCCAATATTTTTAATGGTGATTTAAAAGACAAAGGCGGCGACATAAATTTTGTATTTGTACAAAACGAAACAGCAACATCGCTAAGTAAGCAGGTAGATGAAAAAAAATATGATGCTTTTGTACTTGTACCGAAAACGTTTAATCTAAATAGTAATCTAGATTCTTTGCAAATAATTTCAGGGAAAAGTATTGGTATAATGACAAGGGAAAAACTAAGTCGTAAAATAAGCAATACTTTAGAAGAAAGAAAATTAACAGGCAACTTAAATATTAGTAAAGCAACACTTGATAGCCTACAAAAAACAAATGGTATAAAATTTACGACTACAAAAAATACTGTTGAAAGTTATAATAAAGCAGGTATTAGTTATGGTGTAGGTTTTGGCACAGGTATGCTGGTATATATTGTTTTACTTATTTATGGCACCATGGTTATGCGTGGTGTAATGGAAGAAAAAACAAACCGTATTGCCGAAGTAATGGTAAGCAGTGTAAAGCCTTTTCAATTAATGATGGGTAAAATTATTGGTATTGGTAGCGTAGGTTTAATACAGTTTCTAATTTGGATAGTATTAGTGGTGGGTTTGCAATTATTGCTGCCACTTATTTTTCCTAATTTAATGCACAGCATGCAAAACCAACCCATGCAACCAGGTATGATAGGTGCTGCTAATGCTGCTCAACAAAGTGGTGCTATGAATGGTATTATGCAAGGACTAAGTCAAATTAACTTTCCACTTATTATTGGATGCTTTATCTTTTATTTTTTAGGTGGGTATTTTTTATACTCTTCATTGTTTGCAGCTGTAGGCAGCACTGCTAGCGACGACCCACAAGGTGCACAGAGCTTAACCTTGCCAATAGTAATGCCCATTGTTTTTGGTATGGTAATTATGATGCAAGCCGTTAACAATCCCAACAGTAACATAGCAGTATTTGGTAGTTTATTTCCTCTTACATCGCCAGTAGTTATGATGGCTCGTGTAGCACATGGCGTACCCGATGGGGTTTCAGTTTTTCAATTAATATTAAGCATGGTGTTTTTAGTACTCGGCTTTTTAGGCACCACTTGGGTAGCAGGCAAAATTTATAGAACAGGTATTTTAATGTACGGCAAAAAAGTAACTTGGAAAGAAATGATGAAGTGGGTGATAAGAAAAAATTAAGTAGTGAATAGTCAATAGTGAAAGATGCCATCTTTTAAATAAAAAAACTGCCACGCAAATTTGTGTGCCAGTTTTTTTATGGTCTTAGCAGTAGTGCTACTATTGGGCTTCGGTGTAGCCAGTACTTAGCTTAGTCGAAGTATGCACACTTGTACATTTTGTTCATTATTCGGCATTCACTATATTCTTAACTTCACTCCTACTTCTTAACTGTGGATTGCCAACTAAAAACTATCTCCCCAACGGCACATTCACTTTCAAACTTAAATTACTACCCATGTTATACACGCCATTCCTCCCATTAGCATAGTTATAAGCAGCATACTTTAATCTGCTTAAATGGTTTTGATAACTCACATTCCCTATGTTGTTATAGGCTACATATAGGCTAAATAAAGTTTTCTTTTTAGCTGTAACATCGGTGCCAAAGCCAGCATTGAATAAAGTATAATCATCAGTCGGAGTTTCTGTATCGTAAGCAGTAAATACATGCGTTTGTTTAGTGGTAGCCAGCATTTCTAATTTTACATACAAGTTGGCAAAACTATTTCCTAACTTTTTAAAATCGCCTCTTAGTTCACTTTTAAAACTAGGTGCTGGTATAAATGGTAAGTTATCGTTGCCTTCAATTTTTTGGTTGAAGTTACCTCTTACAAATGCTACACTATTTTCAAAGTGCAACCAATCTAGTGGGTGTGGGTGTATGTCAAACTTTAGTTCAAAACCATACAACGCTGCACTTGCTTGTCTAAACTTAAAAGCATCAATGAAGTTGCCGTTTACATTTACCAAACTATCGCCACCAAGTTTATTAGCAAGCCTACTGTAATAAATGTAATTGTTGATGTTGTTGTAAAAAACATTGGCTCCAAAACTTACATGCTCTGTATTAATGTCTATACCAGCATCGGCTTGCAAAGAAGTTTCTGTTTTTAAATTATTGTCGCCATACTCGTACCTATTCGTTCCTTCATGTGCACCATTGCTGGCAAGCTCGGCTATGCTGGGTGCTCTATATCCTCTAGCAACATTAGCTTTTAGTGTTACGGTTTTGCTGGCTTCGTGGCTTATGCCAATACTGCCACTTACGTTTCCAAAATTTTTGGTAAAGGGTGCAAATTTAGTTACACCACTTTGGCTCAATAGTTTACTATTTACATTTCTATAATCGTAGCGTATACCCCCACTCAATGTTGTTTTTGGGTTGATGGATTTTTTTATATACACAAATGCACCAGCATCAAACAAGCTATACTCTGGTATTAATACATTAGTAGCTTTGTTTTTGTTAGTTTGCTGCATACCATTAATACCTATAGAAGTTTTCCAACCTTTCTTTTCTGCAAAGTGATATTGCAGGTTGTAGTTGATGGTGTTTAAATCAAAATATAAATTGGGCGTTGTAGGTGCTGTATAATCGCCAAACTCTCTGCGTTGATTGCGTTGATACGCTATAGTAAGCGTAAGTCTATTACCATTGTTTAAAATAAAACTATTATCGCTCGTTACTTTAAAGTGATTAATTTTTTGGTAAGGCGTTACCATTGCTCTTGCAGTAAGTTCTGCATCGGTAGCTATATGTTCTGCTGGTGTACCAGCAAATACTAGGAACTTACCAGTAGCACTATCTCTCTCACCTTCTATTAAACCCACTTGCTGGTTAAAACTGCTTACCAATACATGTGCGTAGCCCCAATGTTTATTAATACCAATATAGCCACCAACATTGGCTTCATTAAACCTGCTGTTATAAACCCTTCCATCCAACTTATTTTTATAATCTGCTGCATTTTTATACGTGCCATAAACATTCCAGTTAAAACCATTTTTTAAATGCCCTGCAACGTTGCCATTAAAGCCATACAAATTATTATTGCTCATGTATTCGGTAGCTATATTTCCTTTTATGCTGCCTTGTTCTACTGGCACATTGGTTAAAATATTTACCACGCCAGCCATGGCATCACTACCATACATTAGCGATGCTGGACCTTTCAACACTTCTGCACGTTGTACACTGGCAGCATCTATTTCAATGCCGTGTTCATCGCCCCATTGTTGACCTTCTTGGCGTACACCATCGTTTACCAAAACCATACGGTTATAACCCAAACCACGAATAATGGGTTTAGAAATAGCAGGACCAGTAGATAAAGCACTCAAACCGGGTACCGTTTTGCTCAATGCATCTATCAGGTTGGTAGATGATGTTTTTAATAAATCTAAATGTTTTACAATAGTTACAGGCTGTGCCGATTGTTTAACCCTTGTAGCAGATGCATTGCCAGTAACGGTTACAGCCTCTTGTTCTGTAACTTTTTGGCTCAGTACAAAATCTCTTTTTACATCTCCCACAATGTCTATGGTTTCTATAATAGAGCCAAAGCCTAAATAAGAAACTTCTACCAAATACTTGCCGGCTTGTATTTTTAAAATAGCGTAACTACCATCGTTGGCAGCAATAGCACCTGTTTTTATATCGTGTACAAAAATGGCTGCACCAGCTAGGGCGTTGCCTTTATCATCTAATACACGCCCAACTAAACTGGCTTTTGTGGGTGCTTTTAAAGCGTAGTTCTCTCCTGCAAAATGTTGTTGAGCTAAGAGTTTTGCTCCTAATAAAAAGATGGCGATAGATACAAACACAATTTTTTTCATAATTTATAATTTGCTACACTGTTGCAAATATAGAAATGAATTTTAAATTACAACATAGTTGCAAAAACTTAGTAGGAATTTAATGTGAAGGGGATTTTTTGGGCAAGCTGTAGAATAAAAATTGAGCTGCGGTTGCAAGTTTATCCTGAGCGGAGTTGAAGGGCACATGTTAAACTACGAATAAGCAAGTAGCTTTTACCGAAGCGATTAAAAATATTTTAAAGTTGGGCGTATTGATTGCTGCCTAATGTGCATTAAGTTTGGTGTAGTAGTTTTCATTCTTTAACCCTCAGGGTCCTCTAGGGAGTGACACTAAGGCGAAGGTTTAGAATTTAGCTTACGTTTTAAGATGTTGTGATAATTTAAAGAAGACTCTCCGGAGAATAAAACCTTAGGAATGAAGCAATTAACCCAATACAATGTTGGTGCAAAACACCCAACATTGGCGAAGACCGAAGCGAAGAACACCAGCTAACTACAAGCGTCCACTAAAAAGAGACACTGAGGCGAAGGTTTAAAATTTAGCTTACGTTTTAAGTTGTAGTGATCATTTAAAGAAGACTTTGCGGAGAATAAAGAATTAATTTTTAAAAAGTTCATTTATCTCTTCAGATGTGGCATAAACGCCTTCATCGTATTCATTAAGTTCAAAACTTTTGTTATATCGATTTTGAGCAGTAAAACCTGCCTTGTTATAACTAGACACAATAGAGTAACGAATTTGTGAGATGTTGACTGCCCTAAGTGTATTTATCTGTGATGACGAAATAGAATAGATTACAGTTGATTTCTCATCAGCAAAATCTTTGTGCAAGCGATTTGTTACTGTTAATGCTTTTCCGTTACTTAAATATAACAAAATTGTTCCTCCAATACTTTGAGTTGCAAAAAAAACTCCTCCAGTTGATAGCATCATATAGCCGCCATTTTTTGATTTGGCGATTGTAACATCAAGGGTTGCGTCATATTGATAGTTAGCATATTTTTCTTTTTTCAAAAAATTCCAAGTGCTTGTAGCTTCATAGCTTTTAGTTCCCACATAAATTTTATTTTGTGAATATGATGGAACTACGATTAATGAAAATAATACAGCAATAAATAGTTTCATTTTATAGACTTTAATAATGTAATGTAAACTCTGTTTAACTAAGTACAGATTTATTTCACGTTAATCAATATTAGAAATGCATCTTCAGATATTTCATTCCTTAACTTGTCATTTTTAAGTTTCTGTGCATCATAGTTGATAATGATTGGAAAGTTCGCATGGTCTCGAAATGAAATTTTTAAATTTTCATAAAACGGAAATAAACAATTTTGGTATTTAATAGAAAACTCATAGTCTGTTTTTGAAATAATAATATTTTCAAAGAGTTTATTATTTATCAATACAGAGTCTTCTTTGAAATCAATTATTTCTGTATTGGTTCTTTTTATTTAAAAAGGTGAGTTTTCAATAAAACTAGTTTTAAGTTCTATTGGTGTCATAATTTATAAGTTCAAGTTGTTAATATTAAGTTTTTTTAAACCTTTTGAATTGAGTTCATATTTTATGTAAGGAACAGAATAACATGGCTGTTGATTTCCACTAATTTCACCTTCACGCAAATTTGAAAAAAGTCTATTAGTTGATTGACTATAACCTTCTCCATGTACGTAATAAGCATTAATATCCACCCCACTAAAAAAGATAATATCGAAATACTCAGTCTTCCATCTATAAGTATAGTGCTCGTATGATTCAATTGTTTTTTTCTGTATTGTATTTTCAAACAAAAGATAATATCCTGAATCTATTGTAGTGTCCAATAAAGTTAAAGGTTTGCCGTATTTAACAGTATATAAATTTTCAATCTTTCTAATTATTTCCTTTGAAACATCTTGTCTAAACTGTAAGTACTTGCCTTTTTCTATCACACTATCTGATGAAATTCGAGATTCGTTTGTATGTCCCAATAAAATTGTTAATGAGGTTAAAATTTTATTGTCTAGAAACTCAGGCATAAAAACACCAAAGTGTTCTATTGAGTTTGTCTTATCAATAAATTCATCAAAGTTGAATTGCTTTGTGTAGTAAAGATTGATTTTATTTTTTAATCTTTTTTCCGGGTTGGATAGTAGCCATTGTGTATAAAAGTCTCTATTTGGTATCTTCAATTTTGTCAATTGTTTTTGAAAATCATCTCTTGTTTGTCCCAAAAGAATGCTATCAATAGTTTTCAATTTTTCTTTTGGAATTTGGCTAGTACAATTGGAAAGAAATAATAGTACACCAACAATTGATAATAAGCATCTCTTTGTCATTTTTAGTGAGGTTTAAATTTATGTAATATAACGCATAACAAACAAGGCTTCGCGTTTTTGGGATTTCGAGTTCCGTCAGCCGATAACCGAATTTGATAATTGCAATATTGTTGATGTTTTATTCATAAGCTGAAATTATAACATTAAGCTGAAAATCAAGCATAATAAAGAGGGCTGCTGTATTTTTAAACGTACCCCAATGCAAAATATGAAGGATGTTCAATATCTCCTAAATCTGTTATTTTTTCAGACTTAAACAAATAGCTTATGCTGTCTAAGAAGTCAGAGAGTAAATCAAGGATATGATTGTCGTCTAAGAATTGAAAGGACTTTTCAAATTCAAATTTGTATTCTTTCTCTTTGTATGTCACACTATATCCTTCCGGCTTTTTGTAATAAATTCCACCTGTATGTATTGTATTTCTCATAGTCCAAAATAGAACCAAAAGCTTTGATTCTTCCTTTTGCCAATTGTTTTCTACATCTTCAAAAAGCGTCGCAATAATTTTATTTATATTCCCTTCTTTGGTTGGGTTTTCGCCAGTCAATTTGGAGTATAGGGTACGTAAAACTAATTCTGTTTGAAAAAGTGCTGTGTCTAAAATTGCTTCAATTATATTTTGCTTGAAAGTGTGGATATAATTGTCAATTTGAGTTGGGTCATTATTTAGAAGTTTCTCAAAATCTTGTTTATTTGATTCTGTGAACTTAAAACAAATTTTAAGTGTAATTAAGGAAGTTGCTATTTGACTAGACAGAGCCTCAATATGTTTTCTTTTTATATCTTTAAAAGGAATCTCAGAAAATTGATGAACTAGTTCAATAGATTTTTTATGTAATTCTTCTAGTCTTAGAATCTGTCTAAAAACGTTTTTGTGTTACACCATTATGTGTACAAGTGGATAAAAAAGGCTGTTGCAAAAAGTTGGTTTATCGTTTTAAAGGATGA
>JAYVRD010000062.1:0-2584 GCA_043776595.1 Chitinophagaceae bacterium | reverse complement strand
AAACCTTTATCTTTCAAGCATCCTGTAAACATGGCTGCCGATAAAAGCAACAAGCTTATTTTGGAAATGACTTTTTGCATAATGTTTAAGTTTAAAATTTTCTAAATTATATTGATTGTATTAACGATCCCAAAACACTTTAGTTTGTGCAGTAATTGTACCTTGTGCAGCTACACTAGCACTATTAAAGTTATACTCGCTTTGAGGATAAAACAATCTTGTAGGTATTTTAGTACCTGGTTGCAACCCTGGTGAAACTGATAATACAGGTCCAGCAACATAACCACCAGATGGAGCACCTGCATAAGCTATATCAGTTCTTCTCCAATCTGTCCAAACTTCAAAAGGCGAAATACCATTTAAAGCAAACATTTTTTGGTTAACGATGGTATAGTTTTTATCACCAGATGCAGTTGCAGTAGGTGATGTAGGTGTAGTAGCTGCTGTAATATCAACATCGGCATAAGTACCATTGTTAGCAATATAAGTGGATGCTTGTGCACTTGTTAAACCCAACCATACAAAAGATTCTGTAATGGCTGCAGAAAGCGTTGCTTGTGCATTACCAGCTATAAAACCTCTTTGAATAGCTTCTGCTTGTAAGAAAAGACTTTCAGTGCCTGTTAAAACCCAAGCAGCTTGATCATAATTTTTACCCAATCCATTGCCAATTAAAGACAAACTAGTATAAGCATTAGCAGTAGATGGAGGCAAGCCATAAGCTACACCTGTATAGGTAGTACCTGTTCCCCCAGCTGGTGCATAAAATTTAGTAGAACGTGGATCTCCATCCCATTTATAATACTCAAGACCCCAAGCATTAGCAGCATAATATCTATTATTTGCAGTAGCATTACCTGCTGCATCTTTAATAAATGTATTGTAGAAAGGACTTGGCTTATCTTGGCGGTAGCCAGGATTTACAGAAGCATTTTGACCAGCTCCTAAATATCCACTACCCTCGGTAGCAATTTTAGTTAGTTCTGTAGCTCTATCAAATTCTGCAGCAGGCACTTTAAACATGTGCATAATCATGCGTAGTTTAAGTGTATTACCAAACTTAGCCCACAAGGTTTTATCGCCTTTAAACATAACATCGTTTGTGGCTATGTCTTTATTAACACCTACAGTTGTAGCAGCTTTAATTAAAGCAATACCAGTGTCAATTTGTTTAAATAAATCTTTGTACACACTAATACCATTATCATAAATGGGGGCAATATTAGCACCACCTTTTCCAGCTTCTGTGTAGGGTACATTATTGTATACATCTACCAATATTGCGTAATTATGAGCCCTCATAATACGTGCAATACCTTCATAAAATCCAGCACCTGCTGCTTTAGCTTTGTTTTGGGCTACCAAATAATCATAGCTATTGTCGTAAATGCTGTTCCAAATACCATTTCCAAAACTAGTAGTGATATTATAGGTTTCTTCAACAGAATTTGCTGAATAGCTTCCAGAACGTGCCCAGTAACCCATCCAGTTTTGTAAGAAAGCCCATTGGTTAGCTACCATAGAACCTGTACTAGCTAAAGCCGATGGTAAAATAACATCGTACGAAACCGTGCTGTCTGTAGCATTTACTGGGTCTCTATTAATATCGAAATAACTTTTTTTACAACTTTGGTTTGCAATAAAAATACTTGCAAGCACCAACGTTATCATTGAAATTTTTTTCATTTTCATTCTTTTTAGTGTTTGCTGTTAATTAGAAGTTTAAGGTAATATTCGCACCCCAAATTCTTGTTGGTGGTGTATTGAAACTATTATTTACACCTTGTGCATTACCTGTTGTGTTAGAGAATTCTGGATCTGTCCATTCGTTACTCTTTGGTAAGAATGTAAGTAAGTTACGACCAGTTAAAGTAAAAGTAGCTCCTTTAATAGGCACTTTTTTACCAAAAATACTTACAGGTACATTGTACGATAAAGCAACTTCTCTTAACTTCCAGAAATCAGCAGTACATAAATAGTTTGAATTGATGGAACGGTTATAAGCACTAGATTCCCAAAAACCATAACCACCGCTTTGTGTGTAAATGTTAGTGTTGGTTACATATTTAGTTCCATCATAATAAACAGAATTAGGGAATACAAAACGCTGACGACTGTTTTGACCACTTCTTGCAGAAATACCAGTGAAATCCATATCAGGGCCAATACCATTATAAATTTGAGCTCCAGCTCTGTAATCAGCAACGATGTTCAAAGAAAAACGTTGGTAATTCAACCCTACATTAATACCTAAAAAATGTGTAGGTAGTGTTTTTCCGAATTTTTTCACGGTAGGATCTAAACTTGGGTAACCAGTTGATTGATTAACAACTACACGACCTAATGGATCTCTTACATAATCACTTAATTTAAAAGTGTATGCAGCTTCGCCTTTAATAATGAAATTACCATTACCAATACCTAATTCATCTACACCACCATCTAATACTTTATACACTTTATTTTGTTGGTAAGAATAGTTGATTTTGACATCAGCACTAAATTTATTGATTTTAATCAATGGAGTCAATTTTAAATCAACTTCAACACCTTCATTAATAAATGAAGCCGCATTTTTCAATAA
>JAYVRD010000061.1:0-2585 GCA_043776595.1 Chitinophagaceae bacterium | reverse complement strand
TTTAATTTATTCAATCCCATCGCGATTGTATTAAAGAAAGATAATGTAGCAACGGCAGTTTAAATAAAATTGTCAAATAACAATTATTATCTCATTCAACTCTCACCCTCGGATCTATCACCCCATATAAAATATCAGCAAGGATATTGATCAGGATAAAAAAAGTAGCGGCTACCAATACTGATCCCATCACAACCGGATAATCCAATTTCTCCAATGCATTGACAGTTATTTTTCCAATGCCCTGCCAGCCAAAAATGTATTCTACAAAAAAAGCACCTGCTAGCAACTCTGCAAACCAACCTGTAATGGCAGTAATAACTGGATTGAGAGCATTGCGTAATGCGTGTTTAAAAACTACTTGGGTTTTGCTAAGACCCTTGGCGTAGGCGGTACGTATAAAATCTTGGTCAAGCACATCTAGCATGGCACTACGTGTAAGCTGCGTTATAATAGCCAATGGACGAATGCCTAAAGTAATAGCTGGTAGTATTAAATTTTTAAGCTGCAATTGGTTGCCATTAAAAGCATCTACATTATACAAACTGCCGGTAAGGTGCAAGCCTGTGTAGCTACTAAGCACAAAGCCAAACACATACGCCAGCACAATACCCATAAAAAATGATGGGGCAGAAATGCCTAGCACACTTGCAAAAATACTACCTGTATCCAGCCAAGTATTTTGTTTTACTGCTGCTACTATACCCAACAAGATGCCAAATACGATAGCTATTAACATGGCTGCCAGTGCTAAAAGCATTGTTCGAGGTAAGGCATCGGTTAACACTTCGCTTACATTTTTTTTGGTTTGATAGCTGCGACGTAGGTAAGGTAGTTTAATGGCAAATTTATTATTGCCACCAATAAAAAAACCTTTGAGTTGTTTGGTTTTTATTTCTTCTTTATTGTGAACAGCTAAAGGAGAAACATCATTTAGGTAAAGTACAAATTGCTTCCACTTGGGTTGGTCTAAAGCTAGCTCTTTACGAATGTTTTTGATTGTGGTGCTATCGCCTGTTTGCCCTAAAACCAAACGTGCAGGATCGCCAAAGCCTTGAAATAAAAAGAATACAATTACCACCACACCTGCTAATACTAGCAAGCCATACATGAGTTTTTTTGTGATGAAGTGGAGCAATGGGGTTTTGGTTAATTGGGTTATTAGTTAATTGGTAAGATAATTCTTCTAAACAAAATTTTATATATTCTACCATCAATTTCATCTTTGGTTAAAACAATTTGAACATCTGGAATCCATCTCTTTTCTGTTTTGGTTTTATACTCTGCAATTTTCTTATAGCCTTTTTGATAAATTTTTTTAGAAGATGATACTTTATTAAAGAGTAGTTGAATTTGTTTAAATGCTATATCAGCATCTTTTCTATTATTAAAAATGAACCACACATTACATGTACGCCACATGACTACTTCATTATTTATTTCTGTAGTCAAAAATTCAAAAATACCATTGCGAAACTTTAGGTTTACAAATGGGTGTTTCTTAAATTCAAAAGCATGTATGGTTAGTAACTCTGGTGGTAATTCTCTTTTAGGTGGATATGCAATCCATCCACCTGGTGTAGGTTTTTTTACAAGAAAAGGAACGTACTTTTTTAGAAAAGCTTGTGTGGTGCTATCTGCTTGAAAGTTTGGCATTCTAAACAAAAAATCGTTTGTCAGTTTGTCAAACTTATCATCTTGTCCATTTGCAAAAGCAGTAATGGAGAAAATAAGAATGATAATATAAAATAAACGACTCATCAAGTTTTATTAATTGGTAAACAACATCGTATAGCTATGCAGCCAAAAATTTATCTTCTTTCCATTTCTCCAGCTTAGCTTATCTAGCACGTACCCATTCTTATTAAATACATAACTAGGGTTTACACGTACAGCTGTTTTTATTATAGTGGCATCACATTTTAGCACTGTAACTTTTGTACCAAAAATTTCACTTGCCCTTTCAGGCATAGAAGTAACAACATATATTGGCAAACCTTTTACTTGGGCAGTATCTACTGCTTGTAAAAAATCATTTTTCCAATCGGCTACCTTATCAAAATTATTTACAAAAAGCATTAAATTTCTTTGTTGCAACACATCCATAGTTGTATCTGTACCAGCCAAACTTTGTAAACTAAAATCTACAATCTTAGCCTTTAACCCATTGCCCTTTTTTATCAATATTTCTTTACGCCCAACAAATTCGTAGGTGCTATCAAGATCGTCTGGCAGACTATCGGTTACATAATCTTTTATCACACCATTTTTTTTGTAGGTAAAGGTTATGCCAAATTCATCTGGCACAGCACCAGCAGGTGTTTTCATTTGTTCAATTATATTTTTGCCTTTGGCATAAGGTAGGCAATCTATAAAAGGTAAATATCGTAGTACATACCATTGCATACCACTTACTGCTACTAAACTAAAAACAACAACTGCAAAAGAAATTTTAGCTGAACAATACATTGGTAGCTTACTTACGTTTAGCAACAATATAATAATCATTAGCAGCAATGCTACATCTTTAGTAAAAGTTTGTGTTGGCGTAAGTGGTACACAATCGCCAAAGCAGCCACAAGCAT
>JAYVRD010000060.1:0-2589 GCA_043776595.1 Chitinophagaceae bacterium | reverse complement strand
CCGCCAGGTGTAATGCAGAGTAGCTACGCACGGCAAGGATAAACGCTGAAAGCATCTAAGCGTGAAACCTTCCACAAGATGAGTTTACTTTTAAGGGTTGTCGGAGACTACGACGTTGATAGGCTATAGGTGTAAAGCTAGTAATAGCAAAGCCAAGTAGTACTAATTACCCGTAAGCTTTATTTTTTATTCTATTATGATTTTACTTTTCCAATATGTATCTTATTGTGAGTTATATACTCAATATTCTTATGGTGGTTTTGCCGAGGGTGTTCACCTCTTCCCTTTCCGAACAGAGAAGTTAAGCCCCTCATGGCCGATGGTACTTGCGTTATGCTGGGAGAGTAGGTAGCTGCCATATTTATTAGGCCTTACAGTTTACTGTGAGGCTTTTTTATTTTACATCGCCCTCTTTCCTGTCTTCCGAACTGGGACACCCATTTTTAGGGATAAAATAATTTGTAGAGATTTTGTTGTTCTTCATTGAGCAACAATACATTTTCAAAGAGTTGCTTTGAAGCTGGTTTTACAGCTTTAATGGTATAGATTGTTTTTGCAATTTCAATAGCTTTTTCTACACTGTATGCTGCTTTCATTTTCTTAAGTTGTCGTTCTAGCTCTTTGTACACTTTATAGGTAATAAACTACAAGCAAATATGAGCTTGTATTCTTTGATTTTTGTAATGATATATAGGGCGTATTTTAATTTCGTTTTTGCTGATTCTAAATGCTTTTTCGATATTCCATAAGTGTTTGTAGTTTCAATCACTTCTTCTTTTGCCAATAATGGCAAAGCTTTAAATGTAAAGGGCATGAAACCTATTTGTCCTTTCCATCAGATATTTAAAACGCTGTACTTATTTGGAGTGTTCTCGGCCAATTAACGAAGATAAATTTTTGTTAGAAATGCCTAACCGCAACACTGCTAATTTTCAAATATACTTAGATGAGTTTTCAGCACAAAACCCAGATGAGTTCAAAATAATGGTATTAGATAATGGAGCTTTCCATAAAGCAAAATGCTAATAATACCTGAAAATATTGGCTTATTATTTTTACCTCCTTACAGCCCTGAACTTAACCTAGCAGAAAATATTTTGGCAATCCTCAAAAGAAAATTCACCAACAAACTTTATAAAAACTTAAATGAAGTAAGTGAATTTATAACGACTGCAACAAATACTTTGTCAAATGAGAGAGTGAAGAACACTTGTAGATTTAGCTACATATTTACAGGCATTAATTGGACTAATTAATATTATAATTAGTATTATATGAGATTTTTTGAAAAAGTTCGGAAGTCAGGAGTTTACATATATGATGCTGGGCATGGTTTTGCCAACCCTAGCAACCCAAGCTATAAAAAAGATGCAACCGAAGATGCTCACGAAAAAGCAATAAAATTTTTGAAGGAGCGGATGAAGTAGCAATATAAAATTGCACTATCTTTAAGCCATATCAAAAAGTACGATATGACTTTTTTATTGCGTAAATTTTTGCTGTTTGTGGCTATTGTATTGCTTACTAAAAATAGTTTTGGGCAGAAAACAATACCCACAGCTGATGAGTTTTTTAAAGGGATTTATAAAAACGAAATTTCTACACGTTCAATTTCTAAAAAAGGAATTGCACACAAATTTCATTCGGTTACTGTTATTGATAACCGACCTGATACTGTGAGAGTAAGCTTCTTTCTAAACAACTTTAATAGGCACAATGAAGTTGTTGTAAAAGGCTCTTTAGCTGAAATTTTTTCACTGTACTTAACTGATGCTACGCAAAAAGAGGATATTTTACTATCGATAGAAGATTTATGGATAAGCAACAGAGGCAGCGAAACTGGGGCAACTTTAATTTTTAGGATAAAATCTTATACGCAAAAAAATGGTGCTTACACCCCACTAACTATTATTGAAGATTCAATTTCTATAAAAAAGAAAATTGTTAATTGTGCTGGTTCGTTAATATCGGATGCGATAGAAATAACAGCGAATAAAATTTATGAAAAACTGAGTGTACAAAAACTATTAAATACCAAAACATTTACGCTTCTACAAATTGATTCTATAAGAAACCGCCGCTATCAATTTCCTATCCATTCTGCAACTAACCTTACAAAAGGGGTGTACTACACAATAGAACAATTACAAAATAATACCCCAGTAAACGTTCCATTTACTTTGCAAAAAGTGCAGCATATAATGCCTTACGTATATTTAAAAGACAAAGATAGCAGCGAGTTTATTGCCCAAAAAATTGTTGGCGTATGCGATGGCAATCAAATATTTTTGGTGTATGCTGGTCAGGCATTTCCATTGTACAAATCGGGCAGGGCTTTTTATACTTTGAGTTTAGAGAGATTTAGAAGTAAAGTAATTCCATTAAGATTGGCCTTAGGTGTTGCTGCATTTGCAATATATAGTGGTGGCATACATGCAGGAACGGAAGAAGTGCTATCGCCCTATTTGGTAAATATGGAAGAAGGTGGTTTATACCAATAATTGGTTTTAAAATAGGGGTTTTCGTTTTCGTAATCTTCACTTCGATAAAAGTTGCCCAATGTAAAGAACGTACAAGAGTGCGACGCAA
>JAYVRD010000059.1:0-10102 GCA_043776595.1 Chitinophagaceae bacterium | reverse complement strand
CAATTACTAAAAGCTTATACTTTATTTGATAAAGATGTAGAGTATGTAGTAATAGATGATGGTGTAAAAATTGTAGATGAACAAACAGGCCGTATAATGGATGGCCGTAGGTACAGCGATGGATTGCACCAAGCCATTGAAGCCAAAGAAAATGTGAAGATTGAAGCTACTACGCAAACCTATGCAACAGTAACCCTTCAAAACTATTTTAGAATGTACCACAAACTGTGTGGTATGACGGGTACTGCAGAAACAGAAGCTGCCGAGTTGTGGGATATTTATAAATTAGATGTGGTTAATATTCCCACCAACAATAATTTAATACGAAACGATGAACAAGATTTAGTGTACAAAACCAAACGTGAAAAATTTGGTGCTGTAATAGATGAAATTGTACGCTTAAGAGAAGCTGGTCGTCCATCGTTAGTTGGTACTACTTCGGTTGAAGTAAGTGAATTGCTTAGCAGAATGTTGAGGCAAAAGCAAATTCCTCACAATGTATTAAATGCCAAACAACATGCTCGTGAATCTCAAATTGTAGCAGAAGCAGGTATTGCTGGTGCTGTTACCATAGCTACCAACATGGCTGGTCGTGGTACAGATATTAAGCTTGGGCCTGGTGTAAAAGAAGCTGGTGGTTTGGCTATTATTGGTACCGAAAGACATGAATCTCGCAGAGTAGATAGACAGCTTCGTGGTCGTGCTGGTCGTCAAGGCGATCCTGGTTCTTCTCAATTTTTTGTGGCTTTAGAAGATGATTTAATGAGAATGTTTGGCAGCGAACGTATTGCCAAAGTAATGGACTTTGCTGGCTATAAAGAAGGCGAAGTGATACAGCACAGCATGATTACCAAAAGCATTGAACGTGCCCAAAAGAAGGTAGAAGAAAATAACTTTGGTATAAGAAAACGTTTGTTAGAGTACGATGATGTAATGAACAAACAACGTACTGTTATTTATGCAAAACGCAGCCATGCTTTGTTTGGCGAAAGATTGGCCTTAGACTTAGACAATGCTTTTTATAGCGTAGCCGAAGCGTTGGTGGCCAGCTTTAAAGAGCAAAACGATTACGAAGGTTTCCACTTGGCAGTAATTGTAAACTTTGGCGTAGATAGTAGTATCACTGCCGATGAGTTACATAAATCATCACACCAAACTTTGTCTGAAAAATTATACAGCGAAAGCATTGCCAATTACTTGCGTAAGAAAGATGAGCTTAGTGTACAATCGCTTCCTGTTTTCAAAAACATAAAGCAACAACAAGGCAATCATATTGAAAATGTAATTGTACCTTTTACCGATGGTAGAAAAAATATGCAAGTGCTTGCTGCTATGCAAAAAACCCTTGATACTAATGGCGTAGAGCTAGTAAATGCGTTGGAACGTAGTGTAACGCTTGGCTTGATAGACGAAGCTTGGAAAGAACACTTACGTGCCATGGACGATTTGAAGCAAAGTGTACAAACAGCATCTTACGAGCAGAAAGACCCATTGGTAATTTATAAAATTGAAGCCTTTAATTTGTTTAACAATATGAACAGTGATGTAAATAAAAACATTGTTCAATTTCTATCGCATGCAGCCATACCACTAGAAGATGGCGACCAAGTAAAAGAGGGCAAGCAACAAAAAACAGATTTAAGTAAAATGCGTGCTAATAAAGAAGCCATTGATGCCGCAGGACAAGAATATGGTGCCAACGAAAACGATTACTACGATCCTACACCAGTAAAACAAGAACCGATACGTGTAGAAAAAGTAGCAGGACGAAACGACCCCTGCCCCTGTGGTAGTGGTAAAAAATACAAACAATGCCACGGCAAAGAAGCATAATAAAAAATCCCTTTCAACATTTTTGAAAGGGATTTTTTTGTGGAGTATTTTGTTAGCCAGCCAATGTATTTCAATTAGGCTGCGGTTGCGTCGCACATGTTTGGCTACAACTATCAATGTAGCTTTTATTGAAGCGTAGTAACGCCCTCTATTTTTTTACTTCACCCTTGGCTTCCAAGGTATTTCTGCTACGTTTAGTAAATGCCCTATAAACCTAGAGAGTACAAATAAATAATCGCTAAGGCGGTTGATGTATTTTATAACAAGCGGATCTATAAACATATCTGCTTGCTGCATAGCTACACAAATACGTTCGGCCCTGCGG
Source organism: Chitinophagaceae bacterium (assembly GCA_043776595.1). GTDB lineage: Bacteria > Bacteroidota > Bacteroidia > Chitinophagales > Chitinophagaceae > UBA1930. The sequence goes on along the minus strand of JAYVRD010000059.1, from coordinate 7,944 downwards.
CATACACAACGTGCAATATGTGTTGTACTAATAGCAACATGCCCACCCGGTAGTATAAAATTTTTCATAGGTGTTAGCACTTCATTCATACTATCTATTTCTTTTTCTAATAGTGTTACGTCTTCTTCTTTAAGGTCTGGAATTTTCATTAAAGGTTCTTTGTCTGGGTCGCAGGCTAGCGATGAACCAATGGTAAACAAGCGGTCTTGTATTTCTTTTAAAATGGTTTTACTTTGTTCCTGAGTTAGGTAATCGCTTACCAAACCTATGTAACTATTTAGTTCATCCACTGTGCCATAGCTTTCTATGCGTATATGGCTTTTGGGTACTTTGGTGCCTCCTATTAAAGAGGTTTTGCCAGCATCGCCTGTTTTGGTGTATATTTTAAATGCCATTTTTTAAAATTGAAAGTTGAGAAGTATAGCACATGGATGACATGGGTTGAACGGGTTTGTTTTGCATCACAAAACATATATCGCCATTTCTGTACTATTTTGTATTAACCGTTTAGGTGTTTAAAAGTTGTGTTGATAGAAAATATTTTTGGTGATTGCATTTTGCTGAATAAAGAACAAGGCGTTGAAGTGTGCGACGCAACGATGTTTAATAGTAGCAATGCTGCTGGCTACATTATTATACAACACTATCGTTGCTTAACTCAAAATCCCTTCTGTTACTTTATCGGTTTCTACTACACCATCTCTCAAACGCACTACACGTTTGGCATATTTGGCTATATCTTCTTCATGCGTTACTAAAACTACAGTATTACCTGCTTGCTGTATTTTACCAAAAATTTCCATTATTTCTACTGATGTTTTACTGTCTAAATTTCCAGTAGGTTCATCTGCCAATAGTAGCGATGGATTGTTTACCAAGGCACGGGCAATGGCTACCCTCTGAATTTGTCCTCCACTTAGCTCGTTGCTTTTGTGGTGGCTTCTATCGCTTAATCCTACTTTTTTTAATGCTTCCATAGCACGTTCAATACGTTCTTTCTTGCTAATACCTGCATATACTAGAGGCAGGGCAACATTTTCGGCAGCACTAAGCCTTGGCAATAAATTAAATTGTTGAAAAACAAACCCTATTTCTTTATTGCGTATATCGGCAAGATCATCGTCTTGCATTTTGCTTACATCATGTCCATTTAATATGTATTTGCCTGCCGTGGGTGTGTCTAAGCATCCTAAAATATTCATTAATGTGCTTTTGCCACTACCACTAGGTCCCATAAGAGCTACATACTCATTTTTAAAAATATCAAGCGTAATACGCTTTAGCACAGGTATTGCTTGGCTACCTAAATAGTAGGTTTTTTCAATAGCATCTAAGTGTATAATGGAATCCATGAAGCAAGGTTGTAGGATGAAGGTAGGTAAGCAGCCTTACTTCTTGATTACCTTTGGTACTTTAAAAAATTGCGTGTCTTGCACTGGTGCATTTTGAAGGGCTTCCTCTCGGGTAATGCTTCCTTTTATTTCGTCTTCTCTCAACATATTTACAGCACTACTTACAAATAACAATGGTTTTACCCCAGTTGTATCAATTTCATTTAATTTTTCTACAAAGGCAATCATCTTTTGCAGGTCGTTTTTAATTTCTTCTTGTTGGTCTGGTTTAAAACGAAGTCTTGCAAGGTGTGCAAGGTTGGCTACCATATTATTTGTTACTTCCATGGCAACAAAATAACTGAATTGATACGATGTAGCAAAACAAGCTTGATGTAAAGAAATTGTGGATTGTACGAACTAAACTGAAAGCCTTATCGTATATGCACTTGGTAAAAATTCGTTCCCATAAAGAGTTTGGTCTGATTATTGGAAAATTAGTCCAAAATATGGTTAGGATGTACAATTACGATAATAGTTTAACGTTTGAAATAACGAATCCAAATCATCCAACTATGAAAGGCCACCATCCTTTTAAAATCTTCATTGTAGAAGACGACCTCTGGTACAGCTCTATGTTAGAGTATTACTTAAGTCTAAATCCCGATTATCAAGTTAAGAAATTTGATTCTGCTAAATCGTTTTTGGCAAAAATTCATGAGAAGCCAGATGTGGTTTCTTTAGATTATTCTTTGCCCGATATGAATGGTGATTTATTACTTACCCAAATAAAAGATACAAGCCCAGACACAAAGGTTATTATTATATCTGGCCAAGAAGATGTAAAAGTGGCAATAGATCTTTTGAAAAAGGGAGCTACCGACTACATTGTAAAAGATGAAGATACCAAAGACAGGCTTTGGAATACTATACAAAACATAAGAGAGAATGTAGAACTAAAACAAGAGCTGGAAACTTTGAAAGAAGAAGTGGCTCGCAAGTATGATTTTAGTAAATCAATCATTGGCAATAGCCATGGCATCAAACGAGTGTTTGGATTAATGGAAAAAGCTGCCAAAACAAATATCACAGTATCGGTAACTGGCGAAACAGGAACTGGTAAAGAAGTGGTAGCAAAATCTATTCACTATAACAGTGATAGAAAAGCACAAAATTTTGTAGCTGTAAACGTAGCAGCTATTCCTAAAGATTTATTAGAGAGCGAATTGTTTGGACATGAGAAAGGTGCATTTACTGGTGCAATATCTAGAAGGTTAGGCAAGTTTGAAGAAGGGCATAAAGGCACTTTGTTTTTAGATGAAATTGGCGAAATGGATGTGAACATGCAAGCTAAACTACTGCGTGTTTTGCAAGAGAAAGAAATAACTAGAGTAGGTAGCAACGAAGTAGTAAAAATAGATGTAAGAATAATAGTAGCCACACACCGCAATTTAATGGATGAGGTGAAGAAAGGCAACTTTAGAGAGGATTTGTATTATCGTTTACTTGGCTTACCTATTTACCTTCCACCACTTAGAGAAAGAGAAAATGATGTGGTTATAATAGCCAAATATTTTATGGATGGTTTTACCAAAGAAAATAAAATCGCTGATAAGATTTTTTCTACCGAAGCTAAAAAGAAACTGCTCGGTCATGCTTTTCCTGGTAATATACGTGAGCTAAAATCTATTATAGAACTGGCTTGTGTAATGTGTGAAGGTGATGAGATATTGCCAGAGCATTTAAACATACAATCGCAAAGCGTAATGGAAAATTTTGCTTTGAAAGAAGCTACTTTAAAAGAGTTTAATATAAAACTGATACAATACTACTTAGATAAATATCAGTACGATGTATTGAAAGTAGCTAAGAAACTAGATGTAGGAAAATCTACCATTTACCGCATGATACAAAACAAGGAGTTATTCATTAATAAGAAATATGCTTACGAACAAATGATGAATTAAATTGCTCTTATAAACTTATTAGTGCTAAATGGTTGCATTTAAAAAGATGATTGTAGCTTTATGCACAAAATGGCATAAACACTTTTAAACAATACAAGCCACTATTTGGAATGACACACTTCAACACATCTGAAAGAGCTGCAATTGCCCAAAAGCTTGGTAAACTAAAAGTGTTACTAGCAGAGGATAATGAAGTAAACCAATTACTTGTAAAAAGCATTTTACAATTTTGGAGTTTTGAATGTAAAGTAGCCGTTACGGGCAATCAAGTTCTTGATTTGTTGAGCAAAGAAGATTTTGATTTGGTATTAATGGATATACAAATGCCAGAAAAAAGTGGTACTGATGCTGCTATAGAAATACGCAACCTTGCAGACGAAAAGAAAAGAAACATACCCATAATAGCACTTACTGCCAATGCCCTGAAAGGCGAAGAAAAAAAATATTTAGAAGTAGGTATGAATGATTACCTAACAAAACCATTTAAAGAAAAAGAACTATATCAAGTAATTGATAGAGTGTTTAGCAACAAAGCTGCTTTTGGTAGTAGATATGAAGCCCACCCAGAAACTGAAGACTTACTACAACCCAATACCACAGAAAAATTATACGACCTAAAATTGGTAAACGAACTTACCGGTGGCAACCAAGATTTTATTAAAGACCTAGCTAGGGTTTTTATTAATACCATACCTGTCAATGTACAAGAAATGGTAGAGGCTTGCAATAATAAACAATGGGATACTATGAGCAAGTTAGCTCACAAAATAAAATCTACCATAGATACTATGTCCATCACATCTGTAAAAGAAGATGTACGCAGTATAGAGCTTAACGGAAAAAATCAGCAGCAATTACACACTATGCCTGCACTTGTAAAAAAAGTAAACTGGGTGGTAGAGCAAACAGCCTTGCAATTGAAAGCTGAGTTTGGGTTGTAGAATTATTTACACATTTACAGCACAGTTAAACCACTCCCCATCAAAACTAGCATTGTATTTTTTGTAAAAATTAATAGCAGGTTCATTCCATTGTAGCACTTGCCATACAATACCAGTAAGTTTTTTTTCTTTGGCTTCTATTAGTAGCCTATCAAAAAGCAGTTTACCAATTCCTTTGCCCCTTGCTTGCTCGGTTACTAAAAAGTCTTCTAAGTACATACGCTGCCCCTTCCAAGTAGAATACCTGATGTAGTATAAAGTAAAACCAATAACTGTTTCGCTTTCTTCATTTCCTTTGGTGAGGTTAGGAGAGGTTGCTACAAAACCCCACCAAACAGGGCTTGTACCAAAACCACTTTCAATAAAATGATCTAAAGTTACTGTTACTTCATCTGGTGCTTTTTCGTACACCGCCAGCTCATGTATTAATTGTAATAAACGTGGGCAATCTTTTTCTTCTGCTCTTCTTATGGCAATCATACTATTATTTACTCAATTTTCAATAAGGTTTAAAACTTCTTTGGCACAGCCAAATGCTAAGGTAAAACCACTTCCACCATGTCCATAGTTATGAATAATTTGTCCTTCTCTTTCCAACCTCACCTCTTCACGATAGGGGCGTAAACCAGCCCAGCTACCCAACACTTCTTGCTGTTGCAAAGCAGGAAAAACATGGTAAGCATTTGTCAGCAACTGTTTAATAGTTTCTGGATCTGTTAGTGCATCTTCAATACCTTCTTCATAAGTGCCACCAACAATAATAGCATCTTTACGTGGTACAATGTAAATAGATGATTCATTATCTAAAAAAAGAGACAGATTTTCTTTAGGTTCTAACAATGCCACTTGCCCACGAACTGGTATTACACTTTCATCATTACACAATTGCCTAGCACCTAATGCAGTACAGTTAATTACAAAGTTGTATTGCTGTGTATATACTTGCAAGTTGTTGATGCTTTGTTGTATAAACTCAACTCCACTATTTACCAGTTGCTGTTGTAGGTAAGGCAAAAATATTTGTGTTTCAATTAAAGGAACTACGGCTTCGTAACCTGCTGCATAACCAACTGGCAATTCGTTTGCATCCATACACCTATAACTATGTGGTGGCATAAAATCATACCAAGTAGTTTCTGTTTGTTGTACACCATGCTTTACTGCCTTTACCAGCTTTTGCATAGAAACACCCGTGGCAGCGTTAGTAGAAAGTTGCTCGTAATACTCATAACTTTCGCTACACCAACTTATTCCACGTTTATCATTACGAATATGATATGGAAACCAAAACGCTGCTGCTTTATTAGAAGTAATATTGGGCGAAAACTCTTGTGCAATAATGGTAACATGGTAGCCTGCTTGTACTAATATATAAGCAGTAGCCAAGCCACTAATACCTGCACCAATAACTACTACTTTTTTTGCCATTGCATAAATGTACAAATGAAAAGTAATAACTGTATTTCCTTGAGCATAAATACAATTTTTTAGTTTACAAACTTTTGCATTTCAATTCAACTTCGGTTGCGTCGCACATGTTAAGCTGTAGAATATGCATTGGGCTTTTATCAAAGCGTAGAAAATAAAGCATAATATAATCTAAACATGACTAATGAGGTAGTTTATCTTTTATAATACCATACAAGTATGTGCCTAGTAAGGCAAATAAAAACACTATAATCATTGTAAAAAAACCATAGCCAATGTTTACTACAATGGGACCTGGGCAAGCACCTGTTAAAGCCCAGCCTAACCCAAATAAAATGCCACCTGCCAAGTAACGAACTATTGATTTTTCTTTGGGATAAAATTGTATAGCATTGCCATACATATCTTTTAGTTTAAACTTTTTTATAATGGCTACTCCAATAATACCTAACACCACTGCAACGCCTATAATTCCATACATATGAAAGGCTTGAAACCGAAACATTTCTTGAATCCGATACCAACTTATGGCTTCAGACTTAGTCATTACTACACCAAATAAAATACCTGCAACTAAAAATTTTATAAACTTCATAAACTTAAAATAGAATTGGAAAAATTAAAAAAGTCATTACTAAGCCGCCGATAAAAAAACCAATAACGGCAATTAAAGATGGTAACTGTAAGTTGCTTAAACCACTTATAGCATGCCCACTAGTGCAGCCTCCTGCATACCTTGTACCAAAGCCAATGAACAAACCACCAATTGCTAAAAGTGAAAACCCCTTAATTGTAACCATTGCTTGCCAACTAAATAATTCACTAGGTTGTAAGGCTGTGGGTGCTGCAAAGCCTAATTTAGATAAATCGATTATGGTGGTATTAGATATTTGCACTGGTGCATTGGTAGATAAATATTGATGGGCTATAAAACCACCAATAATTGCACCCAATAGAAACACTACATTCCATAATTGTGCCTTCCAATCAAACTTGAAAAAATCTGTTTTTTTACCAGCTCCACAAGCTGCACAAATTATTCGCAAGTTAGACGAGAACCCAAATGAACCACCAAAAAATAGCAGCAAAAACATAATGGCAGCAATAGCTGCACCACTAACATACCAAGCCCAAGGCTGTTTAATTAATTCAATCATAGGTTTTATTTATTTTGATGATGTATTTTTACATCTTGCTTTTTAAAACTGCAAAACAAAAAGTTTTGTGCGGTATTAAATGGGGTTATGTGGTCTTCGGTGATACATTTTATTTTAGTAAATCCATTTTCTAATTCTCTTTGCAAAGTGGTTTCAGAATATTGTTTTATTTCTAAACCGCTGCATTTAAAAGGGCCATTTTGTGAAAAGGTGCCAATGGTTAAATATGAATTGATGGCCTTTCTTGCTGTTTGCAAATATGTTTCTATTTGGGTTGCAGTTGTCAAAAAGTGGAAAGTGGCTCTATCGTGCCAAATATCATATTTTGTGGTGGGTTTAAAATCTGTAATATCACTTACAATCCATTTTACTTGTTTTGCTTTTTCGCCTAAGCGTTCTTTTGCATTTTCCAAAGCATTTTCTGAAATGTCTAACACCGTAATATCTCTAAAGCCATCCGCCAACAAATAATCTACCAATTTACTATCTCCACCACCAATATCAATGATAGCAGCATCTTTAGGCACATTAAAAGACTGTATAAAATCCAAAGATGTTTTTGGAATGTCTTGCGTCCAACTTACTTCATTTGACTTTTTTGTTTCGTAAACATTTTCCCAATGTTGTTTATTCTTATTCATATTGTGCTTTCATCACTTTAGTTTGACAAACAAAATTTGTTTTAGGAATACTTGTTATAGCAATTGCTTTAAAGCCGCCTTCCACTTCACAAAAGTTTCTATAGCCTCGGCTTTGCAAAATACTTGCTGCTATCATACTACGATATCCGCTCTGGCAATGCAGGTAAAATTGTTCTTTTGGGTTTATATCTTTTATCCACTCATTAATATTTGCTAATGCTCTGCTGTAAGCTTCTTCTATGTGTTCTGCTGCATATTCGCTGTCTTTACGCACATCAATAACTTTAAATACTTTGTCTTTAAATTCTTTTTCAAATTGTGCTGCCGATATTCTGTTTATTATATCAGTTTCTTTGCCTGCATCAGCCCAAGTTTGGTAGCCCCCTTGCAGGTAACCAATTACATTATCAAATCCAACTCTTGCTAAACGGGTAACACTTTCTTCTTCCATACCTAATTCGTTTATTAAAAGAATAGGT
>JAYVRD010000058.1:0-2599 GCA_043776595.1 Chitinophagaceae bacterium | reverse complement strand
GTTTATAGCGTCTTGTTCGGGTATGGTCATTTTCATTGTTGCTTCTATCCCACCTATAACCCAGTTGAAACATCATGGAAAAAAAAGTGTCTCTATCTTTTTCATCTCCTCTAGCCACACCAGGCAATCCCGAATTGGGGCGAAGACTTCTATTGTACAATTGTTTGGCTAACGGAACAAGGTTTTTAGGTAAGTATCTATCGTAATACTTGGTTTCTACATAGGTTTTGCTTACATCATCTAAGTAATCGGTGAAGGTTTGTCTGTACATAATTTCCAACCCAATGTACAGGTGAGGAGTTACATAATACTTAAACCCCCCACTTAGTGGAAAATACAATTGCAACAAATGATATTCCTTTCTATCTGGGTATTGAGGAAACCCTTGCCCTTCTAAACGCAATGGCTTTAAAGCAACCAACTTCCCTTCATATTCGGTTTTAGGGTTAAAATGAAAAGCACCAATACCCAAACTTAAGTATGTATTAAATCTACTGAAGGATTTCTTTTTTTTGAAGAATAACAAAGGGTTTACTTGTGCAGCACCATATACTTCCCACACTTTAGACGAAAAACTTAAGTTTCTATAAATACGCCAGCGTTCCTCACCACCTTCTTTGGATATTAAACTATCTGCAGCATGTATAGATGTATAGTTAAATGCCCCTTTAATATTTAACCAATTTTCTACATAATAGTTAGCTTGAATACCCACTAATGGATCAAATTGTTTCCAGTTTAAATCTTTAATAAATTTTTCGCCTATACCAGGTTTGCCACCCACATCTCCTAAAAAATAAGTTAGACCACTGTTGATAGCCACTTCAAATTTGCCCTTATTTTTTCTATTAGCAAACTGAGAAAAACTGGGCAAAGCAGTGCCCATGCAGCATAATCCACTCACAAAAGAGAGCATAATTTTTCTAAACCCACAATTCATAGAGTAACAAAATCAACTAATTGAAGCTAAGCTTATTTCTTCAAAGACGAGGATATAATCAGCTATGTTGCATTAGTAGCATGGTTATATGTGGTATATCGTCTTCTAAATATTCTTCTCCAACCTGTTTAAAACCAAATGATTCGTAAAATATTTTAAGATACAGTTGAGCCCCAATTTTTATTGGCTGTACACCAAACAATTGGTTACAAAGTTCAATGGCTTTAGCCACCAATAATTTGCCAGTACCCTTGCCCCTTTGTGCATGTGTACTTGCAATACGACCAATAGAAACATAATCTGGGTAAGATATTTTAAGAGGCATCAACCTAGCATAAGCCACCAATACATGTTCTTGCCATAGGCATAAGTGGCGGCAAAACTGGTCTTTATCATCCGCATCTTGAAAAACACAATTCTGTTCTACCACAAAAACTGCATTACGCAGGCGTATAATAGCATACAATTCCTGCGGTGTAAGTTCATCAAAAGTTTTACAAAGCCATTTCATGGCACGAAAATAAGAGAAACCCCACCGCCTCTAAAATGGAACTTACCATTGTAGCAAATTTTTTTTTGCCAGCAGTAGAACAACTATTCAGCTCCTGTCTTCCGAACTGGGACACCCGTTTTTAGGGATAAAATAATTTGTATAGATTATGTTGTTCTTCATTGAGTAATAATACCTTTTCAAAGAGTTGCTTTGAAGCTGGTTTTACAGCTTTAATGGTATAGATTGTTTTTGCAATTTCAATAGCTTTATCTACACTGTATGCTGCTTTCATTTCCTTAAGCTGTCGTTCTAGCTCTTTGTACACTTTGTAGGCAACAAAAGACAAACAAATATGAGCTTGTATTCTTTGATTTTTGTAATGATATATAGGGCGTATTTTAATTTTGTTTTTGCTGATTCTAAATGCTTTTTCGATATTCCATAAGTGTTTGTAGTTTTCAATAACTTCTTCTTTGGTTAGGTTTGTATTGGTTAAATAACCCTTTAACCTTTGTATTATCTAGTATTAACTCTATTGTACCACTTGATTTTGAAATCACTTGAACGCTAATAACACCACTCTTGTTTTTCTTCTGGCGAACAAACATTTTATAAAGCTAAAACATAGCTGGGACACCCAACACAAAAACAACAATTCAATGTTTACAAGCATTACAGAGGATTATTTTAGATTTTTTGAAAAAGTTCGGAAGTCAGGAAGTGGTTTAAAAATGGCTAAGTAATAAAATATTTTTATTGACGGGTAGTTTTTGTTCACCAGCTTGGTAGTGGTATTAGGCAGCGGTTGCGTCGCACATGTTAAGCAATAGAATTACTATTTAGCTTCCTCCTTTCATCAATTTTTCTTTTCTTCTACTAAAACCGTTGATTACATTTGAACAAACAATTTAACCATGATCCCAAAACTACTGTTTAGCTTATCAAGCTGTTTGCTGTTTACAAGCTTGTCTTTTGCACAGCCACCCACAAAATATATTGACCCAGCCAATATGGATTTAAGTGTAAGGCCTGGAGATAATTTTTACCAATATGCCAATGGTAATTGGATAAAAAATAATCCAGTTCCGCCTTCTAAAACCAGTTGGGGTAGCTTTGCTGTATTACGTGAAGAAAGCAGCAAACGCTTACAAATATTGTTAGATGAT
>JAYVRD010000057.1:0-2609 GCA_043776595.1 Chitinophagaceae bacterium | reverse complement strand
CTACACCAATTGGTCTATCTCCTGGTCTATTAGTAAACACACGAAACTTTTCTTGATACTCTATTTTTTGCTGTGCTGTTAATGCATCTACATTAACCCTAGAAAAGTCATATGGAAACTGTTGTATAACTGTTGGTGCTGGCCAAATGCCAGGTTGGCTATCATCGTATGTAGGTCTATTGCCAACATTATCGTTAGCAACTGAATACCCCGATACCAAAGAAAAAGCTGCTGAAGCTAACCCAATAGCTGGTTTTAAAAGGGTGCTAATGATACTGTTGTTCCAAAAATTGGTAAAAAAATCATCTGGGCCATCGTACTCAAAAATAGCTGGTTCAATAGTTAACCTTTGCCTTTGGGGTTTTAATTCTCCTTCCCAAATAATAAAGGGTAGTAAGTCTCCTTTTGCTGGTGCATTATTTTTCCAAGGTTCTGCATCGGGTACTTGGTCTCCTGTTTGTATGCCACCTAAATTACCTGCTGCTGTGCCAGCCATTACACGTCGTTCTTCTTTGGCTCTATTGTTTACATCGCCCATTACTCTGGAGCGTACTTTAGTAGTAGTATTATTTTGAGTACTATTATCAAAGAAATATGTTTTAGCCGAAATATAAATTTCATCTCGTTTACCATCTCTTTCAAACATATCATCTGCTGTTTCTCTATTACAAGTAAAGCCTTTTACAATTACTCTAAAATAAGTAACCTCATTGCCAAACATAAAATCTTTTGCATCTTTTGAGATTTTGCTAGGCATATAAATTTGTGCCTGTAAGGCAATCGATAAGCAACTTGTTAAAAGCAGTGTTACATATTTTTTCATGTTTTATAGTTTTTATGTGAAGAATTAAAAATTAGCTTTTTCGTTAAATACTTGAATCTTTACATTGGTGAATATTCCATTTTCAACTTTTATATCTTTAGAAAGTAATAAGCCTTTAAGTGTACCACCAAATTTTCCTGAGATGATGGCTTCTTTTGAACTAGTATTTTTGTACTCGGTTATTTCCACTGTAAAATTTATATTTTGCGTATTCATTTTAAAGCCTTGCATTTCTCCACGTTTTATATTACCATCAGCAGAGCCACTTAATAAAACTTCTAAATCTTTATCTTGTATTTTACCAATTTTGCCTGCAAAGTTTTTTATGGCAAAATTTATTTGTCTGCCATCTGGCTTTGTGGATGCAACAAATGCCAATCCTAAATAAGGTTCGCCATCGTACATTTTATTTACACCTTTTACAAAAAAGCTAGAGGAGTGTGCAAAAGGCTTTGCTTTCCATTCTTTACCACTAATGGTACAAGTAAGTTCAGGGTTAATAGAAGTTGTTGCTGTATTTGGAGTAGCACTAGCTCCTTTATTAACAATTGCAAATCCTTGGTCAAAACCAGTAGCCTTACCAATGGCTTGTAACGATACAAAGGCTGAGGCATTAGCACCAGCTTCTTTAACTGTTTGGTCGTTTACCTTAATATCTTTTATAATAAAAGTATATCTAGTTCCATCTTCGCCAATAGCATCAATGGTTTCATTAACTTTTAACTTGCCTTTTTCTATTTTTATTGCAGCAAGATATTGACCCTTAGATGCATCATCGTTATAAACAACAGTTGTAGTAGCTTTTAAATCGTTGGAGCTTTCGGAGGTTTTAGTGTTATCCGTTTTCTTAGTTCCACTTTGGCAAGATGCAGTTGTGAATAAACAAGTAAATACTATAAAACTGATGAGGCTGTTTACAATTTTCATGTTTAATTATTTATTACATAAAGATTGTACAACAAATATTTTAAACGAAGAGCTATTTAGTATGTAACTGTTTTTTTTAGTAATGGTAATAACTTTAAATAAAAAAGCCGATGCAATTTGCACCAGCTTACCTAATTGTTATTGCATCACACTATTCTTGTCGTTTATATTTTTCTGCCATAAACTCTACATACATAAACCCAAAGCGTTGATACCAATCTTTCTGCCCATGCCCCGCCTCACATTCATCAATTTTCATCATGGCTTCGTTTAAGCTATCCATTAGTTCTTTATATTTTTTATCATATGCATCTTTAAATTTTGTATACGAACCCATAATTCCTTTCCTTTCTTTTTGCCAAGCCAATCCTTGTATTGCATGAATACTTGAAACGTTGTCGCCAAAGCTTATACTTTTATTTACAAAATTTTTCATTGTAAGCCCCATACATTTTAGTCTTCCTAATCTCCTTCTTGAATTACTTAGCTTAGTATAGGCTTCTTTATAACATTTTACACATGAACCTAAGCTGTCTGTACAAAATGATGGTACCATAGCCTGAGGATTAACAGAATAATCTGGTAAACATTCTCCTTTTTTTAAAGTTTGTAATGCTTCGTACATTTCTTTGGCACTCTTATAAAGCCCTACATACTTACCAAGTCTATCTGCACTATTTTGCAAATATTCTTTATTTTGTTTTTTTCCATACTCCGTTATCTCAGACCTTCCTTGCCTCATTAGTGAATCAAAAACACTTTGTCCATTTGTTACTTTACAAGTTGCTAATACAAACAATAGAAGAACAAAAAATTGATTTTTTTTCATTGCTTAAGATTTATATTTTTTGAATGGAGT
>JAYVRD010000056.1:0-10144 GCA_043776595.1 Chitinophagaceae bacterium | reverse complement strand
TCAAGCTAAAAATTAGCCTAAAGCCACTCTCTTAAATTCTATTACTTTCAAATCTGCATCTACACTTTTAAGATAATCTGCTACCGATTTGCTTTGATCTTTTACAAACATTTGAGCCAATAAAGTTTGCTCTTTAAAGAAGGCGTTTAATTTGCCTTCAGCAATTTTGGCTATCATTTCTTCTGGCTTGCCTTCCATTTTAGGATCGGCTTTCATGGTTTCTATCACAATGGCTCTTTCTCTTTCAATGGTTTCTGCACTTATACCATCTGCATTTACAGCCAATGGGTTTAAGGCTGCTATTTGCATGGCTATATCTTTACCGGCTTCGGCTGCTTCCTTGTTTAAAGCTACCAAAACACCCAAACGGTTTGCACCATGTATGTAAGAGGTAACATAAGGAGCTTCTACTCTTTCAAAACGAGCTATGCCAATTTTTTCGCCAATAGCAGCTAATTTGTCATTGATTAAATCAGACACTTTAGCACCGTTGATAGAAACCTCGTTTAACTCTTCGGCAGATTTTACATTATTGCTTACAGCAGCATCGGCAATGCTTTGTGCAAATGCTACGAACTCTGCATTTTTGGATACAAAATCTGTTTCGCTGCTAATGGTAATTACAAAACCAGTTTTGTTATCTGCTGTTGTTTTTGCAATTACTACTCCTTCTTTTGCTTCACGATCGCTGCGTTTTGCTGCTACTTTTTGCCCTTGCTTACGCAACCAATCAATGGCTGCTTCAAAGTCTCCACCAGTTTCAGTAAGTGCTTTACGACAATCCATCATACCCGCACCCGTAGCTTGACGTAATTTGTTTATTTCTGCTGCTGTTATAGCTACTCCTGTACTCATTGTATTATAATTTTATTTTTGTTATAAACTGAAACCACATAGTACACACCGCACTTTTATAGTGGGTATATGCCTATGTGGTTTGCATTGTTGATTATTTATCGGAACGTTGAAGTGTGCGACGCAACAGACGATGCTATGAAATACTGTTGCTGGCTACATACTACTTTTTACTAAAAAAATCGTTCGTTTTTGTCTGGAATTATCTTCCACCACCTGGGCGACGGTTACCACCACCTCCACCACCTGGAACACGACGTTTGGTAGGACCTGCTGGACCACCTGCTGGTGTACTAGCATCGCTGCTACCACGACCACGACGACCACGACCACCTTCTGCCTGTGCTTCTTGCTCTAAACGGCGAGCTTTAGCTTCATTTTCGTTGTTACCATCTTCTTGAGAATCATCTTCATCTTTAGATGCTTGACGCTCTGCTAAGCCTTCGGCAATAGCAGCAACAATGTAGTTGGTAATAATGGCAATTGATTTTGTAGCATCATCGTTTGCAGGAATTGCAAAGTCAACTTTGTTAGGATCGCAATTGGTATCTACCATACCAAAAGTAGTGATGCCCAAACGTTTAGATTCTGCCAAGGCAATATGTTCTACACCAATATCTACCATGAAGATGGCTGTGGGTAGCCTGCCCATTTGAGAAATACCACCGAGTACTTTCTCCATTTTATCTTTATCGCGTGAAAGTGTTAAACGCTCTTTTTTAGTTAAGCTTTCTGCACTACCATCAGCAAGCATTTTTTCTATGCTCTGCATTTTTTTAACGCTTTTACGTACCGTGTTAAAGTTAGTAAGCATACCGCCTAACCAACGCTCTGTAGCGTAGGGCATATTTACTTTTTTTGCACATTCGCTTACAATTTCTTTTGCTTGTTTTTTAGTAGCAACAAACATTATTTTTTTACCACTTTTTGCTATTTGTTTCATAGCAGCAGCAGCTTCTTGTAAGCCATCAACAGTTTTGTTGAGGTCGATAATGTGAATACCTTTCTTTTCAGCAAAAATGTAAGGCAACATTTTAGGGTTCCACTTTTTCTTTAAGTGTCCAAAGTGTACACCTGCATCTAAAAGCTGCTGTTGAAGTGAAGTATTATTTTCCATTTTAATAATTTGAAATTTGAAATTGATGATTTGAAGAAAGGGCAACGATTAACGCTTGCTGAACTGGTAGCTTCTTCTTGCTTTTTTATGACCAAATTTCTTACGCTCTACACCACGTGGGTCACGGGTAAGTTGTCCTGCGGCTTTTAATACAGGGCGAAAATCTGGGTTTACTTCAAGTAAAGCACGTGCAATACCTAACTTAATAGCTTCTGCTTGGCCTTTGATGCCACCACCTTGTGCGTTAACTACAATATCAAACTTACCAACAACATCGGCAGTTTTTAAAGGAGCTTCTACTTGGTTTTGTAAGTACACCAATGAGAAATACTGTTTGTAATCTTTATCGTTTACAGTTATTTTGCCTTCGCCTTTGCTGATGAACACACGAGTTACGGCTTCTTTACGACGACCAACTGCGTTTTTTTGCTTTTCCATTTATAAGGAATTTGTGAATTGACTAATGAATGAATGGGTGAATTAAAATTTTAATTCTTTTGGTTGCTGTGCAGTGTGTGGGTGTGTAGCACCTACATATACAAACAGTTTTTTGTACATTTTTCTACCTAAGCGGTTTTTAGGCAACATGCCTTTTACAGCTCTTTCAATTAATACTTCTGGACGACGCCTTAATAAGTCTTTTGCAATTTCTTCTTTTCTTCCACCAGGGTAGCCACTGTAATTGTCATAAACTTTTTCGTCCATTTTATTGCCGGTAAGTTTAATCTTATCGCAATTGATAACGATGATATTATCACCACAATCTACGTGCGGTGTATAATAGGCTTTGTTTTTACCACGCAATATTGCAGCTATTCTGCTACACATACGTCCTACGGTTTGATTAG
This sequence comes from Chitinophagaceae bacterium, assembly GCA_043776595.1. Classification (GTDB taxonomy): domain Bacteria; phylum Bacteroidota; class Bacteroidia; order Chitinophagales; family Chitinophagaceae; genus UBA1930. The sequence goes on along the minus strand of JAYVRD010000056.1, from coordinate 7,324 downwards.
TGCCGTCCACAACATACCAGTTGTGCGTTACGGTAGCCGCATTTGCATGTTTGGTGGTGAAATGTAATTTGCTCATTGTATTTCTGTTTTAAGTTTAACCAACGCTATCCCGTTGATTTTTTATTTGGACGGCGAAGGTGGGCTGTGGCAACCAACTTACCAACTATTTGGGGAAGTATTTTTTAGGGCATCTTTGTAATACAATGATTTTCAATAAAATTTTTGCATACTTATTTTATTAGATGGTTGCTAAGAGCAATTTTTTTGCAAAAATTCAATGTACATATTACGCCAAGCTAGCCATTGAGGCTGTTGGGTGAGAAAGTGATTGTGAAAGATAGTAATGAGATGACCGTTTACTTTTTTAACCACATCGTAGTATTGTTGAAGTTCATTTGCTGCTTCGGCTGCTGTGTATTTTTGCTCAAAAAAGGAGTTGGCTTCCATAAAACAAAATGGGTGGATAGTAAGTTTGGTGGTTTGATTTTGTTCTACATCAAACCAAAGAAATGGTAAAGTATAAGATGCCCTAAAACCATTAATACTACCATAACCCATGGTGTAGTCGTTTGTAATTCGATTAGAAATGAGTTGGCGATTGGTTTGAGGTAATTTCATTTTTATATAATGCTGCCTTGCTTGGGTGGTGTTTTTTTGGGTGATGATGGACAGAGTTTCTATTTCTTTTGCCAGCAGTTTTTCATCTTCTCCACTTTGCCAAGATGGATGGATGCCTACAGAGTATTTAGCAGCATGTTGCCTAATTAGTTGTTGCATTCCATTTGATTGTGGCGAAAGATTTTTATCGTAGCCTTTCTTTTTTTCTGCCAATAAAAAAAAATAGATGGGGTTTAAGTTGTATTGCTTGTGTAAGCCATCAAGCCAAGTATATACATCAAAGGGGTCTTGCTTACTGCCACTATATACATTGCTACGTTCCATCACTTTTTCAAAATCGCCTTTTATAAAATCTTTGAAAAAGCCTGCAGTATTTTTTATTATTGGTTGATGATTGTAAGCATAAGCAATATCAATATCGTAAGTAGGTGTAAAAGAAAAGTTGGTGGTTGGTAATTGATAGTTGGTAGTACTTGTGTGCAACAACTTGAGTAACTCTTGCAGCCATAAATTAATTAATGGTAGATGCAAGAAATTTTGCTGATAAGCAATGCTGTTGGTGTGTGCATATCTACCATAGTTGTCTAGTGAATGTGGTAAATATTCTTCGTAGCGAGTGAGTAAATAAAATGCCGCCGACAAAATATCAAAAGGAATATCTCCATTTGTTTTAAAAAATGCTGTGTAACCTTTCCAAATAAAGCCATCTATTGGTTGGGGTGCAATGTTGATTTGGCTTAGTAAGCCATGTGGCTGTATCCATAATTCTCCATCAGCAATTCTTGCTGTAGAATAATTTATTTTAGGCGAAGATGATTGCTTGAAAGTTTCTTCATCGGTTATCAACTGTATTTCATTACCCCATAATGTTTGGACAATATATTGCAGGCGTGGAGTAATATGTTGGGTAAAAATTATGAGCACAAATCAAACATACAACTTTTGGTAGGCTTACAAATCCGTTCTAAACTCTTCCCACATTTCATTAAATGTTTTTTGGCTAAAGTCTAAATTGCTTCTATGGGCTGTCCAGCCTTTAAACACTTTATTTACCACCCAATTTTTCATTTTGCCATTGCTCATGTTCATCATTTTACGGCTAAGGCTGGCACGTTTCCAAACCTTCCAAGCAATTCGTTCGGCTAAAGTGCTACTGCCTTGTAATACAGCTTCGTGTCGATTGTCTAGCAACAACTCATGTAGGTTTATCCGTACAGGACACACCTCTGTACAATTGCCACAAAGCGATGATGCATAGCTAAGGTGTTTGTAACCTTCCATACCACGTAGATGTGGGGTAATAACTTTGCCTATTGGGCCACTATAAGTGGTTTCGTAGCTATGACCACCAATGTTTTTATATACTGGGCAGGCATTTAAGCAAGCTCCACAACGTATGCAATACAAAGCTTCTCTAGAGGTGGGGTTGGCTAATAAATTGGTACGACCATTGTCTAACAATATTACATACATTTCTTCTGGCCCATCTGTTTCATTAGGCTGGCGTGGGCCAGTAACTATAGTATTGTACACCGTAATTTTTTGCCCGGTACCGTAGGTAGATAATAATGGTAAAAACAAAGCCAAGTCATTAACGGAGGGAATAACTTTTTCAATACCCACAATTACAATATGTGTTTTAGGGTAACTGCAACTAAGCCTACCATTACCTTCATTTTCTGTTATAGAAATACCACCAATATCGGGCAAAATAAAATTAGCTCCTGTAACACCCACTTCTGCTTCTACATATTTTTCTCTTAATTTTATACGGGCTACTTGTGTTAGTTCTTCTGGTGTTAAGCCACTTGGCACTCCCAATTTATCAGCAAATAATCTTGCCACATCTTCCTTGCTTTTGTGCATAGCTGGGGTAACTATATGATATGGTGCTTCGCCATCTAACTGCTGAATATATTCTCCCAAATCTGTTTCTACACTTTCAATTCCATTTTTTTCGAGGTAGTCATTCAGTAAAATTTCTTCGGTAACCATGCTTTTGCTCTTTACCAAAGTTTTGCAATTTTTTTCTTTACAAATTTTGCCTACCTCTTCTAAAGCTTGTGCAGCATCCTCTGCCCAAATAACTTTTGCACCTCTAGCAGTAATTTTTCTCTCAAAATCTTCTAAATAGGCATCTAAGTTTTCTAGGGCTTTCCATTTTGCATTTTTGGCTCTTTCTCTTGCCGTCATTAATTGAGTAAACTGTTGCTTACCCTGCGGCACTACTGCATTGTATTTACCAATATTGAAATTTATTTTTCGGCGATGCTCTAAATCGGCTGCCTTAATGGTGCTTTTGGCAATAAAAGATGATGCGTTACTCATAAAGTAAAATTAGTATTTGCACATTAAGCTGCAACATACATTTTATCCTGCCGTTCATCCACTACAAATTTCCATTTGTCAGTTAATTGTCATATGTGTTGTAACATTGCACTCATTTTTGCAACCAATGTTATACAAATAGTATTATGAATAAATTTTTTACGCTGGGTTTTTGTCTTTTGTTATCTGTATTTGTCAATGCACAACGTATCAGTGGCGTAGTGAAAGATGAACAAGGAAAAAGTATTGTTGGGGCATCTATTACGCTGAAAAAAGCGAAAGATTCGGCTGTTGTAAAAATTGCTATAGCCGATGCAGAAGGTAAGTACAGTTTTAACAACGTGCAGGTTGGTAAATATTTTATTACTGTAAATAGTGTAGGTTTTACCATTGCAAAGTCTGCCATTTTTATTGCAGAAAGCAATGAAACAAATGTTCCTTCCATTACCCTAAATAAGGCTTCTAAAAAGTTAGATGATATTACGGTGATTTCCAGAAAACCTATGATTGAAGTAAAAGCCGACAAAACCATTTTCAATGTAGAAAACAGTATCAACGCTGTTGGCAGTGATGCTTTTGAACTGGTACGTAAATCCCCAGGTGTAGTGGTTGATAAAGATGACAATATTAGCCTTAGCGGTAAAAATGGTGTTCGAATTTATATTGATGGAAGACCATCGCCATTATCTGGCAAAGACTTGGCAGAATTTTTAAAGTCACTTCAATCCTCACAAATAGAAGCCATAGAATTAATAACCAACCCAAGTGCAAAGTATGATGCAGCTGGCAATGCAGGCATCATTAACATTAAACTAAAAAAGAACAAACTCTTTGGTACTAATGGTAGTGTAAATGCTGGCTATGCAATTGGGATTTATTCAAAATACAATGCTGGCTTTAGCTTAAATCACCGCAACAATAAGGTGAATATATTTGGTACTTATAACTTCAATAACAATTATAACGAAAGCACCATTAACTCTTACCGCAAACAGTTAGATACTTTGTTTGACCAAAAAGGTGTTTGGTTTAATGCTGGCATAAGCAACAATTTTAAGGTAGGTATGGATTATACCATAGACAAAAAAAATACTTTTGGCATAATAGTAAATGGAAATTTAAACACTAGCGAATTTGATAATAACAGCCATACCAACATATCGTACATACCTACCAATATTGGCTACAGAGTATTAGTAGCTAATAATACTCAACAAGGCTACCGTAATAGCCTTAACCTAAACCTTAATTATAAATATACAGATACTGCTGGTAGAGAATTAAATGTAGATGGCAACTATGGCACATTTAGATTAAAGAACGATCAACTTCAACCCAACTATTATTTAAACTATGCAGGCACAATGGAGCAGGAAAGACGTGTTTACAACATGATTTCGCCAAGCGATATTAATATTGCCAATATTAAAGCAGACTATGAACAGAATTATAATAAAGGACGATTGGGTTTTGGTGGCAAACTTTCTTATGTAAAAACGACTAACGATTTTCAACGCTACAATGTGCTTACAAGTACTAAAGTGTTAGATACACTACGCAGTAATAAATTTGACTATGAAGAAAATATTAATGCTGCTTATGTAAATTATAATAAGCAATACAAACACATCATGATACAAATAGGTGTACGTGTAGAAAACACAATCGCTACAGGAAAATCTACTGGCTATAAACAAGTAGGTAGTAATTATATACCCTACGATTCTTCTTTCAAAAGAAACTACACCGATGTGTTTCCAAGTGCTGCCATAACGTTTAATAAAAACCCTATGAGCCAATGGAGCTTAAGCTATAGCCGTAGGATAGATAGACCATCGTACCAAGATTTAAACCCTTTTGAGTTTAAGTTAGATGAATACAGTTATAAAAAAGGCAATACCCAACTTACACCACAATACACCAATGCTTTTTCATTAACACACAGCTACAAATACACGTTAAACACCAAGCTTAGCTACAGCCATGTAAAAGATGTGTTTACACAATTGGTAGATACAGCTGAAAAAAGTAAAAGCTTTATTACTCAAAAAAACTTGGCTACGCAAGATGTGGTAAGCCTAAACATAAGCTACCCTTACCAGCACAATTGGTATAGCTTTTTTACAAATTTGGGTGCAAATTATTCTCACTACAAAGCCAACTTTGGTGCAGGTCGTACTATTGATTTAGATGCAGCAGCTATTAGTTTTTATATGCAAAACAGTTTTAAACTAGGCAGAGGTTATACAGCCGAACTAACTGCTATGTACAACTCACCATCTATATGGCAGGGTACATTTAAAAGCAAGGCGATGGGTGGCGTAGATGTTGGTATTCAAAAATTAGTTTTGCAAGGCAAAGGCAATATTAAACTAGCAGTAACCGACATTTTTCATACGATGCAATGGGGCGGCGTAAGCGAGTTTGCAGGGCAGTATGTAAGCGTAAATGGTGGCTGGGAAAGCAGACAGTTTAAAATAAATTTTAGCTACCGATTTGGTAAAACCACAGTACGTGCAGCACGCCAACGAAAAACTGGTGATGAAGATGAGAAGAACCGTATAAATGGCAGTGGTGGCGGACCTGGAGGAAATTAGATCTTAGATAAAAGTTTTAAAAAGCCGTTAAGATTTTTTTAGCGGCTTTTATTTTGATAGTTTTTTTGGTAGCCAACTTTTGTAGTGCTATTAAACTTCAGTTGCGTCGCACACTTCAAGGTTCGGTACTTTGATAAACAATTTAACTTTGAAGATATAAAGTGTAACGTTCGCTAATAATAAATTTTAGACTTTATACATGCCACACTTAGCTCAATAGATATTTATAGCTAAACATGTGCGACGCAACCGAAGCCTAATGCTTATTCTGTAGTTGGTTACCAAAAACTACTCCATTTCTTTTCTATGTTGTGCTACAGCTTCTAAGGCTTCATAAAATTCTTCTCCATATTTTCTTATTAGGGCTTCTTTTAAAAAAATATACACTGGTAGTTTCATTTTTATACCAAGGCTACAAGCTGCTTTGCATAAATCTTGTCGGGGTTCGTAGTTTACAAATTCTATGTCGGGGTCTCGTTTGCTTTTCTCTATTTTTATAGGAAATAAATGGCAGCTCAGCGGTTTTTTCCATTCAATTTTTCCATCGTTAAAGGCTTGTTCAAAACTACATTTTATAATGCCTGCTTTGTCTTTATAGCCATAAGCACAAATGGTTCCATTCACAGTAGGCGTTACCCAACCAAATTCTCTATCGTAGGTGTACATGCCTTGGCGTTCTATCTCTGCCAAGCCAGCTTTGCTCATGTAAGGCTTTACAATATCAAGGTATTTCTCTACCTCTTTTTTTTCCCAGTTTTCAAGTGGTGCACCAGCATCACCATCTTCGCAGCAGCCACCTTTGCATTTATTTAAGTCGCATAAAAACTGTTCTTCAATTACTTCCTCGCTAATGAGTTTGTTGTCTATTGCAATCATAATACACCTAACCCCTAAAGTGGGTTGATAGACAAAGATAAAGTACAGCAATTTGTTAATCCTTTTTCCTTTAACAGAAGGCTAACATTAGTTTTTATGGAGAGTTTTTAGTTTCATCATCTCAGCCATACAAACCCCTTCTGTTATTATGAACACCCGACTACTTACCCTGCAAAAAGCAAAACGATTTGCTTTATTGATTTTCTTTTGGCTACCAATTGCATTTTTTAGCTTGCTGCTTATACGCAACACTATACCATACTTTAACTTTAGTGGCAACTTTTCCTTTATTCAAGAACGTGCTATTTTGTTTTTACAGCCAGCTTACAAGATTTGTTTTTACGTTCACATTTTTGCTGGTATGTTTTGTATTGGTACAGCGTTGCTTCAGTTTTCATCGTACCTGCTTAAAAAAAGAAAAGCAATACATATATGGAGTGGAAGAATTTATGTAGCTGTTGTATTGCTACTAGGCACACCCACAGGTTTGTACATGAGTTTTTTTGCTAAAGGTAGTTTTGCCGAAAGAGGTTTGTTTATGTTTATGGCAATAGCTTGGTTTTACTTTACACTAAAAGGTTTTACTACCGTATTACAAAAAAATATTCTTGCTCATAAAATTTGGATGATACGCAGTTATACTATGGCTATGACGGCAGTAACATTTCGGGTGTATTATATTGTACTATACTTATTGGATATAGAGCTTACCAAAAACTACGAAATAAGTTTATGGATAAGTGTAATAGGAAACTTACTAGTAGCCGAGCTACTCATTTTTCAAAAAACAAAACATTACTTAAAAACCTTCACCACCTAAAACCCAAAAAATGAACGCTATTAAAACCACAGTGTATGTATGTAGCAGCTTAATGCTTGGTGCTGCTGTATTTGGTGCCATTGAC
>JAYVRD010000055.1:0-35298 GCA_043776595.1 Chitinophagaceae bacterium | reverse complement strand
TAGTATTCATAAGGGTGCTGGCATTTATGGCACTTATTACGATACACATTTGTATGATAATCCAAACATATTGTCACCCCAAAAAAAGCTCACTTATTTTGAAAAGCTAAGTACAAAATTTTGGTGTTTTGAAGGTGATTCTCAAGGAAAGTCAACAAAATGCAAATACAAAAATGTTTCTGCAATTAGGGCTACACTAAAACAAATGGGTTTCTAATTAAGTAGAATTAATATTCAGCAATGCTTATGTGGTATTGATTAAGGAAAACAAATTCCTACATTTGATATTTACAAAACATTTCTATGGTTGCTACAAATACCTCATTTGCCATTCCTGATTTTAGTTTATCTCCACGAATAGACCAAGTTGGTGTAGAAGAAAGAGCCAAACGTTTTACTGCAAGAAGCATTAAGGCAGAAACAAAAGTGAACGGTTTGAAGCTTACTTTAAACATGATTGACTTGACCACTTTAGAAGGTAAAGACAGTGAAGGAAAAGTGAAACAATTGTGCTACAAAGCCCAGCATTTGCATGATGCTTATCCAGGCTTGCCTACAGTTGCTGCAGTTTGTGTTTATCCAAGTATGGTGGCTACTGCAAAAAAAGCATTAGGTAATTCAGGAGTAAAAGTAGCTTCTGTTTCTACTGCTTTTCCAAGTGGACAAGCACCAAAATCAGTAAAAATTGCAGATACAAAATTTGCTGTTGCCAATGGTGCCGATGAAATTGATATGGTTATTTCTAGAGGTAAATTTTTAGAAGGAGAATATAATTTCATATTTGATGAAATAGCAGCTATCAAAGAAGCATGTGGCAGTGCAAGGTTGAAGGTAATTTTAGAAACTGGTGAACTAGTTACATACGATAAAGTAAGACGTGCAAGTGATATTGCCATGTATGCAGGTGCAGATTTTATTAAAACATCTACAGGAAAAATTTCTCCTGCTGCTACCATGCCAGTTACTTTGGTGATGCTAGAAGCCATTAGAGATTTTTACTACAAAACAGGAAAAAAGATTGCTATGAAACCTGCAGGTGGCATCAGCAAATCTAAATTGGCTTTACATTATTTAGTAATGCTTCAAGAAACATTAGGCAGTGGCTGGATGAATAATGAGTGGTTTCGTTTTGGTGCAAGCAGCTTAGCAAATGATGTGTTGATGCAGTTGGAAAAGGAGAGGACAGGTGTTTATCAAAGTGCAAATTATTTTAGTATAGATTAACCACAAAGTGCACAAAGGTTTTCACAAAGGTCACAAAGCCTTGTGTACTTCGTGTAAAAACCTAGTGTTCCTTGTGGTAAAATAAAAGCTCAATAGAGAACAAAACGTACAAGTGTGCGACGCAACTATAGTTAAATTGAAATACAAAAGTTAGTTACATCAATATTTCTCAACCCTTAATTGGATGGGGGCAAAAAAAGAATTATGGCTAAAGCAGCAATTAAAAAAAATACGTTGAAGCTGGATTTCAAAGTTGAATATGCACCAGCTCCCGAAAGTAAATCATCGGCAACGATAAAACCGAAATACGATTTGTTTATCAATGGCAAATTTGAAAAGCCATCGAGCAAAAAATATTTCGATACCATTAATCCTGCAACAGAAGAAAAGTTAAGTGAAGTGGCAGATGCCAATGCTGCAGATGTTGATAAAGCCGTAAAAGCTGCACGAAATGCCTATGATAGAACATGGAGCAAAATGCCTGCAAAAGAACGTGCAAAATACATTTATAGAATTGCAAGAATGATTCAAGAACGTGCAAGAGAATTTGCAGTAATTGAAACATTGGATGGCGGAAAACCTATCCGTGAAAGTAGAGATGTTGACGTACCGCTTGTGGCAAATCATTTTTTTTATTATGCTGGTTGGGCAGATAAATTAGAATATGCTTTTCCAAATAGAAAGATTACTCCATTGGGTGTTGCGGGGCAAATTATTCCATGGAATTTTCCTTTGCTAATGGCTGCATGGAAAATTGCTCCAGCTTTAGCAACAGGAAATACTGTGGTACTAAAACCCGCAGAAACCACGCCACTAACAGCTTTGAAGCTGGCTGAAATTATTCAGGAAAGTGGATTGCCCGATGGTGTGGTAAATATTATTACAGGTGCTGGAGCTACTGGTGCTTCTATTGTCAATCATCCTGATATTAATAAAATTGCATTTACTGGTTCTACCAACGTCGGTAAAATTATCCAACGTGCAGTGGCTGGAACCAATAAAAAAGTTACACTTGAATTAGGTGGTAAAGCAGCCAATATTATTTTCGATGATGCACCACTTGACCAAGCTGTTGAAGGAATTATTAATGGTATCTTTTTCAATCAAGGGCATGTTTGCTGTGCTGGTTCAAGATTGTTTGTACAGGAGTCTGTGTATAAAATTGTATTACAAAAATTAAAAGACCGTTTGGCAACTTTAATTGTTGGCGACCCCATGGATAAGAACACAGACATTGGTGCCATTAATTCCAAAGAACAAATGGACAACATCCATAAATATTTGAAAATAGGAGAGAGGGAAGGGTTAGAAATGTACCAACCTGAATGTTCATTGCCTAAAAAAGGTTTCTTTATTCGTCCAACTTTGTTTACCAATGTTGCACAAAGTAGCAGGCTTGCACAAGAAGAAATTTTTGGTCCGGTTTTAACCATCCAAACTTTCAGAACCGATGATGAAGTAATAGAAAAAGCCAACAATACACCATTTGGTTTAAGTGCTGGTGTTTGGACGGATAAGGGTTCCAAAATTTTCAACCTAACAACCAAATTACGTGCAGGAGTTATTTGGGCAAACACCTACAACAAATTCGACCCAACATCACCATTTGGTGGTTATAAAGAAAGTGGTTTTGGAAGAGAAGGTGGTCTGCATGGTTTAGGTGCATATTTAAAATTTGATTAGAAATTTATGTCACCAGCGATAGGATTACTATTAAACTTTCGTTGCGTCGCACATTTGTACAATAGTTCTTTATTCAACACTTTAACCACAAGGAACACAAAGTTCTTTCACAAAGCCCACAAAGGCTTAGTGTACTTCGTGTAAACCTTAGTGCCCTTTGTGGTAAAAAATAATTTTATGGCAACAACAATTTCAAAACGTGTGGAAGTTTTAAAAACTTATAAAATATACATTGGTGGACAGTTTCCAAGAACGGAAAGTGGCAGATATTATACCCCCAAAAACAAAGCAGGAGAAGCATTGGCAAATGTTTGTAATAGCAGCAGAAAAGATTTTCGTGAAGCTGTAATAGCAGCACGTAATGCTTTTTGGGGCTGGAGTGCAAAAGCTGCTTTCAATCGTGGACAAATCCTATATAGAATTGCTGAAATGTTGGAAGGTAGAAAAGCTCAATTTATTGATGAACTCATTAAGCAAGATTCAACACCTGTACAAGCCGAAGCTGAAGTAAATTTATCGATAGACAGATTAATTTATTATGCAGGTTGGTGCGATAAATTTCAGCAGTTTTCAAGTTCAGTCAATCCTGTGGCTTCTTCACATTTCAATTTTTCTGTTCCTGAGCCAACAGGCGTTGTTTCAATCATTGCCCCACAAAACACTTCTTTATTAGGATTGGTTTCTGTAATTGCTCCAGTAATTGCTGGGGGTAATACTTGCATAGTTTTAGCAAGTGAAACAAAGCCTTTATGTGCTGTAACTTTTGCTGAAGTATTGAATTCATCAGATGTGTCGGGTGGCGTTATAAATATTCTTACAGGTAAATCAAGTGAGTTGATAAAATACTTTGCTGACCATATGGATGTGAATGCCATGATTTATTCTGGCACTGATATTGAAACAATAAAACTCATTCAAGAAAAAGCAGCCCTGAATGTAAAACGCATTTTATTATGGAATAAAATTAATTGGAACACAGATGAAGCCGAAAATCCTTATCTGATTCTTGACTTGCAAGAAATAAAAACTACTTGGCATCCTATTGAAAATATTGGTGGAGCTAAAGCTGGTTATTAACTGTTTCTAAAAAACATGTACTATGAAATTTTTTAGTGTCTTCATTATTGTATTCGTCTTTTTAAGCATTGCATCATTTGCCAATGATACTGTGGTTGTTAATAAAGACCCACGCCTAGACATACTCAATGCTAAACAAGCATCTGTAAACAAACGTGCTGGCATGATGACCAGCTCAGGAATGTACAAAGGCTTTAGAGTGCAAGTAATTAGCACCAGCAATAGAGACGAAGCTTTCAATCTCAAAGCCGGTATGATGTCTAAGTTTTCTCAAGAAAAAACCTATGTACTTTTTCAAGCACCAAGTTTTAGAGTAAGGGTAGGTAACTTTCTAAAAAAAGAAGATGCCGAGAAATTTCGCAAGCAAATAGCCAAAGGTTTTAAACAGGGTATTTATGTGGTAGAAGATATTATTGAATACACGCCACCAGCCGATGAAGAACAAGAATTAGAACCCTAAATTTGCACATGCTGCAAAACCAAATTAAAGAGCTGGCAAAAAAATATGCCGATGAATTTATACAAGTTCGTCATCACCTACATGCACATCCTGAATTAAGTTATCAAGAATTTGAAACTTCTACGTTCATTCAGCAAAAACTGGCTGAGATGGGCATTGAGTATACCACTATGGCAACTACTGGTGTTGTAGCCATCATTAAAGGAAACAACCCGGAAAGTAGAATGATAGCATTACGTGCTGATATGGATGCACTACCTATTCAAGAAGAAAATGATGTGCCTTACAAATCTCAAAACGCAGGAATTATGCATGCTTGTGGGCATGATGTACACACTACTTGCCTACTTGGTGCAGCTAAAATTTTAAAGGAAACCAAATCTAATTGGCAAGGCACAATCAAATTTATTTTTCAATTAGGCGAAGAAAAAAACCCAGGTGGAGCTAGTTTAATGATAAAAGAAGGTGTACTCCAAAACCCCAAGCCACAAGGCATTATTGGTATGCACGTACACCCAGGGTTACAGGTTGGTAAACTTGGTTTTAGAAAAGGAAGAGTAATGGCAAGTGCAGATGAAATTCACATCACCATCAAAGGCAAAGGTGGCCATGCAGCAGCCCCACACCTTACTGCAGATACCATTCTTATTGCATCGCAAATGATTGTATCGCTGCAACAAATTGTTTCCAGAAACAACAACCCAACTTCTCCATCTGTTTTAAGTTTTTGTGCGTTTAATGGTGGACACACAACTAACGTTATACCCAGCGAAGTAAAACTAATGGGTACTTTTAGAGCTATGGACGAAACTTGGCGTTACAAAGCTCATGAACTAATTACCAAACAAGCCACAGCCATTGTAGAAGGGATGGGTGCCGAAATAGATTTAAAAATTGATGTAGGCTATCCAACAGTAGATAATGACCCCACACTTACTACCACAGCTTGGCAACTTGCCAACGAATATATGGGCAACGAAAACGTACCCGAAACTGAGCTTCGTATGGGTGCCGAAGATTTTGGTTTTTACACCCAACAAATACCAGGTTGCTTTTTTAGGTTGGGCGTTGGCAACGAAGCTGCTGGCATAACACATAACGTACACACCCCAAAGTTTAACATTGATGAACGTGCCATAGAAACTGGCATGGGCATCATGGCTTGGTTGGGTGCAAGTATTGCGTTTTAAAGCAAAGGGTAATTTTATGTAGCCAGCTGTAGTATTTCATAGCGTCAGCAGTTGCGTCGCACATTTCAACATTTGAATTTCTATTTAACTTTTCCCACAAAGTATCGTTTATCAATCTTATCGTATTTTGCACACCTTACAAACTTGGTGTGCAAAGCCTCATTCATAATCTATAGACGAAATGTGCGACGCAACCGAAGCCCAATTAAAAAACGACTGCCGACCAACAAAAAAATTACTTATGGAAGAAAAAAATTTGCATAAAGAACAAGCATTAGAATACCATGCCAGTGGCAGACCAGGAAAAATAGAAGTAATACCTACCAAAGAAGCCAAAACCCAACGAGATTTAAGTTTGGCCTACAGCCCAGGCGTAGCTGCACCTTGCATGGAAATTTTTCATAACCCCGAAGACGTTTATAAATACACCGCCAAAGGAAATTTAGTTGCTGTAATAAGCAACGGTACTGCAGTTTTAGGCTTGGGCGATATTGGCCCAGAAGCTGGCAAGCCTGTAATGGAAGGCAAAGGTGTACTCTTTAAAATATTTGCCGATATTGATGTGTTTGACATAGAAATAAACGAGAAAGACCCCGTAAAATTTGTAGAAATTGTAAAAGCACTAGAGCCCACTTTTGGTGGTATTAATTTGGAAGACATTAAAGCTCCTGAATGTTTCTACATAGAAACAGAATTAAAGAAGTTGATGAAGATTCCTGTAATGCATGATGACCAACATGGCACTGCTATTATTAGTGCTGCTGCTTTGTTAAACGCTTTAGAACTTCAAAAAAAGAAAATTGATAAAGCTAAGCTGGTGGTAAATGGTGCAGGTGCTGCTGCTATTTCTTGCATAAAACTATATGTAGCTTTGGGTGTAAAAAAAGAGAACATAAAAATTTTTGATAGCAAGGGTTTAATACATAATGGTAGAAATGACCTAGACGAGCAGAAAAAATTATTTGCCATAAATGGTAAAGACATGACACTTGCTGAGGGCATGAAAGACTGTGATGTATTTATTGGTTTAAGCAAGGGTAATATAGTAAGCAAAGACATGGTAAAAAGCATGGCAAAAAATCCTATTGTTTTTGCTATGGCAAACCCCGACCCAGAGATAACCTACGAAGATGCTATGGATGCTCGTAAAGACATCATTATGGCTACTGGTCGTAGCGATTACCCCAATCAAGTAAACAATGTGTTGGGCTTTCCTTACATTTTTCGTGGTGCTTTAGATGTACGTGCTACCACCATAAACGAAGAAATGAAACTGGCTGCTGTAAAAGCATTGGCAGCCATGGCCAAAGCACCTGTACCCGATATTGTAAACATGGCTTATAATCAACAAACGTTGTCATTTGGCCCAGAATATATTATTCCAAAACCAGTAGACCCACGTTTGCTTTCTACTGTAGCACCTGCTGTAGCAAAAGCTGCTATGGATAGTGGTGTAGCAAAAAATCCAATTAAAAACTTTGATACTTACGTATTGCAGCTCAACAAAAGGTTGGGTTTAGATAATCAACTGCTGCGTGTGTTGGGCAACAAAGCAAGACGAGACCCCAAACGTGTGGTTTTTGCCGAAGCTGATAACCAAAAAATTTTAAAAGCAGCAGCCATTGCTTACGACGATGGTATTGCCTACCCTATACTCTTAGGAAGCGAAACTAAAATTAGAAAAATTGCCGCTGAAAATAATATTGACTTAGCAGATATACCCATTATAGACCCACGTAGCGATGAACAGGAGGCTAAACGTGAACAGTATGGAGAATTGTTTTTCAACAAACGCCAACGCAAAGGTTTTAACTTGTACGAGAGCCATAAAATAATGAAAGAACGTAACCACTTTGGTTGCATGATGGTAGAATGTGGTGATGCCGATGCTTTAATTAGTGGACTAACCAGAAACTATGCGGAAGCCATACGCCCAGCTCTCAACATTATTGGTACCGAGGAAGACGTTAAGAAAATTGCTGGTATGTATTTGCTCATCACCAAAAAAGGACCTTTGTTTTTGGCAGACACAACGGTAAACTTTAACCCCACTGCAGAGGAGTTGGCAGACATTGCTATACTTGCGGCCAAAGAAGTAAAAAACTTTAGTATTACACCACGTGTAGCCATGATAAGCTATAGCAACTTTGGCAGCAGCAATAGTCCTGAAGCCAAATTAGTAGCACAAGCTACCAAAATTGTAAAGCAACGCAGCCCTAATTTGATAATAGATGGAGAAGTACAAGCTAGTATTGTTTTTAATAACGAAATATTAAAAGAGAATTATCCTTTTAGTTCGTTGGTTGATGAAAGTGTAAACACACTTATCTTTCCAAATTTAGCAGCAGGTAATGTAGCTTACAATCTTTTAAAAGAAGTAGGCGATGCAGAAGCCATTGGCCCCATTTTATTAGGATTAAAAAAGCCCGTACACGTTTTACAATTGGGCAGCAGCGTTCGTAATATTGTAAACATGGCTTTGGTAGCTGTGGTAGATGCTCAACTAAAATGCAAAGCACATACTACTAAAGAAATACAAAGCAGTAAGTGGTGGCAAAAACTTAAAAAGCGTAAGAAGTGAGGCAAGGCAAGTGAGTAAAACGAAAAATAAATTTTAAATAAAAGTGTATTAGTTTATGGCATAAAACCCACTAACCAATACCCAATAACAACTTGCTAGTCTATGTCTTTTTTCACACATTTCGGGCGTTATATTCTCCTCATCAAAGGCATGTTTACCAAGCCAGAGAATTGGAAAATGTATTGGAAAGAATTCATGCACCAATGTGTAGAAATTGGTATTGGGGCATTACCCATAGTAGTTATTATTTCTTTGTTTTTGGGTGCTGTTACTACCGTACAAACAGCTTATCAATTGGTAAGCCCATTGGTAAGCAAACCCACTATTGCACAAATTGTACGAGACAGTATGATACTCGAACTTTCCCCAACTGTAGTTAGTATAGTATTGGCAGGTGTTGTGGGCAGTAAAATAGCCAGCGAGTTGGGCAATATGCAAATCAGCGAACAAATAGATGCCTTAGAAATAATGGGCATCAATACCAAAAGCTATTTGGTAATGCCAAAAATATTGGCAGCTTTATTGGTTATTCCAGGGCTTATTACTGTTTCGGCAGTATTGGGTATTTGGGGTGGACGAACAGCAGGCAGCCTAAGTGGCATAATAGCTACCGATGTTTTTGATATAGGGTTACATCAAAATTTTACACCCTTTAATACATTTTTTGCATTGGTAAAAGCCTACACATTTGCCTACATCATCAGCAGCATATCTGCCTATTATGGTTATTATGTAAAAGGCGGAGCATTAGAAATTGGACGAGCTAGCACCAAAGCTGTAGTAACTAGTTGCATACTTATTCTATTAGCCGATTATGGCTTAGCAGCCCTGTTGTTATAACTATTTATGTAGCCAGCTGTGGAATATGAATTAAGCTGCGGTGGCGTCGCACATTTTTGGCTATGTGCTACTATTAAGCTTTTATCGTAGCGTAGAATTTATATTGAAAAGTTGAGCTAGTAACTTTTATAAATTAAATCATGATAGTGCCAGTTAATAAAAAAAGAGTGCCAGTTGCATTAATAATTGGGTTAGCCCTTTTGGTGTTGTTAATTTTCTTGGTTATTGAGCCCTTAAAAAAATTTAACGAAGAAGGGTTTCATGATGAATTTTATTTAGGCTCAATAATAGGAGCATTATTAAGTATTTCTATACTCACTATATTATCTGCTCTTGACTACGTAAAAATTTTATTTGATAAAAATGCTGGACTGGAAATTACTGATAAGGGTATAATTGACAACCTTAGTATTTTTTCTGTTGGTGAAATCAGCTGGCAAGAAATAACAGAAATAAAAGTGGCAACCACAATTAAAGTAAGCGTCTTAACTATTTCCGTAAAAAATCCACAAGTCTTTTGTAGTAGGATAAATTTTTTAAAAAGAGTTGCAATTAAAAGGTTAATAAAAAAATTCGGCACTCCAGTCTTTATTTCCCAAACGAGAGTTGATTATAATCTTAATGACTTAAAGGATTTATTAATTAAGGCACACCAAAACAATACTGTGGCAAAGTGAAAAATGAAACTGCCAACCGTTTTAGCCAAAACTTCTACGTTTTATCACCAGTTAGCTCATAAGGCACATCTTTCGGTTTGGTCTTGCCGCAGGCAAGATTGAAAAAATCCGAAGGATATTTTTTCAAAAAAGCGAATGCAGTGCCGTTGAGCTAACGAAGCCATGCGGCTTGAGCAATTGAGTTTTAAACAATCAAGAAGTTTTTGAAATAAAACAGCAATGCATTGTGCTGTACAAAATCAAGCAATATCAAATCCCCTTACTTTGCACCCATGAGTACCCTAATCAACATAGGAAAAATTGTAGCTACTTTTGGCTTAACCGGAGAAGTAATATTAAAACACGGCTTAGGCAAAAAAACAAACCTAAAAGGTGTAGAAGCCATTTTTGTAGAACAAACCAAAGGCAGCCAAATTCCTTATTTTGTACAAAGCAGCAAAGCCAAAACCAACGATGAAATGTTTGTACTGTTAGAGGGCATTGCCAGCAAAGAAGCAGGACATAAACTGATAAGTAGGCAAGTATGGATAGAGGAAGAACATTTTAGAAATCTTGCAGATAAGCAAGCTGCTATTGCTTTAATTGGTTATGATGTAATTAACGATGGCATAGCCATAGGCAAGGTATTAGAAGTAATAGAACAACCCCACCAAGTTTTATTAAGTGTAAGTTACAAAGGCAACGAAGCCCTTATACCGCTGCATGAAGAATCCTTAGAAAAAATAGACCATAAGAAAAAAGAAGTAAACGTAGTGCTGCCCGATGGTTTGTTGGAGATTTATGGGTAGAAATTTAATAGTTACTTTTCTTCGCAGCCATCTTAGCCATTGTTGTGTTTTTTTACCAATCATATAAGCTACGCTTTGATAAAAGCTAAATTCTTATTTACAGTTTAACATGTGCGACGCAACCGCTGCCCAATTTTTATTCTACAGCTGGCTTCATAATCCTTCTACTCCGCTCAGGACTAATGCATAAACACCAATAAACTAATAAACCAGTAAACCAATTAACCCCAAACCGCTGGCTACCAAAATATCTTTTCTACCTTAGCAATTAATGATGGAACCCCAACGCTATATTGCTCATTTTGATCTAGACTCATTTTTTGTGAGTGTAGAAATGATAAACAACCCAAGCCTACGAGGAAAAGCTGTAATAGTTGGTGGCACTGCAGAACGTGGTGTAGTAACTACTTGCAGCTACGAGGCGAGAAAGTTTGGTGTACACAGTGCTATGCCTATGAAGCAGGCAATGCAGTTATGTCCACATGCTATTTTGGTACAAGGTACAAGGGGCGAATACAGTAGGTACAGCCGTTGGGTTACTAATATTATTGCTGCCAAAGCCCCATTATTTGAGAAGGCAAGCATAGACGAGTTTTATATTGACCTTACGGGTATGGATAAGTTTTTTAACCCCTTGCAATGGACCATAGATTTACGCAAACAAATTATGGATGAAACGCAGTTACCCATTTCGTTTGGATTATCGAGCAATAAAATGGTAAGCAAAATAGCTACCGATGAAGCTAAGCCAAATGGTTATTTATTTGTGCAGCCAGGCAAGGAGAAAGAATTTTTAGCACCACTACCGGTAAATAAATTTTCTGGTGTAGGCAATCAAACTTTTTTAAAGTTGAAGGCGATGGAGATACACTTGATTGGCGATATTTTAAAACACGATGAAAAGTTTTTAGAAAAAGAATTAGGCAAATGGGGCACCGATTTATACAGAAAAGCACAAGGCATTAGTGCTAGTATGGTAACTAATTATAGAGAAGCCAAAAGCATAAGCAACGAAAACACATTTCATGAAAATATTAGTAACGAGCAACTACTACTAATTGAATTGGTAAAGATGGTAGAACGTGTGGGATACGAATTACGGCAAGATGAAAAACTATGTGGTTGTATTGCAGTAAAAATTCGCTACCCAAATTTTGAAACGAGCAGCAAGCAAACTGCAATTGACTATACATTAAGAGACGATGAATTAATACCTGTAGCCATAGATTTATTTCATAAACTTTGGGTAAAAGACAAACCTATACGCCTGTTGGGTGTACGCCTTAGTGAGCTTACCAATCATGCAATACAAGGCAGCCTCTTTGATGATGCTGAAAAGAAAAACAATTTGTATAAAGCTATAGATGGCGTAAAAAATAAATTTGGCAAAGCCAAACTTCAAAAAGCCCGTACTGTGCAGAAGAAAGACAATGGTCAATCTTAGCATTTTATAATAGGGTTCTTCTAAATTATTTTGCTGAATGGTATCCTACAAACTCATCATTTCTTTAAATTTTACAGTTTGTCTGCGGCTTACTTCAATTTTTTCTCCTCCTTTCAATTCTACTAATAAACCACCATTAAAGTAAGGTTCTATTTTTTCTATCCAACGTAGGTTTATAATGTGTTTTCTGTTAGCTCTAAAAAAAGCTTTCTCGTCCAGTCTTTCTTCCAAAGCATTCAACGATTTTAAGATGAGAGGCTTATTGTTAGCAAAAAATACTTTGGCATAATTGCCTACGCTTTCGAATAAGCGTATCTCATGCAGTTTTACAAACCAGCAACGTTCGCCATCTTTTACAAACACTTGGTCTTCTTCTGTCAGTGGGCCTCGGTTGCCACTTACGCCAGCTTTTTCTTTTTGTATTTCATATTGCAATTTTTGGATTGCATCTGCCAAACGCTTAGGTTCTATTGGCTTCATTAAATAGTCTAAAGCGTTTACCTCAAAGGCTTTTATGGCATATTCATCATACGCAGTAGTAAAAATCACACGAGGTGCTCTTTCTACTTCAGCCAATAAATCAAAACCTGTTTTACCCGGCATTTGAATATCCAAGAAAATCAAATCAGGGTTTAGTGTTTCTATCTTTTCTATGCCATCATCTACATTGGCTGCTTCTTCTATTATTTCAATATCGCCATGCTCAAGTAAAAGTTTTTTGAGTTCATTTCTAGCCAAGCGTTCATCATCAATAATAATTGTTTTAATAGCCATCTTACTTTATTTATTGGTTAATTAGTTTGATAGTTAGTTGGTGATTGGCATTATTACTTTCGCCTCTACCCTATTACCATCAATATCTTTTAGTTTAAAACTTGCTTTATTGCCAAACAATAATTCCAAACGGTCTTGCGTACTTGCAATACCAAAACCCTCACTGTTTACGGTACCATTTAGTTGTCCAGTGTTTTGTACTACTAATTCATGGTGGTTGTCTTTAAAATTGCTAATTACTTTTATCAAACCGCCATCTTTTAATTTACTGATACCATGTTTTATTGCATTTTCTACTAGCGTTTGTAGCATCATAGGTGGTACAGGTTGGTCTAGAGTATCTTCATCTATATCGTACTCAATTTGCAATCTATCTTCAAATCTTATGCTCTCCAATGCTAGGTAATCTTTCACAATATTCAGTTCTCTTTCCAGCGGCGATGTTTCTGCTTTTTCTGCCTGCATACTACTGCGTAAAATATTGCTCAACTCAGTTATCGCTGTTCTTGCACGTTCTGGGTTTTCATCAACTAACGCTCTAATGCTATTAAGGGCATTAAAAATAAAATGTGGGTTAATGTGCGACTTGATGGTTTTTAATTCTAATTCTTTAATTATGCTTTCGAACTTCAATTTTTCAACTTGTATATTTTTACTTAGAATAAAATAATGCCATACAAAATAGATAGATGCCCAAACAACAATAATAGGACTATCATTTACCAAGTTATAAAGCGATCTTTTAAATAGAGAAAATTTTACTTTAGGGTCATATAAACCTACCCATTCTACCATAGCACTATTAGTAAGGCTATATAAAAAACAAGTAATAACTATTATGCCAATTACAAAAGGCCATTTTTGTTTTGGAATGGGTGGTAATAGCTGTAATTTTTTTAAAGTAATGCGTAAAATATGAGTCAATAAAATTCCAAGTCCAATAGCAATGCCAAGCCTTGCATATTGTCTTTCTACCAAAGGCTGACCAAACACACTAGCGAAAAAAACATTGGTCAATGCATAAAACAACCAGCCACCAATTTGGCAGAGCCAATATGCTTTTTTGTTATTCTTCATGTAAGGGTAAAGATAAAATTATGCGAGTCTTAAAGTAAACCTCAATTGTATTAGTGGCAAATAAGGTGGGTGTTAGGTGCAAAACGATGTTAATACAGCCAAACTTTATAGCCATACGTATGTTTTACTGGATAAAACATCTGGTTGGGGGCTTACAAAACATTATTTTTACAAAATTAAATATTACAAAATGGAGATTACTCCTGGAGCATTATTAAAAAACATCAATAATCCTAACGACTTAAAAAAGTTAGGTAGGGAGCAGCTACATCAAATTTGCGATGAGCTCCGCCAATATATTATTGATGTAGTAAGTGTACATGGTGGGCATTTTGCTGCCAGTTTGGGTGTGGTAGAATTAAGTGTAGCACTACATTACATATATAATACACCATACGATCAATTGGTGTGGGATGTAGGTCATCAAGCTTATGGACATAAAATTTTGACAGGACGTAGAGATAACTTTCCTACCAACCGCAAGTACAAAGGCTTAAGTGGCTTTCCTAAACGCAGCGAAAGTGAGTACGATACATTTGGTGTAGGTCACTCTTCTACTTCTATTTCTGCTGCATTAGGTATGGCTATGGCAGCCAAGTATAAAGGCGAAAACAGAAAAAGTGTTGCTGTTATTGGTGATGGTAGTATGACGGCAGGTATGGCTTTTGAAGCTATGAACCATGCTGGCGTAGCCGATGCTGATATGTTGGTAATTTTGAACGATAACTGCATGAGCATAGACCCTAACGTGGGTGCTTTAAAAGAATATTTAACGGATATTACAACATCGCCTACCTATAATAAAGTAAGAGATGATGTATGGAAGTTATTAGGCAAGTTACCTGTTGGCAAAACCTTTACCAGAGAAATGGCTAGCAAGTTAGAAGCAAGCATAAAAGGTGTGGTAAGCAAAAGTAGCAACTTGTTTGAGGCATTAAACTTTAGATATTTTGGCCCAATTGATGGACATAATATTACCAAACTAGTAGATACACTTAAAGACTTAAAAGAAATTCCTGGCCCTAAACTATTACACATTGTTACTGTAAAAGGTAAGGGTTATGCGTTAGCCGAAAAAGATCAAACCAAGTGGCACGCACCCGGATTATTTGATAAAGTAACTGGCGAAATTTATAAGAAAACACCCATTGCTCCGCAAGCCCCAAAGTACCAAGATGTATTTGGGCATACCATGATTGAGTTGGCAGAATTGAACGACAAAGTAATGGGCGTTACCCCAGCCATGCCTAGTGGTTCATCTCTTAAATACATGATGGAAAAAATGCCCAATCGTGCATTTGATGTAGGCATTTGCGAGCAACATGCAGCTACCCTAAGTGCAGGTTTAGCCACACAAGGCATGAAGGTTTTTTGCAACATTTATTCATCGTTTATGCAGCGTGCCTACGACCAAGTAGTGCATGATATTGCCATACAAAAACTACCTGTAACCCTTTGTTTAGATAGAGCAGGTTTGGTAGGCGATGATGGACCAACACACCACGGATGCTATGATATTCCTTATTTCCGTTGTATACCCAACATGATTATTTCTTCTCCCATGAACGAGCAAGAGTTAAGAAATCTCATGTATACCTCTCAGTTAGAAAGTTGCCAATATCCATTTGTAATTCGCTACCCACGTGGCGAAGGCATGATGCCAGAATGGAGAACACCTTTTGAAGAAATACAAATAGGCAAAGGGCGTAAGCTAAAAGATGGAGAAGATATTGCCATTCTCTCCTTAGGTCATCCTGGCAATTTTGTACAAGCCGCCATTCGAGAGTTAAGAACGCAAGGCTTAAACCCTGCACATTACGATATGCGTTTTGTAAAGCCTATAGATGAGGAAATGCTGCACGAAGTATTTGGTAAATTCGATAAAATAATTACGATAGAAGATGGAACGATTGTAGGTGGTTTTGGTAGTGCAGTTTTAGAGTTTATGGCTGCCAATAATTATACTGCACAAGTAAAAATGCTAGGCATACCTGATAGAATTGTAGAGCATGGCACTCCAAAAGAGCTTCACAGAGAATGTGAATACGATGCACAAGCAGTAGCAGATTCAGTACGCTCCATGCTTGCTCATAAAGTAAAAGTAAGCACAATGATTGCAGGGTAGTTTTTTGCTTTCATTCCAAATAAAGTAAGGAACTTCTTGTCCTCTTCTTTGGAGATGATTGGTGCGATTTTTTGGTAGCCAGCAGTGGAATACACATTAAGCTCCAGTAGCGTCGCACATTTTAAGCAATATAATAAATATTAGGCTTTTATTGTAGCGTATAGCAAAATATTTCAGCATTATCACAATATGTCTTTAACACCTGTTGCTATCGCATCAGGTGTTTTTATTTATACAAGGTTCACTCCTTAACCATTTGTATATAAGTTTTTATAATCCCATTAAAGATCTAGTTTAGTGTAGAAAAATTTCTACACTAAAGTTCATTTCTCTTTTGTTTGCTTTGATCTATAGCATTTTCACCGACTAATTTTACTTTGGCATTATTTTCTCATCTATCAATGTAATCATTGAAAAAGTCCTTATTATTTAACTTAAAAAAATATATTATGAAAAAATTAGTATCAATTGTTTTGTTGGCTCTTACAATAAGTTCTTGCCAAAATAATGAAAAAAAAGAAATGGAAATTGTACGTGCGAAGCAAATGGTTATTGATTCTATTGCAAAAGTAGAAACATTAAAAAAACAAACCATTGATTCTATGAACAGTGTTGCTAAAAAAGAGCGACTTCAAAAACAAGAAAGACAAGCAGTTGCAACCAATAATAGTATTACTGAAACCACAACTACTACTGGAACTAAAAGAAAAAAAGGATGGAGTAATAAAGCCAAAGGTGCAGTAATTGGTGCTGGTGTTGGAGCTGTTACTGGTGCTATGGTAGATAAGAAAAAAGGAGAAGGTGCCGTAGTAGGTGGAGTTTTAGGGGCTGGTGCTGGATATGGAGTTGGTGCTATATTAGACAATAAAGAAAAGAAAAAAAATAAGCAATAAAAAAACAAATAAAGAAAGAGGCTGTCTCAAAAGGGCAGCTTCTTTTTTATTTGCAAAATCCCCAGATGTGGATATGTAATCATTTTGCAGAAGCCATGTTTGTATTGGTTTTCTCGTCTTGATTATTAGACCTCTTTCATAAATACAAATTCAGATACGTTGATAATTTTGGTATACTAAAAGTATTACTTCATGTGTTCTATTTAGATGCACTGGATAAATATACAAGCTTTAGAAGCAAGCCGTTTTCAACGATTAACAGGTGTAAAACGTAGCACATTTGATTTAATGTTAGCAGTGGTAAATGAGGCAAGACCTATTGGAGGTAAGGGTCGTCCAGCCAAGTTAAGCAATGCCGACAAATTGCTAATGATGCTTATGTATTATAGAGAATACCGTACTTTTTTTCACATCAGCATTACCTATGGCATTAGTGAACCACAAACAGGAAGAATTATCTGACAAATGGAGGATTTATTAATCAATAACAAACTATTTCATTTACTAGGGAAAAAATCATTACTTCAAAGTGATAGTGAGTGGGAAGTGGTGGTTTTGGATGTAACTGAAAGCAGTATTGAACGTCCTAAAAAAAACAACGCAAACATTATTCAGGTAAAAAGAAGCGGCATACTATAAAAAGTCAATTAGTGGTGGATAAGAAAACAAAAATGATTATTTGTACGCATATTGCTGGCGGTAGAAAGCATGACTTTAGAATGTTTAAAGAAAGTAAAGTACGCATACTTCCTTCAACCAAAACGCTTACAGATAGCGGTTATCAAGGCATAAAAAAATACATGGTAATGCAGAGCTACCCATAAAAGGGACAAAGAAAAAGCCATTAACCAAAGAGGCAAGTGTATACAATCATGTCATCAGCTCTCAACGTATAATGGTAGAACATATCATCAGAGAAATTAAAATCTTTAAAATAATTGGAGATAGGTATAGAAACAGGCGAAAAAGGTTTGGACTAAGATTCAATCTAATAGCAGCTATTTACAATCTCGAATTACAATTTTAATTTATGAAAGAGGTCTACTTTTTTTACACAAAGTATTAATAACATTGAGGTTTAGGAGTATTTAAGGGACGACTAAATAGAAATCCCTAGCTTATAATGTGCCCTTCGGCTCCGCTCAGGATAAACTTGCAACCGAAGCTTAATAGATTTTCTACTGCTGGCTACCTAAAAATAAAAACCCTACCACTTGGCAGGATTTAGTTAGGGTTAATTTGTTTTCTTATCGTCGTATAATTTATCCTTAGCTACTACTTTTACTTTGGTACCCTCTTTTAGTGTTTTACTTACCGTACTATACGGTCCAGTAATTACTTCATCACCTTCTTTTAAGCCTTCGGTTATTTGTATATTATTAATGTCTTGCACACCCGTTTTTACTTTTACCATTTTTACATTACCCTCTTTTTGCACTACAAAAACTATTTCATCAATATCTTCATCGCTTGTAGTTTTTGTTGCTGTATTGGTTGTTTTACTATCATTTTTTTTATCTCCATTAGTTGGATCATTTTTTTTATTTCTAGTGGTTACAGCTTGTAGTGGCACACTCAAAACATCTTTCACGGTATGGGTTTGTATATCGGCACTGGCACTCATGTTTGGGCGAAAAGGAAAAGGCTTTCCCTTGCCCATCAAATCCATATAACTGCTGGGCAAAAGGCGTATATGCACTCTATAATTGGTAACATCATTAGCAGCCCCAGCTGCCGAAGATGATAAACTAGGGTTGGCAATTTTAAACACAATCCCTTTAAATTTTCTTTTACTATAAGCATCTATTTCTACTATTGCAGTATCGCCAAACTTCACTTTAGGAATATCGTTTTCGCCAACATCTACTTGGGCTACAATACTGTTCAAATCGGCAATACGCATCATTTCTGTACCCAAACTAAAACTATTACCTGCCACACGCTCACCCTTTTTTACATTTAGTAAACTAACTACTCCATCCATAGGTGCAGTTATGGTAGCACGGCTCATGTCTTTACTGGCTTTGTTTAAATTGGCCTTGGCACTTTGTATAGAGGCACTATTGGACTTCAATCCTTCTTTGGCAGCTTTATAGTTGGCCTGTGCTACTTTATAGGCTTGGTCTGCTTGTTCAAATTCGGCACGGGAAATTACTTTTTCATCCAACAATCTTTTTTGCCTATCATACGTAGTTTTTGTTTGGCTTACTGTAGCTTCTAAAGAGCCCAAAGCTGCGGAGGCATTGGCTTTTTGGGCTTCACTTTGTGCTACACCAGCAGCAGCTTGGTCTCTTTGCGATGCATAAATACCAGCATAAATTTTAGCTACCACTTGTCCTTGAGTAACACTATCGCCTTCATTAACATAAAGATCTACAACTTGGCCACTAATATCTGGGCTAACCCTCACTTCTATTTCAGGATAAATTTTACCGCTAGCATTCACCGTTTCAATAATAGTGCCTTTAGCAGCCTTTTCCATGGTTACTTTAATACCTTCATCTTTACCAATTACACCAGCGGCTTTTAGCCCTATTAAAGTAGCAATAAGTACCACCAAAATAATAATAACCCACATTAGTTTCTTATTCATGATAAGTCGTTCAAAGTTTTAAATTTCCTTTTTTGTTACCAACTTTTGTATTTCAATTTAGCTTCGGTTGCGTCGCACATTTAATCTTTTGTATTGCTATTGGGCAAAGTAAAAACAAGATTACAAACAAAGCATCGCAGTCCACATTGCATTCACGTTCATTTCTATCTTCTATAATTTCAAGCCCTGCCCTTTATAAAATTCTAGCAATTTCATTCTAAACACATAATCAAACTGGTTGCTCAACTGCTGAATTTTTGCAGTAGCCAAGTTGTTTTGATTGATAATTAAATCTAATGTACCCAACAATCCAATTTCATAACGTTTTACTGAGTATTCATAAGCCTTTTGCGATGCCTCTACTTGCTTGCTACTACCATAATATTTTTGCATGGCATTTACTGCATTGGTATAAGCGGTGTAAATATCTAGCTTTAGTTTTTGGTTGCTTTGCTCCCGTTGTAATTGTGCAGATTTTAAATTTAGTTTCGATTGTTCGTATCCAACTCTTCTTTGCCCATTATTAAAAATAGGCACACTAACATTTACCCCAACTGCTTGTTGAAAATTTTGGTTTAGCTGACTACCATAACTTGTTTTGCCATAACTATAACTTGTAAAAGGATTATTGGGAAAAACATTGTAATCTGTCCCACCAACTTTTACAGTACCTATGGGTGCAGTAAAAGTAGACGAGCCAGTTATTTGCTGTGCTTTGTTATTATACGTACTATTTAAAGAATAGTTGCCAGAAATAGTAGGGTATAATTGAGCCTTACTTGCCAAAACATTTTTTTCGGCAGCCTTTATTCTAAACGAATCACTTTTTTGCTGTGGTTGGTTTGCAATGGCTAATTGATATACTACATCAGGCATTAAGTCTGCTAATGTTTCTAGAGGAATTTTTTCAACGGCTGGCGTTTCAATTTCAAATTTGGCTGCAGCATCAATATTCAATAAACCTTTTAGCGATAATAAATTTTGTTCAAAAGCAATTTTACTACTCATTAAATTGGTACTATCAGCAGCTAATTGAGATTCTAATTCTGCAACATTCAATTCTGGCAAGCTGCCAGCAGCTACTCGTTTTTTAGTATCACTCAATCTGGCATTTGTTCTTGCAACTTGTACTTCACCTATTTTTATTTGCTCTTTGGTAGCTAAGGTTTGTAAGTAATACACACATACGTTTAAAGCTATATCGTTGGCAGATTTTTCTACATCGGATATAGCTGCTTGTGCCGAAAAAGTAGAAGCAGCAATGCTATTTTTTATTCGCCCCCAATTATAAATTTGGGCTCCACCTTGCAAGCTATAATTTTGGTACAAAAGCTCAGATGTAGTAAACTGGTTGGTTGTTGGGTCTACCGAGCGACCAAATTGCAAACCTAAACCTGTACTAAAATTGGCAGTAGGATATTGGTACAGGTTGGCTTGCTTGGCTTGTAAAGCAATGATACGAGCCTGCACTTCGGCTTGCTTTACACTAATGTTATTTTTCATGGCATAATCTACACAGGTACGCAGGTTCCATTTGGTGCTGTCTTGTGCAAAAGCAAATGAGGCTAATAGGATAGTTGGTAGTAGCAATATTTTTTTCATGACTAAACAAAAATAATGGAAACAAGGCAACTCAATTAGGCATTAAGCTACTTTTGTGATAGACGCAATAGCTTATACGGATTCTTCAAAAAACTAAGCACCACTAATCAACCCAATATAATTTCCAAATGGATCGGCTACTACTGCTACTTGTACAGTGCCACCTACATTGGTTATGGGGCTTACCAATTCAGTATCTACTTCTGCCAATATTTTGGCTACAGCAACTTCTATATCATCTACACTCCAGTAAGCTACATGGTGGTTGCCATGTAGTACATCAGTCATATCTGGGTCTAAGCCCAATTCACAGCCATTAATATCAAACCCTACATAAAAGGGTTCATCAAAATAGGGTGTAATACCAGTAAGGGTTTCATAAAATGCTTTTGCCTTTTCTAAATCATGTACATGATATATTACAGTACGCAGTTTATTAAACATTGGTTTTAGTTTTTTTATGATAGAAAAGAAAATAGAGAATCATAAACCCTGTTAGCACAGCAACGCCTATAATAGCTGTCTTCCAATCTTGTATAGCAATACTAATACCCACAAAAGCATAAGTAGCCATAAATAGTAACGGAAGTATAGGATACAATTTCATTTTAAAAATACCCGTGCCATCTAAATGCTTGGTTTGCTTACGTAGTTTAAAAATGGTAGCACTAGAGGCAATCATACCAAAACAATCTAAGAAAATCGTAAAGTTTAAAATCTTATCAAAAGTTTGAGCGAAAAATAAAATAACAATGCACATAGCAGCAAACACAGTTAGCGAAACAGTTAGTACCTGATTTTTTTCGTTTTGTTTAGAGAAAATTTTAGGCAATGTTCCTTCATCACTCATGGCATACATCACTCTTGGATTACTTAACAATAAGGCATTTACATAAGCCAATACACCAAAAAATAAAAAGAAAGAAAAAATAGCAGCACCACTCTTTCCAAAAACTTTATTGATGAGGCTGTAAGCAATTTCTCTTTCGCCTTGCATATTGGTAAAGCCAATTATTTTATAGTAACTAAAATTGACCAATAAGTACAAACCGATAATAATACCAAT
Source organism: Chitinophagaceae bacterium (assembly GCA_043776595.1). GTDB lineage: Bacteria > Bacteroidota > Bacteroidia > Chitinophagales > Chitinophagaceae > UBA1930. The sequence goes on along the minus strand of JAYVRD010000055.1, from coordinate 13,204 downwards.
ACCTATAAAAATACCACGAGCTATATTTTTAGAAGGTTTATCAACTTCATTACCAAAGTTGATGGTTTGCTGATAGCCCCCATATGTAAAAGAAACTGCTATTAAGCAAACTCCTAAACTCTGTATCCAACTCATTGTAGGTGCGGTGTTAGCAACAGCAGCCACAATATTTTGATTGGCATAATGCTGAGGAAAAAACAACGCACCAATAAGTACCACAATCATCCCTATTTTAATAAGCATCAAAATATTTTGAGCTTTACTACTCATTCTTAAGCCCTTTAAATTAATCAAGTAAAAAATAATAATAGCCACACAACTTATAAGGGCTTTGTCAATGTCTGTCCATACATGTTGAGGAAACAATTTGGTGATATAACCACTACCAATTAATGCCACACCACTTAGCGATGCTGCATTACTAATAAGTATAATACAGTTAATAGCAAAAGCAATACTTGGGTGATATGCGTATGAAAAAACTTTATAATAGCCACCCGTAACTGGGTATCTACTCCCAATTTCGGCATAAGTAAGTGCACCGCACAATGCTATAAAGCCTCCCAATATCCAAGCTGTAAAATAAACGGATGGCTCAATAGCACTTTTGGCAGATGTGGCAGCCGTTCTAAAAATACCCATGCCTATTACTAAGCCCACCACAATCATGGTAAAAGAAAACAGATTAAGTTTTTGTTTGGATTGCATAGCTTTATTTGTGTGGTTGAAAATAAGGAATTGGTAGCACTGAACTGCCAAACTGGTAAAATGAATACTTATTTTGGTTCACAAGCTTTTGAAACAAGCATTAAGCTGCGGTGGCGTCGCACATGTTTAGCTAAGTAGTACTATTTAGCTTTTAGCTTAGCGTAGTTGTAAGGATTTAATTAGCTTATTTAACTACTAAGAGCAATTTATAGAAGCTGTTATACCAATAAAAATAGTACCACCAAAGTATCGTACTTTACTCCTCTACTTAAAATCAAAACTCTACTTTCATAATTTCTCGGTTATCTTAGGAGGAGAAATAAATAATTGCCATGAAAAAGTATTATTTGCACAACGAGCAAAAGCAAACTGGCCCCTTTGCAATAGAAGAATTAAAAGAACAAAAAATAACCTCCGATACCTTTGTTTGGTGCTACACCTTTACCAGTTGGACCAAAGCTGGGCAGCTTGACGAACTAAAAGGTTTATGTTCCTCTAACCCACCACAATCTATAAAAGAAAGTGCCGATTTTGAAGCTAAAGTAGCAGCCATGAAACCTCCTATTTTTATAAAGCCAAACATTATAATACCACCCACCAAAAAGAGTAAAGCTGGTTGGTTATTTGGCATAGTTGCTGTTTTGGTATTACTAGTTGGGTATTTATTCTATCCAAGCTTTAAAACAAAAAAAGTTTCATTACAAGAAAATGAAATAGCTGTAAATGCAAATGATAAGCTGCAAAAGCAAAGCATAAAAGGAGCTGATGAAACCAAAACTAATGACTCCATCTTGCAAAGTGGCAGTGCTAGCATTACTGAAAAAAATAGAAACTACCGCAATAACTGGCAATCGTATATTAATGTAAAAGGCAACTACTCATCTAACCAATTTGGAGGTATAGACGATGTGATGATAACCGTACACAACGATACCGAATATCCTCTAAACGAAGTAGGCGTAGAGTTGCAGTATATAAAAACCAACCATAAAATTTTTAAAAATGAGAAGGTAACTATTTTGGATATTCCTGCACATTCTTACAAAACAATTGCAGCACCTAAAAGTAGAAGAGGTACCAGATTAGAAAATAGAATTGTAAGTATTAAATCTCAACCGCTTCAATTTTGTTACACTTTGTCTGGCGTTGGTACTACTGGCCAAAAAGATCCTTGGTTGTGTAAATAATATTTTTATTTTTTGATAACCAGCTTTTAGTACAAGTATTAAGCTGCGGTTGCGTCGCACATGTTTGGCTAATGAATATCAATTGGACCGATTAACCCCATTTCTTCAAAACTTGTTTTGCTATTATCAACCACATACCACACATTTGCTACGAATTTGGTTTCTAAGTGTTGAGTAAAGAACAAAGCGTACAAGTGTGCGACGCAACAGAAGTTTAATAGTAATTCTGTAGCTGGCTTCATAAAAAAACTCCTCACAAAGAATTAAAAGGGAATCCTGTTTAAATCAGGAGCTATCCCCGTAGCTGTAAAGCCCCCAAACCCCTAAAGGAGAGTTTGGGAAAACTTAAAAGATACCACTGTCTTTAATATAAAGATGGGAAGGTTTAAGTAAAAGGCAAAGCCAGAAGACCTGCCAAATACAACCCATTCACGGCTTTCGGGCGAAAGGCATGGAATGTAAAAGGCTAACTTTTGGGTTGGCAGTTTATATCTCCCCGTTTTTTATTTATCCTGAAAGCTCATTGTTTACCTTTTAAACTAAACAACAATGAGCAAAAAAATGTTAACGCTTATTGCACTTGGTGCAGCACTAAACGCTGTTGCACAAAAAGACACACTGTCTGGCAAACCCTTAGATGAGGTTACTGTAACTACTGCCAACAAAGTAGAACAAAAACAAAGTGCCACCGGCAAAGTGGTTACTGTAATTACTAAAGAAACCATTGAAAAAAGTGCTGGCAAAAGCGTAGCACAAGTACTTAACGAGCAAGCTGGCATTACCATAAATGGTGCTTACAATGCTGCTGGTGCTGTGCAAACTGTATTTATGCGTGGCAGCAATGCTGGGCGTACTTTAATATTACTTGATGGTATACCTATGAACGATCCAAGTACTATTACTACCGATTTTGACTTGAACATGTTCTCTATTAATGAAGTAGAAAGAATTGAAGTTTGCCGTGGGGCACAAAGTACATTGTATGGCAGCGATGCTATTGCTGGTGTCATCAATATTATTACAGTAAAGAAGGACATTGCCCAACCTTTTAATGTAAAAGCAACTGCTACTGCTGGTAGCTTGGGTACTTTTAAAGGCAATGTACAATTGTATGGCAAAGCCAATAAACTTACCTACACCGCTAGGTATAGCAAGCTTAAAACTAATGGTTTTAGCAGTGCCTACGATAGCACAGGTATCAAAGATTTTGATAAGGATGGCTACGATGGTAATGTAGTAAATGCTGCTGTGCAATACCAAGCCACCAAAAACTTAATGATAAAAACGTTTGTCTTGTATAGCCAATATAAAGCAGATATTGATGCTAGCACTTTTACTGATGAAAAAGATTATACCATTAACAACAAACAGTTTACCACTGGCTTTGGTGTAAATTATAAAACCGATGTGGTAAACATAATAGGCAACTATCAATACACCGATATAAAAAGAAACTATACCAACGATAGTGCTTTTGTTGGTGGGTTTAATAAGTTTGAAAAAAACGACTACTACGGGCGTACACAATTTGGCGAAGTATATGCAAGCATAAAGCTGGGTAGTGGTTTTACATTATTACAAGGTGGAGATTTTAGGTATGGTTTAATGAGCAACGATTATTTATCAATCAGTTCCTTTGGGCCATACAATAGTAACTTTAAAGATAGTAGCATGAGCCAGACTTCCTTATACTCCTCTTTAATTTTTAATAGTACCAACAAAAAACTAAATATAGAATTGGGTGGAAGATTAAACACACATTCTAAGTATGGCAGTAACTACACTTATACCTTCAACCCATCTTATACTATAGATAATCACTATAGAATTTTTGGTAGCGTAGCTACTGGTTTTAAAACACCTTCTTTGTATCAATTGTATGCAGGTGGCGGTACAGGCAACCCTAATTTATTACCAGAAAAATCTGTAAACTACGAAGTAGGCATACAGCAAACACATAACAAAGTAAGCAACCGATTGGTGTTTTTTTATAGAGACATAAACGATGGTATTGATTACAGCAATGTAACCTTTAAGTACTTCAACTTTATTAAGCAAACCGTACGTGGCTTAGAGTATGAAGTAAGTGTACAGCCAACTAAAAACCTAAGCATTACTGCCAACTACACTTACCTAAGCAGCAACGAGCAAACCCAAAGTCGTGTAAGTTTTAAAGACACTGGTTATACTTATTTACTTCGTCGCCCAGCACATAACATAAACGTAAACGTTGGCTACCAATTTGCACCATCATTGTATATAAGTGTAAGTGGAAAAACTGTAAGCAAACGCAACGATGTAGGTGGCTACAAAAAAACTGATGTAGAATTAGATGGCTACTTCTTATTAGGAGCTTATGCTGAGTACAAGTTGAAAAAGCAGTTGAAATTTTTTGTAGATGCCCAAAACATTACCAACAAAAAGTTCTTTGATAATAGAGGTTACAATGCTATACCAACAATGGTAAATGGTGGGGTAAGTTTTAGTTTGTAAGCTTTTCGTTTATTGGTTAATTGGTGTCATTAGTTTATTAGTATGTACCAATTACACCAGTTAACTAATTAACCAATTAACTTTTTTGTATGCCCAATCATGAAAGTAAAAACTGTAGCCGTTGCCACAAAACTTTTGAATGTAAGGTGGGCAATGTATTAGAGTGCCAATGCAGCCAAATACAGCTTTCCTACGAAGAGCGTGTACACCTAGAAGGCAAGTATACAGACTGTTTGTGTATAGATTGCTTGCATGTGCTGCGTTATCAATACCAGTTGAAACAAAAGAAAATAGTTTGATATAAAAACAAAACATCCCAACTACAGTAGCTGGGATGTTTTGTTTTATGAGGTGGCTACACATTGCTGCGTAGCGATAAGAACCTTGAAATGTGCGACGCAACCGATGCTAAATAGTAGCAATGCAGCTGGCTACAAAAACTACTCCCACCATCTTCTACATTTCCCCTTTAGGGGATAGGGGCTTTATTTCTCTAGCAAACCATCTGCCATCCATTGTTCAAACACATGAATAACAGAATCGGATAATTTCTCAGTTTTTTTAAATGGCATAAACCCACGTTCTGTAGAATTTTTTTTAATACGGTCTATCATATTACTTGCATCAATTTTTGCATTGGCATAGTTATCTAAAAACCCTTTTTTACCATTGGGTTGTACGTGGCATGGACTACATTTAGTAAGTATCAATGGTTTTACATCTGCATCGTATGTAGTAATATGTACTATAGGTTTAGCTTTTTTTGCCATACTTACTTTTTTAGGCGAAGAGCAGAATTGAAAAGTAATAGCAAGCAGCAATACACCTAGGATAATGAGTTTTTTCATTTTGATTTTTGTAAATGGGGTTTGAACAATATTTTAAAGATAAATGCAAAATCTTAAGCAAAATGTTCTTTTAGGTGAGTTACTTTTACAAAAATTTACTGCTATGGATTTTACAATAGACCAACTGCTTACTGTAACCTTTACTCTTTTTGCAGTAATAGATATTGTAGGTTCTGTGCCACTACTTATTTCTTTAAAAGAAAAAATGGGGGGTACCATACGTAGTACACAAGCAACGCTTGTATCGGGTGCATTAATGATTTTATTTTTATTTCTTGGCAAGCCATTTTTAAAAGTATTAGGTATCGATGTAAAAAGTTTTGCGGTTGGCGGCTCTATAGTTATTTTTTTATTGGGGCTAGAAATGGTATTGGGTCACGAAATATTTAAAGGCGATAAAGATGCAAAAAGTGGTACGGTAGTACCCATTGCCTTTCCTGTAATTGCAGGTAGTGGCACACTTACTACAGTGATGAGTTTAAAAGCCAACTTTGAAGAAAGCGTAATACTAGTAGGTATTTTAATAAACTTGGTAGTTATTTATGCTACGTTAAAATCGCTAAACATTATTGAAAATTTTTTAGGCAAAGCAGGCTTACTAGCAGTGCGTAAGTTTTTTGGTGTAATATTATTAGCTATTGCTGTAAAAATATTTAGTACCAATATTAGCTCGTTTGGAAAGTAGTTTTTCAAATACCCAACCACAAAAATTACAACTTACATTTGCATTATTGGTCTCGTAGTACAATGGATAGTATGAGAGTTTCCGAAGCTCCAGATTCAAGTTCGATTCTTGACGAGACCACGACTACCAGGCAACTCTATATTTTAAGAGTTGCCTTTTTTAAAACACAGATACGAAAAATAAAGATTGACAGATTTATTCAATGGAGTAATTTGTATTTATTATTTTATCTGATTCTCTAAATTTAGAACTCTTCTTAAAAACAAAAAATCCCGGATGAACCTTCACCCGGGATTAAAATATTTTTTAATAAACGTATGTAACCTTATTACCATTTTGATCATAATAATACGGCGTTTTGTTTCCCGACAATATTCGGTAGATTTTTTCCAAATTAGAAGGTCGCTCTATTAGTATGTATTGTGTGGGAGTTACTTTGTCTCTTTTAAAAATTGGATCCCAAATAACACTTCCAGGCAATTGTGCTCTTGTTAAAACGGTGCGTGTATCTCTACGATCTCCATTTGCATGATATACTGCCGTAGATCTCCACGGACCATTATTAAAAGTTGCAGTATAATCACCTTTATATTTACTCCACGAAATGTTTGATGCACTTGGATAATCTCTTAATAATGCGGACATAACTTTTTTAGGTTGATGATTAGCATTTCCATCACGCGATGAGTTACCTTTTTTATCGTTTTCCTCATTTTCTTCCCGTATGTCTCTTGAATCTCCCTTTTCGGTTTTATGCTTTTCTTTGCTCTTTCCTTTACCCTTCCCTTGGCTATTGCCTTGTGCCATGGTAGCAGTGGATATCATTAGTACTACTCCTAAAAAAAATAATTGTTTCATAATTGAAAATTTATTTGTGAATAATATTTACACTTAATTAATAACCATGCCAATTGTTGCCTTTACATTATTCATTCCAAAAAATAAGGGAGTTGGAAGAAGGAATTAACAATTCTACTTGCAAGTTATCACTTGATTATTTCTTTTCTTATTAACTAACTCAACAACAATACCTCAAGGTCTCCATTAAGAGCGTAATTGATGTGATAAAGTTATTTTAGATAAACACCTTATTAAAGATGTAACTACTTCTATTAAACTACAATTTTTTTAAATATTGTGGTAAGCAGCTAATTGTTCCAAACGCCTCATACTACATCTAATGTAGCGTTGTGTATATTTCTTTACCCAAGTATCATTCCAAATAACATCTGTTACTTCAAAAGTATTCTGATTCATCTAGATTATCCAGTTGATAATCTTTGTTGCTATAAAATTGGTATTTTTAACCATCTTCTTGTTCAGCTTTTTCATTTGTTTTACTATAAATGCTGATGAATTAAAGACTCAATAAATACCATCAACTCTACTTAAACATTTCTCTCATAGCCGCAGGCAAAAAAATGCCTGTTGGCACACTATTCATAATCTTCAAATCATCTAGCAAGTTACTTTCGTTATCTAAAAATTTCAACACGGTTTCGGCTTTATTCTTTTTGAAAATGGCAGCAAAGATTTTATCGCCACTCAGCTTTTTATGTTGCAGTACATGTAGCAAAACACTATCGTACAAATTGAATTTTTTATCAGCAAAACTACAAGCTACATACGGGTGATTATTTTTTACTAAACATTGTACAATGCTCTTGATACGCTTTTGTATAAACTGAAAAGCATAGCCACTACTACCTTTTGCTTGTCCACCAGCAATACCAATGTTTACTACCATACCCTCATGCCTTTTAAACTTGTGGTTGGTCATGGGTATAATACCAAACTCTTGGTGGATAATGGTGTAATTGCTAATGTTAAGATAACTGGCAATATATTTCTGCAAAGCAGTTTCGTATTCTTGCGGCTGCAATAAATTTTCTGTAAACAAAGTATATTCTACCAATGCCTGTGTAGTGCTGGTAGGCATTACATACATAAACGTAGTGCCATGTTCTTGGCTTACTTTAAAATCCATAAAAGTGGCTACCGTTGGTTTAAAACTTGGCTCTTTTGTTTCTATTAGCCAGCCTTTAAAATGTTGTAGGAGGTAGAATTCCTTTTTCTTAATAGCAGGTTTGTTAAATAAAATGCTATTAAAAATATACACTGCTGTATAAGTACCGATTTCTGTTTCTACGATGCCTATGTTATTTTCTGTTGTAATTTTTTGTACAGTTTCTTGCTTAAATTCTACATTGGCAAATGCTTTAGCATAGCTAATAACGTAGTTGTAAAAATCTATACCCCTAATCATTTTGTAGCGGTAAGGTGCTATATCAAGTTGTGCTGAAAAATCGGCACTAAAAAAATCTAATGCCTCCCATTCGTGATGTATAATTTCTTCAAACAATCCAGATTTTTTTTCCCAAAAACACCATGTTCTATCATTATCAGTTTTGGGTGTTTTGTCTATTACTAATATTTTTTTATTGCTTAATGTTGGGTCATGCAACAAACGGAGTAGCAAGCTTAAACCTGCACATCCGCTGCCAGTAATAATATAGTCGTAGCCCCTATCCCCTAAAGGAGGATTATTATGTTTGCTATTATTCACAGGCTCAAGATAATATTTGATTTTTAATTTGGTAGCAGCAATTAACTTGCAGCCATGGCTATTGGCAAAGTTTATTTAATACCCACCGTTTTACATGAGGATGAAACTGCACTGCAAACCATACCATCTTATGTAACGGATGCTGTAAAAGATTGTTCAGTTTTTTTTGTAGAAAACGAAAAAACGACTCGACGATTTTTTAAAAAATTGTGGAAGGAAATGGTAATAGATCATTACCAATGGTTTGCCATCCACAAGGCTGAAGAGGCGGTTAAAAATGAATTCATTCGCCTATTAAAGGGAGGTAATAATATTGGTATTGTAAGCGAAGCAGGCTGCCCTGCCATTGCCGACCCTGGACAAATTTTGGTAGAAGCTGCACAAAATATGCAAGCAACCATAATGCCCTTGGTGGGTCCATCGTCTATATTGCTAGCCCTAATGGCAAGTGGTATGAATGGGCAATGCTTTCAATTTCATGGCTACTTGCCCATTGATAGTATGGAACGTAGAAAGAAAATAAAAGAGTTAGAAGCCGATAGCCACAAACGAAAATGCACCCAAATTTTTATTGAAACACCCTACCGCAACAACCAAATTATAAAAGATGTATTAGACAGTTGCCACCCCGATACTAAATTTTGCATAGCCATAGATATTACAGCACCCACGCAAAACATTACCACCAAAACCATTGGTGAGTGGAAACAAAAAAAACCAGACGTACACAAACGATTGGGGATATTTTTATTGATGGGGTAGTTTTTTGTAGCCAACCATAACTTTAATGAAGGTTTGGTAACCAACTTTTGTAATGCTATTTAGCTGCGGTTGCGTCGCACATTTTAGGCTTTGGATTTCTATGTAGCTTTTATCGAAGCGTAGCATAAAAAAATTTAGTTAGTCTAATCGTTTAAGGATTAAATGCAAAATGCCAATAACGACATTTACAAAATAGAATTTATAAATTTTGTAAAACGATTTTCTTTATTTCATTAACATCAATGTTTGCTTTAGGGCTTTTACTATAATATGTTAGTTTGCCGTTTTTGTTCAAGACAAATGCTGCTGCATAGACAGCCCTATTTTTATCTTTTGCCAATGGAGTTCCCTTTCCAATCTCTTTAGTAAATTGATCAAATTCATCATAATCCAAAGTATGCGTTTTATAATCTTTGGTATCAAAAAAATAGGCTGTATCAAACCCAAATTGTTTTATAATACTTACATCTTGATTCTTTAAAGTAAGTAAAATAAGCTTTGTATCGTTTATTGTATCAAAGCCCTTAAACTTTTTATCTCTTTAATGCAAGGGCTACAATAAGGAGTCCACAAAAAAATAACTGTGTTTTTATAGTTGCTTGCCTCTTTTAAAATTTTAGAATAAGAAGTAGGTAAGTAGGAAACAGTTGTGTCGGAAGAGTGTGCATTCAATGAAAATGATAGAAGCAAAAAAATGGTGATTTTATACATAGATAGTGATGTTTTTGAAGGAGTAACTTATCTACAAATAAACTACAAAAAGCCCCAGACGTACACAAACGGCTGGGGATATTTTTGTTGATGGGGTAATGAGTTTATGAAAACCTGGGTGTTTTATTCTTTAAAATAATTATCGTTGTTTACATAAATAATTAAAGCGTTGGCTGGTAGCTTGTCTTTATAAGCATTTCTAAAAGTTGAGAGCATGTGCTTTGTTTGCTTTAACATAAAATTATTCCAATGAATAACAACAACATTTTTATAGCTATTCAGTTTTGTATCGTTTAGGGTAGCAGATTTTTCAACAGGAGTTATTAAAGACAAGTGTTTGGAAAGTGAAAGGCAATCGTCAATAGGTGCTAGCGTTTTTGGTGGAAAGCTATCCATGTTACCTTTGGGATTCCAGTTGAGTAAAGGAAAGCCAGATGCGTAGCAATTAATAAAGGAAGAGTTAAGTTTATTGTTGGTATAAAATGAAATCTGTAACGGTTGAATATGATTTTTCTTTTCTACTTGACTGCAACTTTTTAAAGCATCATCAAAAGATTCATTTATAAAGTACGATACGCTATCAGGTATTTCTAGGCTTTTTTGTACTTCAACAATCTGTTCTTTTGATAAAGGCTTAGGGCTTTTAATACCAACCAAAGAAGCACAAGAAGTGGTAAGAATAAAAATGGACAGTAAAAAAATTTTCATCATAAAAAGATTTAAAAATCCGAGTTTCAAAATTTTGAGACTCAGATTTTAATTTTCATTATTCAACATCACAATCTATAAATACTTCACCATAAAAACTATTGTTTCCTTTAGTACCACCAATATTAGTAACCTCATAATTGCCTTGGTGTAGAGAGATTGAATGATAGCCAAGTTTTTCTAGAACATCATCTGCAAATTGATACTCTGGAACTGGTATAGTGCCATCTTCAAGTGCTGCAGGTCTAAAAAATTCAAGGTGTAACTTGCCATCAACTATTTCAGCAGTAGCTACACCAAAAGCTTGTTCATACTCATCATCTGTAATTAGGCTTCTTAAATTTTGCTCATAAATATCTTCATCATCAACCCCGTCGTCTATAACAGAAATAGCTGTCTGAAAACAAATCCCAAGTGGGCATTGACAATTTTGGCATTGTGTGGGCCCAGCAGAGTGCTTGAACTTAAATTTCAATTTTTTCTTCTTTGGTTTTAAGTTATTCGCTTGTTCGGAATTAGCTTTTTCACTGGAAATTATGTTAACTGTAAATGCAAATGAACCAATTGCAATCATTAAGATTACGATAACATAATTTAGACGTTTCATTTTTTAAAATTTTATTTTACCTACTCTGTTGTAAATCCGGTTTTCGGTTTTCCCGTATTCTTTGGGCCCTAAAGAACAATACAAAATTGCATGAGCAAATAGTGGTCTTCCAAAAAAAGGGGTTTACAAAATGTATCGTATCAGTTTACATATATCCAGATTGCTTCGTGCCTCGCAATGACGAGAAGGCTATTGTATAAAAGCTTCCAATCTTTCAAACAAAGTTTTTAAACGCAGGTTGGTTACATCGCTGCTTTTACTTTCGGCATACAAGGCTTCTAATTCTTTTAAAGTATTGTTTAGTTTTATGCCATCTACACCTGTGCCTACAGTCTTTGTATCGCTTATTACTGTTTTTATTTCTTTATAGTTACTATTATAAACACTTGCATATTCATCGTATATACGCTGTATATTATTGGCTATTTCTTTACACCCTTTTACCGCATCCTGCGGAAATTGTATTTGGCTACCAGCAGCTTGCTTGGTTAATTGTTCTTGTATTCTTCTACTATCAAAGTATTGTAGCATTAAATCTTCGGTAGCTATATTTTTAAGTTGCTTTCGTTTTAGTGTTTTATCTAGCACAAGCACTAAATCTATTAATTGTAGTTGTATATCTTCTTGCAGCAGCTTTAGCTTGCCTTTTATTTTTTCCATATCGGCATTAAACTGTTTATTGGCAATGTGCAGGCGTTCGTATTGGTTAAAATACTTTTCTATATTTTTTATAAATCCGTCAAGGTCTTCTTTTTCAATCTTTTTTTCTTGCACGGTTACGCTACCTACCATGCTTACCAAGCTGGTAAATACATTGGCAGCAGGAAAAAGCCCCACACTAGCTTTGCCAGCTTGCATTACTGTACCTACTACTTGCCCTAGTTTATTGTTATTGGTTTTGTTGGTTTTAGCCATCAATGGCTTTAAGGAGTTTTGTATTTCTAATTCTAGGTTAAAGCCCAACTCGTTGCTAGTAGGGTTGTTAAGAGAAACAATTTTATTGCGATAGCTTTCTTTTAAAACAAGGCTTTGCAGGTTGTTGGTACTACTTATGGCTGCATCTATAAAGGCAGAACTTGAACTAAACTTATCGTACCCAATTTTTTGTTGGCGTTGCAAAGTGGCTTTTAAATCGGTGACTTCTTTACTCAATTGTTGCACTTGCATTTTACGAGTTTCATTTTCTTGTTGCAAATTCTTAATAGCCAAGGTATCGTTGTTTAAGATAGTTTGCTTTTGACCTATTGAAAAATTTAACAAGCAACTGCTAAAGATTATTGTTAACAAATATTTCATGCGTTTATCTAAATTAAATTTGGTAAAGTCATTTTTTTTTTTTCAACTTCGTTCAAGCTCAAAAACTTGCCCCCAAAAGTATTTAAGCTTACTAACAAAGGTTTGATAAAACAATTGGATGCTGCACATTAAGGAGTTTACATTTTGTAAAGCATCAGTTTACATTTTATCAGCTATAAAATTTGGACTATATGAACAACACTATTATTGGGGGCAATATCAAAAAGTACAGAATTTTTAAAGACAAGAAGCAACAAGTGTTTGCAAAAGAAATTGGCGTAAGCAGAATTATGCTAAGCAGATACGAGAATGGGCATGTAGAAATTAAATTAGCCACACTGCAACTAATTGCAGAAAAGTTAGGTATTAACATTACAATTCTGCTAGAGATTAGCTAGCATTTTTAATCTATCATTTGGCAATTGAGTTTTACAAACAAAAACTCCCAGATGTACATAAACGGCTGGGTATATTTTTATTGATGGGATAGATTTTTTAGCCAGCTTTTGTATTGCTGTTGGGCTTCGGTTGCGTCGCACATGTAAGACTTTGGAATAAGAATTGAACTTTCTCTACATTGAGTTTAGCCGCAATTTCAAACTTGTGAAGACATAAAATAACAAAAGTTGCTAG
>JAYVRD010000054.1:0-2629 GCA_043776595.1 Chitinophagaceae bacterium | reverse complement strand
CTGTCTTTTATTTCATTAAAATCTGTTAGATTCATAATGCCATAATACTTTAGCTCAAACCTAAAATGATCTAACGGATGCCCACTTAAATAAATACCAGTTATATCTTTTTCGTGTTCTAATTTTTCTATCAAGCCCCAAGTATCACATGCAGCAATTTTGGGTATAGAAATTTCCATTACCTGTGCTAAATCTCCAAACAAAGTATTGGTAGTGCCTGTTTTTAATTCATTTTGTACTTGACCATAACCAATAATTTTTTCTAAACCATTGGTACGCTCACCATCTGCCAAATGAAAATATTGAGCCCTATGCAAATTGTTAAAGCAATCAAACGCTCCACTATATGCAAGACTTTCTAAACTTTTTTTATTAACCGATTTTTGGTTGACTCTTTTGATAAAGTCGAAAATATTTGTAAATGCTCCACCTTTTTTTCTTTCTTCAATTATGTTTTCAATAGCGTTTTCACCAACGCCTTTTAAACCACCTAATCCAAAACGAATTTCTCCTTTTCGATTGGGAGAAAATCCTTTGATGCTCTCATTAATATCTGGCCCCAAAACCTTTAAGCCCATGGGTTTACATTCCTCCATAAAGAAGGTAATTTTTTCAATACTACCTGCATGGTTTAGTACAGCACTCATATATTCGCTAGGATAATGGGCTTTTAGGTAAGCCGTTTGGTAGGCTACCAAAGCATAGCAAGTACTGTGAGATTTATTAAAGGCATATTGAGCAAATGCTTCCCAATCAGTCCAAATTTTTTCTAATTTTTCTATTGGATGACCTTTTTCTGTAGCACCAGTTACAAACTTTTCCTTCATTTTATCAAGTACAGCTTTTTGCTTTTTCCCCATGGCTTTTCGCAGCACATCTGCATCGCCTTTGGTAAAGCCACCAATGCTTTGGCTTAATAACATCACTTGCTCTTGATACACTGTAATACCATTGGTCTCTTCAAGGTATTCTTTCATTTCCGCAATATCATATTCCACTTTTTCTTTGCCATGTTTTCGGGCTATAAAACTTGGAATATAACTCATAGGCCCTGGGCGGTACAAGGCGTTCATAGCAATTAAATCGGCAAATCTATCGGGCTTTAATTCTCGCAAATATTTTTGCATACCCACACTCTCAAATTGAAAAGTACCGTTGGTTTCACCACGTTGGTATAGGTTAAACGTTTTCTCGTCGTCTAAAGGCAAATTATCTAAATCAATTTCTACGTTGTGGTTTTGCTTAATTAATTCTAAAGCCGTTTTTAAAACAGATAATGTTTTTAAACCCAAGAAGTCCATTTTTAGCACACCAGCTTCTTCAATAGTATTGCCTTCAATTTGTGTAAGCCATAAGTCAGAATCTTTGGCTGTGGCTACTGGTATTAAATCAGTTAAATCTCTTGGTGCAATGATGATACCAGCAGCATGAACACCAGTATTTCTTACACTGCCTTCTAATCGCTCTGCTTCTTTTAAAACACGGGTACGCAAATCGGTTTCTACACCATTGTAAATTTCTCGTAGGCGTTTGGCATTTTCAATATCTTCTGGTGCATACCCTTTTTCTTCTAAACTTTTTTCTCCTTCTTTTATACTTAATGGGGAGTGTAAAATATTTCTAAGTTCTGTACCCGGTTTATCACTTACCAATTTGGCCAGTGTATTACTTTCCGATAAAGGCAAATCCATCACCCTTGCTACGTCTTTAATGCTACTTTTAGCAGCCATGGTACCGTAGGTAATAATTTGGGCAACTTGACTTTTGCCATATTTCTGCACCACATAATCTATTACACGCTGTCTGCCTTCATCGTCAAAATCTGTATCTATATCGGGCATGCTCTTTCTGTCGGGGTTTAAAAACCTTTCAAAAAGCAGGTTGTATTTTATAGGGTCTATATTAGTAATGCCAATGCAATACGCCACTACACTGCCTGCAGCACTACCACGACCAGGCCCTACAAACACACCCATATTTCTACCAGCTTTTATAAAGTCGCTTACTATTAAAAAGTAGCCTGCAAAGCCCATGGTTTTTATAGTAAACAGTTCAAAGTCTATACGCTCTTGTGTAGTGCTTTCAATTTCGCCATAGCGTTGTTTAGCACCTTCATAGGTAAGGTGTTTTAAAAACTCCCATTGGTTGTTTACATCTGGCTTAATAATGTCTTTGCCAATTTTTTCATCTTCAAAATGTATTTGAAACTCTTTGGGTATAGGGAAGGCGGGTAATAAAATATCTTTCTTTAAGTTTAAGATTTCAATTTTATCTACAATTGCATTGGTGTTGTCTATACTTTCGGGCAGGTCTTGAAAAAGCTTTTTCATTTCCTCCGTTGTTTTAAAATAAAACTGGTCGTTAGGAAATTTAAAACGTTTATTTTTTACGTGCAGGTCATCGTTTACAATATCATCAAAGCCTGGGGTAGCTTGTTTTTCTCCAGTATTAATGCATAACAAAATATCATGAGCGTTGTAATCATCTTTATCGGTATAGTGGCTATCGTTACTAGCAATTACGCTTACATTGTGTTTCTTGGCAAACTTTAGAAGTAATTCGTTTACTATTATTTGTTCTTTAATATTATGACGTTGAATTTCTACATAATAATCTTCGCCAAACATAT
>JAYVRD010000053.1:0-10319 GCA_043776595.1 Chitinophagaceae bacterium | reverse complement strand
CATAGCTTAAAATGTGCGACGCCACCGCTGCTAAATTGAAACACGAAAGCCGGTTAAATAAAAAAGCAGCTCTAACGTATAGCAGCTGCTTTATATCGGTTGGTTTCTCTGGAAGTAAATTTAAAATAGTCCACCTTTTTTTAAAGTCTTTGTGCCTTCGCCAATTTTATAACCATTGTTATAAATTTCTATTTTGTAGTTGCCTGATTGGTAGTTGCCCTGCCCTTTAGCAAAGTCGTAGCTTACTGCACTTCGTTTGCCTTGCTCATAATCCACTGCAATTTTATTGGTGTAGGCTTTGTCTCCTTCATCTCTACTTTGGAATGTGCCAGCATTGTCCATTAAATTTCCATCTGGGCTGTACACGGCTACATACACATCTTTTTTACCACTAGTAGCTACACGATTTTCGTCTATATTAAATGTAATACGTAAAGCACTTACACGGTTTGCTTTATCTGTTTCGGTTTCTTTACCACTTCCTTTTGCATGTATACCTTCTATAGCTATGTTAGAGGCATGAAGTGTAGAGGCTACATCTTCTACCTTAGCTTTTTCTTCTTGCGTTTTAGTAAGGTTGTTTTCTAGCTGCCCTTTTTCGGTAGTTAATTGATTGCGTTGTGCAGCTAGCTGTTGGTTACTATCAGTTAGTAATTTATTCTCACCTTTCAGTTTTTCTATTTCTGCATATAAGCCTTCAATCTTGCCATTCAATTCGGCAATCATTAATTTGGCTTTGGAAAGCTCTTCTGCGGTTGCATTTTTCTTTTTAAGAATGCTATTTATTTCGTTTCGTTGTTTTTGAATATCAGCATTACGCTGTGCCAATGCACCTTGCATTTGTACGTTAGCACCGGTAAGTGAATCTAATTTTGCCGAAGCATTATTAAACTCTATTTGAATGGCGTTTCTGGCACTATCTATATTATTATTGATGCTTTTAAGTTGTGCAACTTCAGTGTGTTGGTTATTTTTATCCCATATAATATAACCCCAGGTTACCAATAGCAAACCTGTTAATAAAGCATAAATAAGATTTCTATTATCTTTTTTAGGGGGTGGTGTTGGTTGTGCTACTTGCACTTGTGGGTTGGCTTGAGGGTATTGACTGTAACTCATTGTTTAGTTTTTTATGACGCTAAAGATAAACGTTGATAATTGCATTTTATAGTGGTGTTAATAAAATGAAAGTAATGGCAGTATATAGCTGCCATTACTTGTGATATTGGATTAGCTAAATAAACCACCCTTTCTTAAACTCTTAACTGTTTCACCAATTTTATATCCATTTTGATAAATCTCTATTTTGTAATCGCCTTGTTGGTATTTGGCATCATTGGCTTTCCAATCAAAACTTACAACCGATGTTTTACCTTGCTCGTAATCTACCAACACTTTGTCGGCATAAGGCTTGTCTCCTTCCTCACGGGTAATAATTTTTTCACCGTTGCTTATTTGTGTGCCATCAGGTGCTGTTACTACTACAAACAATTCTTTTTTACCACTAGGTGCTACACGGTTTTCATCTAACTGAAAAGATACCCTCATTAAATCGGCACGTTTGGCTACAGTGGTTTCTTTTTCTTTACCATTACTTTTAACGTTTATGGCAGCAATGTTTATGTTAGATGCATGAAGTGTAGAAGCTACATCTTCTACTTTTAATTTAGCTTCTGTGGTTTTGGTAAGATTGTCTTGCAAAATTGTTTTTTCCGATGTCAGCTTGATTTTTTCAGTGTTTAAGTTGGTATTTGTTTCAGCAAGTATTGTGTTTTCTTTTTTAAGTTGTTCTATCTGTGCTACCAATTCAGTAGTCTTACCAGTAAGATTGGCTATCATTATTCTTGCTTTTGCAAGTTCGGCTGCCGTAGCATTTTTGTTTTTAAGAATACCAGCAATATTATTTTTTAGTTTTTGAATGTCTGCATTCCTTTCTGCTAGTGCACCTTGTAGTTTTATATTGCTGCCTGTAAGTGAGTCTAATTTAGCCGATGCAATATTAAATTCCTGTTGAATGGCATTTCTTCCGTTATCAGAATTTATAATTTGTGTTTGTAATTGTTGTACAGTTTCTTTAGATTTACTTTTATCAAATAGCATATAACCCCATGTAAACAATAAGGCTGCTATCAGCAAGCTGTAAATTGCAGTTCTGTTATCTTTTACAGTGCTTACTTGCTGTGGTTGTGGGGTGTTTTGTGGTGTGTAGCTCATAGTTGTAAATTTTATTGGTTTTAAAATAGAATACTTATGATTCAAGATTTATTAGTACTCGATATTGAAACAGTGCCAATGGTTGATGATTTTAATAACCTTAATTCCAATTGGCAAACACTCTGGTGGGACAAGATTTCTAAAACTGTGCCAGAAAACTTTACCCCTCAAGAGAGTTGGAAGAAGAAAGCTGGTATACTGGCTGAATTCGGGAAAATTATTTGCATAAGCACTGCTTATTTTTATGAAGACGATAACAGAAACCAGTGCCTACGTATAAAAAGTATTGCTGGAGATGATGAAATAGAGTTGCTCAAAAATTTTACCGAGCTGTGTAATAAGGTATATAAACACAACAAAAACTTTCAATTTGCTGGGCACAACATTAAGGAGTTTGATATTCCTTATGTCTGTCGTAGAATGTTGATTAATGGATTAGCCTTGCCCGAATATTTATGGCTCCACGAACGCAAGCCTTGGGAAGTAAAGATGTTTGATACCCTTAACTGGTGGAAGTTTGGCGATGTTAAGCATTACACTTCTTTAAATTTACTTGCTAATGTATTGGGTATACCTACTAGCAAAACAGACATTGATGGTAGCATGGTGCAAGAAGTGTATTATCAGCAAAAAGACTTACAACGTATTGTAGAGTATTGCCAGCGAGATGTAGTTGTTACCGCCAATCTTATTCTCAAGTTCAAGGGTTTGCCATTATTAAGCGATGAAAGAGTGGTTATTGTATAGTATCAGTCTGCAATGGGTATAAATACATTTTCCACTTACAACTTTTCATTTTTCATTTGCATTATGTCTTCCGAAAAAATTATTTCTGAATTTAAAAAGCAAAATTTCAAATCTATTTATTGGCTTGAAGGAGAGGAAGCTTATTTCATAGATCAAGTAATTGAATACGCCGAGCATAAAATTCTTACAGAAGCTGAAGCAGGCTTTAACCTTACTATTTTTTATGGCAAAGATGCTAACTGGGCAGATGTTGTAAATGCTTGCCGTCGCTATCCTATGTTTGCTGAAAGGCAAGTAGTGCTTTTAAAAGAAGCACAGCAAATGAAGGATCTAGATAAACTAGAAGGCTATCTTGAAAAACCATTATCCTCCACCATTTTTATTGTGGCTTATAAAGAAAAAAAGTTAGATGGTAGGGGTAAAATGGCCAAGTTGGTAAAGAAGCATGAATATTTTTATAGCGAAAAAGTTAAAGACTATAAGCTTAATGAATGGGTAATGGGCATGATAAAAAATCATAGTCTCGATATTAACCCAAAGGCTTTGGCTTTATTGGTAGATCATATTGGCAACGACCTTAACCGTATTCAAAACGAAGTAGAAAAACTCGCCGTAAACCTTGCAGGTAGAAAAACCATTAACGAAGACGATATTGAAAAATACATTGGCATTAGCAAAGAGTTTAATGCTTTTGAACTGCAAGATGCACTTGCCCGTAAAGACATGCCCAAAGCTATACGCATCATTCGTTATTTTGAAGCCAACCCAAAAGCTGCACCTATACAACTGATACTGCCAACGCTCTATAATTATTTTAGCAAAGTGTACAGCACATTTGGCTTAACCGATAAAAGCGAAAAAGGAGTAGCAGCTCTTTTTTACAACAACTCTTTTGCTGCCAAGCAAGCCATGCAAACTGCTAGCAACTATGGCTATCAAGGTGTAGAAAAAACATTGTTGCTTTTGCACCACTATAACCTACGCAGTGTAGGCGTAAAAGATGCAAACACTGGCGATGCAGGGTTGATGAAAGAACTAGTAATAAAAATGATGAGTAATTGAACTAGTATTTTTTATTGAGCCAGCAGTAGAATAACTATTTAACTGCGGTTGCGTCGCACATGTTAAACTGTGTAGTTCTATTTAGCAAAGTGCATAATATAAAACCAAAGTACAAAGCCTCAGGTAAAATAAGAGTTAGTTACACCAATAAATCAAAGCTAGGTTGCTACATAAAATCAACGCAATACTTTTTCACAATTCACTTTATCCTTTGCCAACTGTTCTTTCAAGGATTCTAAGCTGTTTAGTTGCATATCGTCACGTATAAATTGGTGTACAGTTATGGTTAATATTTCATCATAAATATCTTCATCAAAATCAAAAATATTTACTTCAATTACTCGGCGTTTGCCATTTACTACTGGTCTGCTGCCTATGTACATCATTCCTTTAAAAAGGTTGGTGGTTGGTAGTTGGTGGTTGGTGTTTGATCCACTTATATCAACTATTGACTGTTGTCTATGGACTTTTACTGCATATACACCATCGCCAGGTACCAATTTATCTTCTTCTATCATTTGTAGATTGACAGTTGGGTAGCCAATGGTTCTTCCAATTTTATCGCCTTGTATTACTGTGCCACTAAAAAAATAAGGATAGCCTAATAAAGCATTAGCAGTTTGTGTATTGCTATGCAATAATGCTTTACGTATTTGTGTAGAGCTTATGGCTGCTTCGTTAAGTAGTTGCTGTGGTATTTCTTTTACCACAAAACCTAACTGTTTCCCCATGGTTTCTAAAAGCTGGTAATTACCAATTCGTTTTTTGCCAAACCTATGATCGTAACCAATGATAAAAGTATGGGGTTTAAATTTTTGGTACAAAAAGGTAGTTACATAATCTTGGGCAGTTTGGTTGGCAAAGGCATCTGTAAAAGCTACAATTACCAAATGGTCAATACCAGCGGTATTTAGCAGAGCTATTTTTTCATCTAATGTCGTTAGCAGTTTTACGCCTGTCGTATCACCTACAATATTTCTGGGGTGTGTGTTAAAAGTAATGACAACTGTTTCTCCATTAATAGCAGCAGCTTCTTCCTTTAAATGTGCAAGTATTTGCTGATGTCCAAGATGTACCCCATCAAAAGTGCCAATGGTAACAACTGCGTTGGTAAATAAGGGAAGGTTTTCTAAACTTTGGTACACGTTCATAAAACAAATATACCGCCAAGGCATAAAGGGGAGAAATTGGGAATTGAAAAGTAAAAGCATCAATTACATTTGCAGCATTCGTTGCCCAATAGAAATTCAACTGATGAAATGTGCGACGCAACCGAAGCCTAATTGAAATACCAAAGTTGGTAACCAAAAAAAATACACATGAGTTTATATGCCAAACGTGGGGTAAGTGCACAAAAAGAAGAAGTGCATGCTGCGATACAAAAACTTGATGCAGGATTATATGCTCATGCGTTTTGCAAAATGTATCCCGATTTTTTGGGTGGCGATGATGCTTTTGTAAATATTTCTCATGCCGATGGGGCTGGTACTAAAAGTATTTTGGCTTACTTGTATTGGAAAGAAACGGGTGATGTAAGTGTTTGGAAAGGTATAGCACAAGATGCGGTGGCAATGAATTTGGATGATTTGCTGTGCGTAGGTGTGTGCGATAATTTTTTGTTTTCATCTACAATAGATAGAAATAAATCTAGAATTAGTGGAGATGTTTTAGAAGCTGTAATAAATGGAACACAGGCGTTTTTTGATGAAATGAAAAAAGTGGGTATCAATATTCATTACTTAGGGGGAGAAACAGCGGATGTTGGTGATGTGGTAAGAACGATTGCTGTGAATGGAACCATGACAGCACGCTGGCTAAAAAGCAAACTAATAACCAATGATAAGATTACTGAAGGCAATGTAATTGTAGGTTTTGCTAGTAGCGGACAAGCCACTTACGAAACTGAATACAATAGTGGCTTGGGTAGTAATGGCTTAACCAGTGCAAGGCATGATGTGCTGAGTAAATATTATGCAGAAAAATATCCTGAAACTTTTGAAAGTAGTTTGAGTGAGGATGTGGTGTATATTGGTAAGAATAAATTGGAAGAAGAGTTGGCTGTTGGTAGTGGGCAGTTGGCAGAAGGAATGACAATTGGTAAACTGCTTTTATCTCCTACAAGAACGTATGCCCCATTAATGAAAGTATTATTAGAAGATTGTTTTGACGATATTACCGGTGTTATACATTGTAGCGGTGGTGGGCAAACCAAGTGTATGAAATACTTGCCAAAGCCATTGAAAATTATAAAAGATAATTTGTTTGATGTACCACCTATTTTTAAACTTATACAGCAAAACTCTGGGGCAGATGATAAAGAAATGTACCAAGTGTTTAATATGGGGCATAGACTAGAAATTTTTACCAACACTATGGCTGCCCATAAAATGATAGCTGCTGCCAAACAATTTAATATTGAAGCAAAGATGGTAGGTAGGGTAGAAGCTAGTGAAAAGAAAGAATTGGTATTGAAGGGTAACTTTGGTGAAATTAACTATTAACATCTAATTGGGCTATTGGGTAAAGTATTTTTGCCATAGCTGCGTTTGAGAAATACTTTTGCAACATAAACTAATATAAATGTCAGAAACAGTCGTATCGCTTAGAGGGGTAAATATATATCAGAGCAACACACTTATTTTACAAGATGTAAACTTTACCATAGAAAAAGGAGAGTTTGTGTATTTAGTGGGTAAAACAGGTACTGGTAAAAGCAGCTTGCTTAAAACCTTATATGGAGAGTTGACTTTGAGAGAAGGTAGTGGTAATGTAGTAGGTTTTGATTTAAGAGAAATGGACTGGAAGAGAGTGCCTTACTTACGCAGAAACTTAGGTGTAGTATTTCAAGATTTTCAATTGCTTACCGATAGGAATGTTCAAGAAAACTTACGCTTTGTACTAAAAGCCACTGGCTGGAAGGATGAACGCTTGATAGAAGAAAAAATAAACGATGTGTTGGATAAAGTGGGCTTGAAAAGCAAAGGGTTTAAAATGCCTTTTGAAATGAGTGGTGGTGAGCAACAACGTGTGGATATTGCAAGAGCATTACTCAATTCTCCTAAACTAATATTGGCCGATGAACCTACTGGTAATCTAGACCCAGAAACCAGTGATGAAATTATGCAGTTGCTATTTGCCATAGCCAAAGATTATGGTACTAGTGTTATCATGGCTACCCACGATTTTATTGTAATAAACCGCTACCCAGGGCGTATGTTAAAAACCGAAAGAGGAAGAGTGATAGATAGTGCCAATGTTGGTGCAACAACGGTATAAATAATAGAAACGGCTTCGAATAATCTCGAAGCCGTTTCTGTTAATGAGAATTAAATTCTATTTCTTTTTCGCTGCTTTCTTGGCTGCTTTTTTAGGGGCAGCTTTTGTTTTTTTAGCAAAAGCAGTTGGGTCTTGCACTTCTATCATTTTCTTTACTTCTTCAAAAGGTATCGTAGCCAATTCTTCTGGTGTGTATTTGGTATCATCTTTCTTTTTGGTAATCTTATACATCTTCTTACCAAACTTAATAAATGCACCCCAACGCCCATTTTCAATGGTTACTTTTTCGGTAGTAAATTGTTGTATAAAACGGTTAGCTTCTTTTTCTACCTTGGCTTCAATAAGCTCGTTGATATCGGCTTGGCTTAGGTTATCAAAGTTGTAACGCCTTGGTACGTTTATGTACATGTCGTTCCATTTAATAAATGGTCCAAATCTGCCTTTGCCTTTGGTTACAGGTAGTTCTTGAAAATGTGCCACAGGTGCATCTGCCAATTGCTTTTCATTAATTAATGCTATGGCTCTATCTAGTTCCATGGTATTCAAATCTTCGCCTTTGGGTATAGATATAAATTGTTCGCCTAATTTTATATAAGGTCCAAACCTGCCAACGTTCACACTCAATTCCATGCCTTCATATTCGCCAATAGTACGTGGCAGTTTAAACAAATCCATCGCTTCTTCATAGCTGATGGTTTCTATACTTTGGTTGGCGTTTAATTTAGCAAAACGTGGTTTGTCTTCATCGGTAGCTTCACCAATTTGTACCATTGGGCCGTAGCGTCCCATACGGGCTACTACTCTTTTGCCTGATGTTTCATCATTACCCAATTCACGTTCACCTTTGGCACGTTCGGCAGTTTCTAAAGTATGTTCTATCGTAGTATGAAAGGGTTGATAAAAATCGCCAATCATATTGCTCCATTGTATTTTACCATCGGCTATTTCATCAAACTCTTGTTCAATTTTTGCAGTAAAGCTGTAGTCCATTACTTTATTAAAATGTTGCTTCAAAAAGTCGGTAACTACATTACCTAAATCTGTAGGAAACATTTTACTTTTCTCAGCACCCGTATTCTCCTGCAAAATTTCTTTCTCTATGTTTTGTGCAGTAGTCAGGCGTAACAAATTCACAGTACGTTTTACACCTTCTTTATCACGTTTTTCTACATAGTTTCTTTTTACAATAGTAGAAATAGTAGGGGCATAAGTAGATGGGCGACCAATACCTAATTCTTCCAACTTCTTTACCAAGCTTGCTTCTGTGTATCTTGGTGCAGGGCGTGTAAATTTTTCTGTAGCCGTCATTTCTTTAAACTCCAATTGCTGCCCAATGGTTAATGGTGGTAGCATGCCTTCTGTGTCTTCATCCTCCTCCTCATCCTTTCCTTCCAAGTACACTTTTAAAAAGCCATCAAATTTCATCACTTCGCCAGTAGCCGTTAGCTGCTCTTTGTTGGTACTTATGTCAATTTTTGCAGTTGTTTTTTCAAATTCAGCATCACTCATTTGGCTGGCTATTGTTCTTCGCCAAATCAATTCGTACAAGCGTTTGCCATCTTCATCATCAATACTTTTGGTATTCATATAAGTAGGGCGTATGGCTTCGTGTGCCTCTTGTGCACTATCGTTTTTGTTTTTGTATTTACGTTGTTGATAATAGTTGTTGCCATAAGCCGTTTCAACCTGTTGTTGAATATCTTTTCTGGCAGTATCACTCAAGTTCACACTATCGGTACGCATATAAGTTATCTTACCACTCTCGTATAAGCGTTGTGCTATCAACATGGTTTTGCTAACACTATACCCTAGTTTTCTTGCAGCTTCTTGTTGTAATGTAGAGGTAGTAAATGGTGCAGCTGGTGTACGTTTAGCAGGCTTTACTTGTATATCGGCTACTTTATAAGTAGCTCCTTTGCAAGTTTCTAAAAAAGCTTTGGCATCCTCTTGCTTGCTCACTTTAGTTGGGCCATCTGCTTTAAAAGAAACATTCCTTCCATTAATATCTATGGCGGCAAATAAGGCTTCTACCTTGTAGCTACTTTCTGTTATAAATTGATTGATTTCTCTTTCCCTTTCTACAATTAACCTAACAGCCACACTTTGCACACGCCCTGCACTCAAGCCACGCTGCATACCTATTTTACGCCATAGCACAGGGCTCAATTCAAAACCCACCAATCTATCTAGTACACGCCTTGCTTGTTGGGCATTTACTAGGTTCATATCTATTAATCTAGGGTTATCTACAGCTTTGCGTATGGCTGGTGCAGTAATTTCATGAAACACAATACGCTTAGTTGTTTTAGGATCTAAGCCCAACACTTCTGCTAAATGCCAGCTAATGCTTTCTCCTTCTCTATCCTCATCACTTGCTAGCCACACTTCTTTGTCTTTCGAAATTTTTTTTAAATCGGCCACTACTTTTTTCTTATCATCTGGTACAGTATATCGTGGGGTAAATTTATTAGCCACATCAATGCCCATATCGTCTTTCTCCAAGTCTCTAATATGTCCAAAACAACTCCTTACTTCAAAATCTTTACCTAAGATTTTTTCAATGGTTTTGGCCTTTGCAGGGCTCTCAACTATTAATAAATTTTTTGCCATGATGGATGTTGTAATTTTTTTATGAAGCCAGCTTTTGTACTGCTATTAAGCTTCGGTTGCGTCGCACACTTGTACTATTGATTCTTTACGCATCTACCTACACAAAACAACTTTTCGCCAATGCAATATTAGTTTATCCAACGAAAAAACAAAAAATGTTAACGAAACCTACCAGGCTATAGAAATTTTTAGCATGCCTTTAGAAACATTGTTATTACACTAAAATTTAAAACTATGAAATCAGTATCTACACTTTCAGTTGCTTTAGTAGCAACTGTTTTAATGGTTGTACATGCTTCGGCACAATCTGGTTATACTAGCATGCTTTAATAATTCCGATTGTGTATATTTGTATAAATTTTACAAATGTCCTATCAGATTATTCTCAGTAAAATAGATTTAGACATAAT
>JAYVRD010000052.1:0-10360 GCA_043776595.1 Chitinophagaceae bacterium | reverse complement strand
CCCCTAAGCAATGGTTTTATATTTTAGGTTTAGGCTTGCTGGGTTATTATTGTAGTAGCCTATTCGATTTTGTTGGACTGCAATTTGTATCTGCTGGTTTAGAGAGGCTCATACTTTTTCTATACCCCACTTTTGCAGTATTGATTAATACTTTTTTATTCAAGAATAAACTGTCCACCATTCAACTAATAGCTTTGTTGCTTACTTATGCAGGTATAGGCATTGCCTACATTGGAGAACTTAAAATAGACAATACAAATCCTAACTTTTACTATGGCTCTTTCATGATTTTTTTGTGTGCCATTACTTATGCTTTTTACTTAGTAGGCACTGGGCGTATGGTACCAAAGGTTGGTGTTACCCGTTTTACAGCTTATGCTATGCTGGCTGCTACAGGTGGCATTTTTTTACATTTTATACTTACACGTAGTGTACAAAGCATTGCTTTTACACCATCACTTACTGGCTATGTAATTGCTTTGGCTATTATAGCTAAGGTACTACCATCGTTTTTAATAAGTAATGGCATGAAAAAAATTGGAAGTAACAACGTAGCTATCATTACCAGCATTGGGCCTGTAAGTACCATACTACAAGCCCATTTTATTTTAGATGAACCCATTTTTATTGAACAAGTAATTGGCACATTGCTGGTAATTACTGGCGTTATTTTAATTGGTAGGCAAGCACAAAAAAATAAAATAATAGCCGAGCCAATCATTGAATAAATATTTTGTAGCCAGCTATCGAATAAGTATTGGGCTTCTGTTGCAAGTTTATCCTGAGCGAAGCCGAAGGGCACACTTCAACAATAGATACATTATTGGGCAGAAAAATTATTTTTTCTTCAACTTTACTACACGAAGCATTTGGAGGATAACGGCTACTACTATTAAACTAAATCCAATATAAAAACTACCTTTTAATTCTTTGTGCTCGCCATAAACTGCAAAAGCTAGGATGATGCCATAAACAGGTTCTAAATTCAGCGTTAAGTTCTGCGTAAAGGCAGACACTTTTTTCAAAGCCTGAAGCGATAAATCCATAGCCAATATGGTACAAAAGGAACTAAGAAGCAGTAACCAACCCCAATCTGATAAGCTTGGTAACATTGAAGTTACTGGAAAGAAATGCAAGTACAAAGGCATACATATACTAAGGATGAGCAAGCCTCCACTTAGTTCATACAGCATCATGGTTTTGGGTGCTATATTGGCAACTGCTTTTTTGTTGAGGAGAGAAAATAAAACTGTAAGTAACGCAGCAGCTAATCCAATAATAATACCTGTGCGATAGCGAGCATCAAAATGAAAAACTAAGTAAATACCAATTATGGCAAGGCAGCCAAGCAATACCTCTATCCATACCATTTTCTTTTGAAGTATCAATGGTTCTAATAAAGCTGTAAGTAAACCTGATGATGATAAACAAATAAGTGCTATAGAAACATTGGCTGCTTTGATACTTCCATAAAAGCAAACCCAATGCAACGCCATTAAAAACCCAATACCAAATAGTTGTAGCATGGTTTTCAAATTTACTTTTTGTAGTTCCTTTTTCCATGCCATGAATAGAAATAGTAAAACAACTGTAATTAACAATCTCCACCAAACCAATAAACCTTCGTTTAGCTGAATAAGCCTACCCAATACGCCTGTAAAACCCCACAAAAAAACAGCTATATGAAGTTTAATGAGAGCTGATTTCATAAAAAATAAGTAAGAAAAAAGAGTGTGTTTGTGTTGGGTAACAATGTAGAAGTATTACTTGCCTTCGGGCATTAAATTTTCTTGGTATTGAGTTACTATTTTGGTATTAGCAGTAGTAGGAGTAGATAATTTTTTACGATAATTTTTAAAAATACTTTGCCATTGTATTTTAATAACGCCCAAAACACCTTCTTTAATAATGCCTTTGGTCATTTTGCTAGCACCAGCAGCCCTATCAATAAATACTATGGGTACTTCTACAATTTTAAAACCCAATTTCCAAGCTGCAAATTTCATTTCTATTTGAAAAGCATAACCCACAAAACTAATGGCATCTAAATTAATTGTTTCAAGTACTTTTCGTTTATAGCATACAAACCCAGCGGTAGGATCGTTAACTGGCATCCAAGTAATTAGTTTGGTGTACAAAGCACCGCCACGGCTATATATATGCCTATCCAACGGCCAGTTTTCTATTTTACCACCTTGTACATAACGGCTACCTACAGCTACATCTCCTGCACCAGTTTTACAAGCTTCATATAAGCGTTCCAAATCTTTAGGGTTGTGAGAAAAGTCGGCATCCATTTCAAAAATATATGCGTAGCCTTGGGCAATACACCATTTAAAACCATGAATATAAGCCGTACCCAAACCTAACTTGCCTGTACGTTGTTCCAAAAAAAGTTGATTAGGGTAGCTTGCACTTAAATCTTTTACAATTTGTGCAGTACCATCAGGGCTGCCATCATCTATTACCAATACATGGTAATTTAGTCCAAGCGAAAACACAGCAGCTAAAATATTGGCAATGTTTTCCTTCTCGTTATAAGTTGGTATAATAACTATTTTCTCCAAGGGGCTTGTCATTCAAAAATGAAAATACAGAATTAGGGTTTACGTTTACATTAAGGTTTTACACAACAGCATATTTCTAACTTTCTTAAGCCTTCTTTAACAAGGTTCTGTTTAATATTTCTGTTAGTTTTTGCTTTGTGTGCATGGGAAAATCACCTCTCATCATCCAATCGTAGTATTGTGGTTCATCTTTTAATACTTGGGTTACAGGTTTGCCCTTGTGTTTGCCAAAGTTAAAAACCTCTATACCATTTTCTTTTATAAACCTTCGGGCAAAGTCTACAAGATCATCTTCTCCAGTAAACTTTACAATGCTTTCAACCGTAGTACCTAGTTGAGGATAACGTTCTACCTGTGCAGCCAATACTTCCCAAGTAGCCGTTGCATCTGCTTCAGCACTATGGGCATCTTCTAAACTTTTATCACAATAAAATTTGTACGCAGCACTCAATGTGCGTTGTTCTATCATGTGAAAAATGCGTTGAGCATCTACCAGTTTACTATCATCAATATTAAATTCAATACCAGCACGCAAAAATTCTTCTACCAATAAAGGCACATCAAAACGGTTGCTGTTGTAGCCACCAATATCGCAACCCAGTATAAATTGTTTTACCTCGTTTGCCACTTGTTTAAAACTAGGGGCATCTTTTACCATTACATCAGTTATACCATGCACATCGCTTGCACCTTTTGGTATAGGCATTAGCGGATTGATAAGTTTACGCTTCACCTGCTTAGTACCATCAGGCATAATTTTTACAATGGCAATTTCTACAATCCTATCATTGCCCACATTTACACCAGTGGTTTCTAAATCTATAAAGGCTAAAGGGCGTGTTAATTGCAATTTCATGTAAAAGATTTTTTTGTAGCCAGCGAATGTAACACAGATTTAGCTTCGTTGCGTCGCACACTTCAACGTCCATTTATTAATTGGGCAAAAAAGTATAAGCTGTTTTGAAGTATTACTCTTATTTATGACCAGCAAAAAAAATATCATACCCAAACCTCAACAAAGTACCCATTACTACTAATAAAAAGAAAATACGAATAAAATTATTCCCTTTCTTCAAAGCCATTTTAGCACCCAACATCCCTCCTACTGCATTGCTTGCAGCCATGGGCAATGCGATAGCCCATATTATTTTTCCTTTTATTAAAAACAAACAAATAGAGCCAACGTTGGTAGCCAAGTTCACTATTTTGGCATGTGCCGATGCTTGTATAAAATTAAAACCCAACAAAGTAATAAATGCCAATACTAAAAAACTACCAGCACCGGGTCCAATAAATCCATCATACAAACCAATAATAATACTAATGGCAATAGCATAAATGGTTTGCCTTTTAGCAGAATGACTTTTTACCGTATGCTTGCCAAAGTCTTTTTTTGTATAGGTATATACAGCCACTACACAAAGCACTACAAACAATACCGGTTTCATAAAGTTGTTATGTACTAGTGTAAGTAAGTACGATCCTACAAATGCAGCAGTTACAGCCACCAGCATCATGGGCAGCAGTAATTTCCAATTCATAGGCACTTTTTTGTAGTATTGATAAGCAGCAAAACTAGTACCGCTAAAAGCAGGTATCTTAAGTGAACCAATTACTGTAGCTACTGGGTAGATAGGCAATAGCAATAAAGCTATAGGCACTTGTATCAATCCACCACCACCCACTACAGCATCTACAAAACCAGCAGCAAAAGCAGCTATGCATAGTAGTAAAATGGCGGTTGTATCCATGTGGCGAAAGTAGGAGAAATGGAAATGGAGTTATCGAAAAAATTACAGGGAAAACTCTATAAAAATACTTTTTCAATATTAAAAAACTTGCTACTTTTAATACAAAATATAACTTCCCCAATAAATCTATGAGCATTCTTTATTCCTGTGCTTTGGCACTACGGAAGGTGTTTTGTATAATGAGAGGGGAAATAAAATGGTGAGGATTGGGGAAAATAAAAAAGCATCCCGTTAAAGTCGAGATGCGAACTTGATGTTTACACAACGGAAAAATCCTTATTGTGATTTGCTTCGCTGTAAAAGTAATAGATATTTTGAATTAACCAAACTTAAAAAACTAACGATGAAAACTGTATTGGGTTTAGATTTAGGGACAACCTCCATTGGATGGGCTTTTATAAAAGAAGCTGAAAATGAGAATGAAGAGTCTTCTATTGAAAAAATTGGTGTTCGGGTAAACCCTTTATCAACTGACGAACAAACTGATTTTGAGAAGGGAAAAAGTGTTTCTTCAAATGCTGATAGAACTTTAAAACGTGGTGCAAGAAGAAATTTGGATAGGTACAAACTAAGGCGTGATAACCTTATAGAAGTGCTAAAAGAAAGTAAGCTGATTTCTGATGAAACCATTTTAGCAGAAATAGATAAATCTTCTACTCACTTAACTTATTTTATTAGAGCAAAAGCAGCTATTGAAAAAATTGAAAAAGAAGAATTTGCTAGAGTTCTTTTGATGATTAATAAGAAAAGAGGCTATAAAAGCAGTCGTAAAGCAAAGAATGAAGATGAAGGTCAGGTTATCGATGGAATGGCTGTAGCTAAAACTTTGTATGAGCAAGAACTAACCCCAGGTGAGTATTGCTATCAAATTTTGAAAAGTGGTAAAAAATACTTACCCGACTTTTATAGAAGTGATTTGAAAGCTGAATTTGAAAAGGTTTGGAAAGTTCAAAAGCAATACTATCCTGAGATATTAACTGATGAAGTGAAATTGGAATTGAATGAAAAAGGTCAAAAGGCAACAGTTGCAATTTTCATTAACAAAGCAAAAGTTTATACAGCAGAAAACAAAGCTGGCACTAGAGAAGAAAAGAAATTAAAGCTGTATTTGTGGAGAAGTCAAGCTGTAATGGAGCAATTAAAAATTGAAGAAGTAGCTAGTGTAATTGCTGAAATAAACAACAATATCAATAGTTCCAGTGGATACTTAGGTGCAATCAGCGATAGAAGTAAGGAGCTATATTTTAATAAAGAAACTATTGGGCAGTATTTGCACCATCAACTAAAACGTAATCCACATACAAGAACTAAAGGACAAGTATTTTATAGACAAGATTATTTAGACGAGTTTGAAACTATTTGGGAAACCCAAGCAAAGTTTCATACAGAACTTACACCTACCTTAAAGCTTGACATTAGGGACATGATTATTTTTTATCAACGCAGGTTGAAATCTCAAAAAGGATTAATTAGCTTTTGTGAGTTTGAAAGCAAACCCATTGGCATAATTGATGATGGTAAAACAAAAATAAAAAATGTGGGTTACCGAGTTGCCCCAAAATCCTCTCCCCTATTTCAAGAGTTCAAAATTTGGCAAAACCTAAATAGTTTATTGGTTCAAAATAAAAAAACGAAAGAGGTTTTAAGTTTTGATCAAGATGCTAAACAAACTCTTTTTGATGAACTAAACATAAAAGGCAACTTAACTAAAGACCAAGCCTTAAAACTATTGGTTGAAAAACCAAGTGATTGGGAGTTAAATTTTAAAACCTTGGAAGTTAATAGAACCAACAAAGCATTGTATGAAGCCTTTGTAAAGATGATGGAACTAGAAGGGCATGAAGATTTGGATTGGGATGCTTCATCTGGCAATGCCATAAAGAAACTTGTTAAAGACTTTTTTGAAACACAAAACATTAGTAATAGCATACTTGCATTTAATGCAGAACTTGAAGGGAAAGCATTTGAAAAACAACCTGCTTATCAGTTATGGCATTTGCTGTACTCATACGAAGGTGACAAATCCAATAGTGGTAATGAGAAGCTATTTGAACAACTGCAAAAAAAGTTTGGTTTCAAACGAGAGTTTGCCACTCTATTATCCAATATAAGTTTATCAGATGATTATGGAAGCCTTAGTGCAAAAGCAATGCGTAAGATATTCCCTTTTGTAAAAGAGCATAAGTATAGTGAGGCTTGTGCGTTAGCAGGTTACAATCACTCCTCTTCAAAAACCAAAGAAGAACAAGCCAATCGAGAGCTAAAAGACAAATTGGCTATTTTACCAAAGAACAGTTTACGCAATCCTATAGTTGAAAAAATATTAAACCAAATGGTAAATGTGGTTAATGCAATTATTGCAGAACCAACTTTAGGCAAGCCAGATGAAATAAGGATTGAATTAGCTAGAGAGTTAAAGAAGAATGCAAAGGAAAGAGCTGAGATGACTTCTAACATTAATGAAGCTAAAGCACTGCATGAGAAAATCATAAAAATTCTTCAAGCAGAAGATGGCATTAAAAACCCTACAAGAAATGACATCATCCGTTATAAACTTTATGAAGAATTAAAAGGTAATGGATATAAAACATTATATTCTGATACGTATATACAAAGGGAGAAACTATTTACAAAGGAGTTTGATATAGAGCATATTATTCCAAAGGCAAGGTTATTTGACGATAGTTTTAGCAACAAAACACTAGAAACAAGATTTCACAATGATAAAAAAGCTGATGACACAGCTTATGATTTTGTAGATAGATACTTTGGTGCTGAGGGATTGAAAACCTATGAAGCCAAAGTAGAAATGATGTTCAAGCTAAAAGAAGGTAGTATTAGCAAAGCTAAATACAAGAAACTTTTAATGAAAGCTTCGGAAATTGGAAAAGGCTTTATTGAAAGAGACTTACGAGACAGCCAATACATAGCCAAGAAAGCAAAGGAAATGTTGGAGGAAGTTTGCAGAACTGTAAACACAACTACAGGTAGCATTACTAATAGGTTAAGAGAAGATTGGGATTTAATTAATGTGATGCAGGAGCTAAATTTTGATAAGTACAAGAAACTAGGCTTAACAGAAATCATTGAAAAGAAAGATGGTAATACAAAAGAAAGAATTATGGATTGGACTAAAAGAAACGACCATCGACATCATGCAATGGATGCTTTAACTGTAGCCTTTACAAAACGTAATCATGTACAATACTTAAATAACCTAAATGCCAGAAGCGATAAAGCTGGAAGCATTTATGGAATTGAACAAAAGGAAACCGATAAAAACAATGATGGGAAAAGGAAATTCAAAGCACCATTAAATAAGTTTAGAGAAGAAGCAAAAAATCATCTTGAAAATGTATTAGTATCCTTCAAAGCAAAAAATAAAGTTGTAACAAAAAACAAAAACGAGATTAAAATAAAAGGTGGAGAAAAAGTAAAAATAGAATTAACGCCTAGAGGTCAGTTGCATAAAGAAACAGTTTATGGAAAGCTACAGCAGTATGCTACTAAGCTAGAAAAAGTGAGTGTGAAATTTGATGAAGCAACTATTTTAAAAGTAGCCAAGTACAATGAAAGAATTGCATTATTGAAACGTTTACAAGAAAATGACAACGACCCTAAAAAAGCTTTTACAGGAAAAAATGCCCTATCAAAAAATCCTATTTATTTAGATAAACTTAAAACAGTTGCTTTAGACGAGAAAGTAAAACTGGTGGAGTTAGAAGCCGACTATACTATTCGTAAAGAAGTAGGTCCAGATTTGAAATTGGATAAAGTAATTGATATTGGTGTAAGAAGGATATTGGAAAAACGATTGACTGACTTTAATGGAAATGCCAAAGAAGCTTTTTCAAATTTGGATAAAAATCCAATTTGGTTGAATAAACAAAAGGGGATTGCTATTAAAAGGGTAACGATTAGTGGAGTGAAAAATGCAGAAGCATTGCATCACAAAAAAGACAATTTGGGCAATGATATTTTAGATGCTATTGGGAATAAAATACCAGTTGATTTTGTAAGTACAGGAAACAATCATCATGTAGCAATTTATAGAGATGAAAATGGGGACTTGCAAGAAAATGTTATTTCCTTTTATGAGGCAGTTGAAAGAGTTAATCAGCAATTACCAATTATTGGTAAAAACTTTAATCAACATTTAGGATGGCAATTCTTATTTACAATGAAACAAAATGAATATTTTATTTTTCCTTCTGAAGGTTTTGACCCCGAAGAAATTGATTTATTGAATCCTAAGAATAATAAATTAATCAGTCAGAATCTTTTTAGAGTACAGAAATTCGGTTCATTATTATCAGGATTTTGGTTTAGGCATCATTTAGAAACAAATGTTGAGGTAAATAGTAAATTAAAAGGTGTTGCATATAAAGTAATACAAAGTGCTTCTAATTTGAAAACAATTATTAAAGTTAGAATAAACCATATTGGGCAAATTGTAAAAATTGGGGAATATTAATCATGATTAAACGAACCCTTTGCATAGAATCTCCATGCCACTTAAAATGTTCTCAAGAACAATTGGTGGTAAGTTATAGCCATGTAAAAGGGTTAGAAGATAGGGCTGATAGAACTGTACCTATTGAAGATATTGGAATGCTAATATTAGAACATCAACAAATAACGCTAACCCATTATTTACTAGATAAACTGGTAAATAATAATGTGGCTGTAATAACATGTAACGATATCCACCACCCTACTGGCATGTTGCTGCCACTAGAAGGCAATACTTTATTAAGTGAACGTTTCAGACATCAAATAGATGCAAGTGCCCCTTTAAAAAAGCAATTATGGCAACAAACTGTAGCTGCAAAAATTACCAATCAAGCAGCCGTATTTAAACAATGGGATATTAAAAATAAGTTACTACTCAATTTGGCAGATGCTGTAAAAAGCGGCGATACAGATAATGTAGAAGGCACGGCAGCCGTGCATTATTGGCAAAATTTATTTCCGCCAGCATGGTTGTTTTATAGAAAGAGAGATGGACAGCCACCGAATAATTTATTAAACTATGGTTATGCCATTATTCGTGCAGCCATGGCAAGGGCTATAGTAGGTGCAGGTTTACTACCTACATTGGGTATTTTTCATAGAAATAGATACAATGCTTACTGCTTGGCAGATGATATAATGGAACCCTACCGCCCCTTTGTAGATGTGGTGGTAAGAACAATAGTAGATGAAACCAGCCATGTAGAAACCCTAACGCAAGAATTTAAAACAAGGCTGTTGAAAGTGCTAGAAACAGATGTATGGCTAGATGGCAGTAAAAGCCCATTGTTGGTGGCTATGGAACGAACTGCTACCTCGCTAGTACGCTGTTATGCAGGTGAGCAAAGGAAAATGCTTTATCCTATGATGCCATAAACGTCATAGCAATGACGGAGAAGATTGAAATGAAGTATTAAATAATACCATGAAATCTGAACGCCTTAATGCATACCGAATTATGTGGGTACTTGTATTTTTTGACCTACCAACCGAAACCAAAAAAGAACGTAAAGCTGCTGGAGATTTTCGTAAGAAAATACTAGCTGATGGCTTTGCCATGTTTCAGTTTAGCATTTACCTACGCCACTGTGCCAGTATGGAAAATGCTACTGTACACATGAACAGGGTGCAAAAGCTACTACCCGAGCATGGGCATATAGGCATTATGTGCATAACCGATAAGCAATTTGGTATGATGAAAATATTTCAAGGTAAAAAACCTGCCCTAGCTATGGATGTACCTAAGCAATTAGAAATGTTTTAATGGCATGTATACTTTAAGAGACACCTGCGAAGCTTGGCAAATGACCTGAAATTGAGTTTGATTTAGCATTACAGAAAAGCAAAAAGCCACCCGATTGTTACAATCGGGTGGCTTTTATACTCAATTTTTTAGTTCTATTTTCTTTGAAAACCCTTGTTGGTATTGGCGTACGGCTAAGAATGTTGTTATCAAAGATCGTAGAACCAAAGATTGAAAGCAAATCACAACAATGTTGCCTTCATTAAACCAACATTATCTGTTGTTAT
>JAYVRD010000051.1:0-10417 GCA_043776595.1 Chitinophagaceae bacterium | reverse complement strand
ATTTTCTTTTGCATCAATCTACTATATAATAAAGGCCAAATTTTCTTCCTTAGCTAAACATGTGCGACGCAACCGAAGCTTAATAGCAGTACAAAAGCTGACTTCAAAAAAAATAATATTTAGGCTCTGGTGTGCAGACACTACTAAAATGTTAATCTAAAACTACCAAAAACACCAAAGCGTTCTTGTTGGGCATCGGGCAAAGGGGTTGGTGCTACACGCCAAATAAAATCTAAACGAAATACTTTGAAAATATTATCTACACCTGTACCCAACTCCATGTACATTTTT
This sequence comes from Chitinophagaceae bacterium, assembly GCA_043776595.1. Lineage (GTDB taxonomy): Bacteria > Bacteroidota > Bacteroidia > Chitinophagales > Chitinophagaceae > UBA1930. The sequence continues at coordinate 10,126 of JAYVRD010000051.1, read as the reverse complement.
CCATCAAGAGATTTGAAATAGTTGGTGCCTACAAAATTTAGATTTTTATTTTCATCGCTCAAATTACCCCACACACTTTTAGCACTCCAAAATTGTCTAAACCGTAGTTTACGTGTTAGAGGTATAAATCTAAATAATCCATTGCCAATATTGTGTTCTATATTAAAACCTGCATAGCTGTCGGTTACAAATTCAAACCTGTTCATCAGGTTAAAGGCGTACTTATTGTAGTAATAAATTTCATTGCCAGGTTGCACTTGTAGCATGGTAAAAGGTAGTGTACCAAAGGTTTTACCACCAAACACGTTGAAATAAAAACTACCATAAGGTGGTACTTTTATATAGTCGGATATGCTAGCATCTATTTTATGATAATCGTAGCTGCTGTTCAAAACATTACTCCACCCTTTGGTATATTTTACCTCAGCAATAGGCAAATCGCTACCCAAGCTTGTTCTAAAAAAATTGTTTTCTATAAATCTTTCTAAATAAGCAAAACGTACACGTACACTGGTTTCAAAATTATTGAGTGGCTGGTGCATGGCACTAGCAAAGTAAGATTTGTCTGGCAAGTTGCGTAGTGGCTCGTACAACTTATGTGCTGCTGCAAAATGAAAAGACAAACCTTTGTTGGTTTCTTTAAACAGTTCAAAACGTTGCTCTTCTACCTTCATGTTTTTGACAGGTATATTGTTTTTGCGAACAGCCAAAGAGAAGATATTATCAGTACTTATTTCGTCGTAATAGATTTGCCCATTATCTAAATCGTTGGTGTACGAACCATATAAATAAAAACGTGGGCTACGTTTTGGCAAAAAGAAAATCTCTGCTTTGCCCTTTAGTTGTTGGTCGCCAAAGCCGTAAGCCAAGTAAGTATGTAAGCGTATTTTTCTATTAAAACCTGTATTGGTACTGGCATCAAAACGTACACGCAAACCTTCCCAACTATTGTAGCTAAGCCAGTTGTACCATTGCCCAATGGTTATATTACCAATGTCTTTATAACCAGTGCCTAAAAATCGAATGGTGTTGGTGTATCTTTCAAACATTGGATGGTGCGTTATACTGTCAATCATTTTATATACACCTGCTTCTTGCTTACTAAGTTGTTCATGGCGGTTGGTGTCCCAAAAAGTATCTACCTTTTTTTCTGAATCGGGAATAACGATTACTTCTTCTGCTTTTTTGTTTTTTGCAAGTTCTATTACAGCAATATCTGTGTTTAATTGTATGTTGTGATAGGTAGAAGTTTTCCGTCCCTTAAAACCCAAATGATTTTTTCCTGTGGGCGATACATCAGCTACAAATTTGTCTTTGTATAAAAACCAAGTGCTATCGTTGATTAATTTATATTCCTGAATTAAAGAAAGACCCTCCATAAAATTGATATTGGCTTCGGCACTGGGTCGTAGGGTTATTTTTTGTATAGCAAAGCTGGTATCGTTTATCCAACAATCGCCTTCAAATGTATTTTGCCCTACATGTTTTGGAAAGAAGCGGAAATGTACCAACCGTTTTTTGTTGAGGTATTGGGTATCGGCTAATTTAAAGTTGTAATAGCTGTCGCCATTATCGTTAAAAGGACTAACAAATTCTTTATCAAAAACCGGAATGAAATTATTATAAGCATTCACCAACTGGTACATACCACCCAATAGTTTCGTTACACTTTCATTATCTATACCATTGGTTTTGCTGGCACGTATTACTTCTCTATATCGTTTTGGATTTTTTTGGTAATAATAATCAGAAATTGTTTCGGTTAAAAAAACTGGAAGAAACGGTTTCGCTTCTGAGGTAGAATCTATACTTTCTAGCACAAAATCAAAAGGCTTTAGTAGCTTATTTTTGACTAGCTTATCTTTCTTTACATTGCTAAGGTCAAGTTCTAATTTATTATAAATTTCGTAAGTGTAGTTATCCCAACGGGTACGGTTGTTTTTATCTTTATGTTGAATAATTTTTTTCCAAAACCAAAGGGCTCTATTGTATTTTCCTTTTACACTAGCCTCGTTGCTTGGCGGTAGTACTTCCATTTTAAATACTAATAAAAGAGAATCTTTATCAGTATTTAAAGGCAATAAAATTTTCTTATACCCAACACTTGAGATTTCTAAAGTATCATTTTTTGTTTTGGGTATGGTGAGGATAAACTCACCAGCTGAATCGGTTAATACACCTCTTTGCCCAAGCTTAGTTACAACAGATGCAAAGGGTATTGGTTCGTCACTTTGCTTATCTTTTAGCACACCTTTTATTTTTTGTGTTTGGGCAAAAACTGTTGCACAAGATGATACAAACATCAAAACAAATAAGAGGATGGATTTATAATAAAAAGATTGCCGCTGCATACAAAGTCAAATATAAATGAGAAATAGTTGCTGAAATTGAGTTTAATATTTCTTAAATATTTTTTGGTGAATTGAAATGCTTTCGTTTACTTTGAATTTCAAAGCACTTTTATGGATACCCAAAACCACCCATTAGAAACACTTCAGGATATTAAGCAAATGATGGAACGAAGTAGCCGTTTTATTAGCCTTAGCGGTTTAAGCGGAGTAACTGCTGGAATTTGTGGATTAGCTGGAGCTTTTATTGCCCATACCATTCTTAAAGATTACTATATTATTTACAATACCAATGGACATTGGACCACGAATGAATTTAAAACTCTTGAGCAAAAACTATTTGTATTGGGATTGGCTACTATGGCTTGTGCTTTATTGTTTGGCTTTTATTTTACATGGCGTAAAGTAAAACGTAACAATACTACCATTTGGAACAGCAGCAGCAAAAGGCTTATCATCAACTTTTTTATTCCATTAATTGCAGGTGGTATTTTTATAATTGGCATGTTGGCAAATAATGAGTCGCTGTTTATTGGGCCCGCTTGTTTAATATTTTATGGCTTGGCTTTAATTAATGGTAGTAAATACACTTTAGATGATATACGCTACCTCGGCATACTAGAAATTGTTTTAGGCAGCATTAACTTATTTTATATTGGCTATGGACTCTATTTTTGGGCTGCTGGTTTTGGTGTACTGCACATTGTTTATGGCATTATTATGTGGAATAAATATGAGCGAAAAGTAGGAGTATAGATAATAAGAAAAGGAATGAAGAACCCAATAGAAAATCTTAATAAAATTTTTGATAGCCGTGTACGACTTGGCATTATGAGTGCCTTAATGGTAAATGCGGAAGTAAATTTTAATGACTTGAAAGAACTGATACAAGTTACTGATGGCAACCTTGCAAGTCACTTAAAAGGATTAGAAGAAAGTAGTTTTATAAAAGTAGAGAAAGGATTTATTGGGCGTAAAACAAATACTACTTACAGCGTAACCAAGGCAGGTGAAAAAGCATTTAAACAACATATTGAAGCATTGGAGCAGATGATAAAATCTACGAAATAATTTTTTTGTACTTATACTTTGTAATTCAAAGCACTTTTAATATATGAAAACAAGCACAAATATTTTCTTTAGGGCTATGGGTATTTATTTATTACTTACCCTGCCAGCTTTATTAGAACCCATCATTTATATCTACTCAATAATATTTATGTTGATGTATTGCTGGTTTGCAGGCATTATATTTTGTGTAATATTTTACCTACTACAATTGGGTAAAAAAAATTATGATACAGCCATCATGACCTTAGCAATCACCATACCTGTAAGTGTAGTTATTGCTTTACAGCTTATGGAAGTATTTGGCACTTGGGATAAAGTGTGGCATGCTGGCTTATTTCTATTATTTCCAGCCGCTGCTGTTGTAGCTGGTTGGATAAGCTTATACAAGTCAACACAAAACATTCAAGATATTTTCTCACCAACAAACACTGAAATAGAATCGCAGTAACACTACCAACTTTATTAACTCTAAAACCTAAAACTATAATGATATGCAAACAGAAGAAACAATGCCAAGCCATCCATCTTTTAACAATCAACCCAACACAACCAATAAAACTTTACTAAAAGCCATTATTACTGGTGTGCTAATATTAGCCATGCTAATACCAACCTACTTTGTACAAAACATTGTTAGTGAAAGGGAGCAACGCCAACAACAAGTTGTAAAAGAAGTAAGTAATAAATGGGCTGCACCACAAACCATAACAGCACCCTATATCTCCATACCCTATACAGTGCAAGAAACCAATGAAGAAAAAAAAGAAGTATTGCTTACTAAAAACCTATTGTTACTGCCCGATAACTTAATTGTTACAGGTACTATTACTGCCGAAGAAAGGCCACGTTCCATTTACAAAGTACTGCTTTACAAAAGCCAAATTAATGCAACAGGCAATCTTTTTTTTAAAATACCAAAAGATATAAATCCAGCTACTTTACAATTAGAGGAAGCAAAAATTTGTATGGGCATATCCGACTTTAAAGGTATTGAAGAAAAAGTTGCACTAACTTTTAATACTATTAATTACGAATTATCACCTGGCTTGCCTACCAATAAAATTGATGAAGTAGGCTTATCATCGCCTATAGCACTTACATTAAAAGATGTAGATAAAAGCCTTGCTTTTGAAATGCCTTTAAAAATAAAAGGTAGTGGTCAGCTACATTTTGCACCAATGGCTGGCAATAGCAGTTTTACAATTTCATCTACTTGGGGCAATCCATCATTCGATGGAAACAATTTGCCTAGTGAAAGAAAAGTAGATGCCAATGGCTTTACTGCCAAATGGAATTTTAATAAAGCCAATTTACCATTTAGCACTGTTGTAAAAGATTTCAACTACGATAAAAATACATTAGCCTTTGGTGTAAGCATGTTACAACCTGCCGATCAATATGCTAAAACCATGCGTAGCGTAAAATATGCTATCCTATTTATAGGCTTAACATTTGCCTTATTCTTTATTATCGAACTAATGCAAAAAAAACCAGTTCACCCTGTGCAGTATGTGTTGGTAGGCTTGGCGTTGGTCATTTTTTATACGCTACTACTTTCTATTAGCGAGTTTGTGCTGTTCGATTTTGCTTATGCTATAGCAGCTACAGCCACCATTCTACTCATAACCATGTATGCAAAAGGGCATTTTAAAAAGTCGAGTACAGCAGCAATATTCGCTAGCGTACTAATAGGTTTGTATGGTTTCATTTTCATACTTATACGGTTAGAAGATACTGCATTATTGGTAGGCAGCATTGGCTTGTTTATCGTATTAGCATTGGTAATGTATGCCAGCCGAAAAATAAATTGGTATGATACTACAACCAATACTAACGCAGCAATTGTGTAGATATTTTTTTATTAAGCCAGCTATAGTAGTGCTATTAAACTTCGGTTGCGTCGCACACTTCAAGGGTTGGAACAATCATCATCAAGTAACCTTTTTAAAATAGAAAATATGATATGGTTTAAAAAAATGGGATGGCTTTACATTCCAATAAACACAGCAGGTATAGTAGTTTCACTTTTTGCCATAATTTTTTTAGTGCCAGTATATATGGCTATTATAAGAAATGGGCATAGTGTTAGCGATGACCTATACCAACTATTTGTTTACACTACATGCACTGCTTTTTGGTGGAAATGGATTGCTGAAAAAACTTCAATATAATATGAAACAAAAACAAACTATACTACAAGCATTATACTTTGCTTGTAATGGGATGCGATATTTCTTCCTACACGAACGCAATGCAACAATACAGCTATCTATTGCTGCTATAGTAGTTATAATAGCAGTTGGTTTTGGAATATCAACAAGCGAGTGGATAGCTATTCTCTTTTGCATAGCCATGGTGCTATGTTTAGAAATGGTGAATACTGCTCTAGAAAAACTTTGCGATGTAGTGCAGGAAGATTTTCATCCTGTTATAAAAACAGTGAAAGATATAGCTGCTGGTGCAGTATTGATGACATCACTAGTAAGCATTGCTATTGCTAGCATTATTTTTTTACCAAAAATATTTTCCCTTTTATGCTAAAGAAAATTTCGCCAATAGAAAAGATGTTGCTACTTAGTATTGGCTTTACCATGAGCTTACTATTGGTACGCATACTATATACCCAAGAACACACTTATATTTTTTATGTATGGAATACTTTTTTGGCAGTGCTGCCTGTATTGTTTAGCAGAAAGCTGGTGGAGCAAAAGAAACTTAATTTTAAAACGCTTTTTTTATTAGGTAGTTGGCTACTTTTCTTTCCCAATGCTGCTTACATCGTTACTGATTTGTTTCATTATACCGATAAACCACCAGTACCTAAATGGTTTGATTTGTTTTTAGTAACTACCGCTGCTTGGAATGGTTTGTTACTTGGTATTGTTTCTTTAATGCAAGTAGAATATTTTTTGCAGCAGCAACTAAAAACATTTTGGGTTAAGGTTAGTGTATTTGCAAGTATGCTTTTGTGTGGTTATGGCATTTATATAGGTAGGTTTTTGCGTTTCAATAGTTGGAATATTGTTACTAAACCCAATACATTACTTCATGCTACGGGATCGCATGTATTACAACCTTTAGAGCATTGGCGTATTTGGTGTTTTACTGTTTTGTTTGCCACTATGTTTTGTGTTGTATATTTTACTTTAAAAGCTATTGGTAGTGTTTATGTAAAAGCAGCTAAATCAACATTTGTAAGTGTTTAAAGCAATAAGCCCTCATCATTTTAAAATGATGAGGGCTTATACTATTGATGAGAAAAGCTTAATAGAAATTGACAGCTAAACATGTGCGACGCAATCGCAGCTTAATATTTATTCTTTAGCCGACCTACAAATATTTTTATAAGGATGGTAATCCTATATTGGTATAATCCCAAGCTCTATCACCCGATATTTTCCATTCGCTATTATCTATTGTATTGCCTTTTGCAGTTGCCCAATCTTGGGTTGGATTTATTACACTACTTTTTCTGAAAAAAGTTCGGTTGCGGGTATCAACTGTTTCTCCTGAAATCGTCCACATAATATTATTACGTGTACTAGTAGTACCTGTACTAGTAACCCTTGCTACCAATGGGCTGCCAAAAACATCAATAATTTTATAGTTTGTGCCAGCTAAGTTATAAGTACCTGCAGCATCTTTTTTTAGCAACGCTATGGCACTATTGCCACTTAATTGTAAAGGGCTACTTGCTTGTGCTGCTAACGTACTTGTTGTGCCCCAAGTGGTATCACTTTTTATAACCAAAGGGTCTGCCTGCGGCGATGCAATGACATAGCATTTACCATTTATTAAAGTTTTTTTCAACGCAAAAAAATTGCCTGTAGGAAAAGTCCATGCAGATAGAGTACCTATATCGCTTACAGCCAAATAGCCAATAGCATAATTAGCCAAATCTATATTACCCCCTGTGCCATTATACAGCTCTACATAGTGGGTGCGTGTACCACTGGCCAGAGGATCGGTATTGATAGCTGTAGAAATTTCTGAAATTAATAAGTCTGAAGCTAAGGGTATTGGCGGTAATGGTGTAAAATCTATTTTAGACGTACAACTATTAGCAAGCATTAGGATAAGAAAGGGAATAAAATATTTTTTCATAACTAAATTATTTACAACTGGTAGTAAAATGTTGATGTATTTCTTTAAAAAAATTATAAAAGAATTTGTATAGCAAGATTGTTAACCCATTTTTTGGTAGTAATGGTTGGTGTGCTATCATCTAAAAAACTGGTGTTAATGCCTATTTTTACTGCATTGTTTTTAATAAATTTATTAATGCCAAACGTTAACCAATTTTGTTTATGAACAGTAGAGCCAGCTACATAAAACTCTGGTGTTACTACTGCATACCTTCCATCTACAGCCCAACCACTTGCAAACACATAAGATGATTGTACGTTAAAAGCACTACCTAAATTGTAGTAAGCACTGGCTACTTGTTCTGTAAACTTATTTGTTGCTGCTGTATTGGTGTATAAATCCGTACCACTTATTGTGCCATTCACGTATTCCCCAACCAATGCAAAGCCATTACTTTTTAATATAAAATCGGCTACGAATTTTCTGTAATTGGCAAAGTCTGCAACACCTGCTTTATTGTATATACCTGCTATTGATGCGTTGTCGCTACCAATAGGGCTGCTTGCTTTTACATTGTAGCTCGCAGCAAAACCAATTGCTAATTTAGGTTTACGTTCTCTATAAAGGTCGTGTGCTATAAAGGCATTGTTCTTTATAAAATCTCCAAGTGGCAATATATCTAGTCTTCCACCATATTTAAACCCAAGATTGGTTTGCGGTGTAAAAAAATTCTGTCCTTCACCCGTAGTGATGGATAGTGATGGATACACTTTCATCTTATCAATATTGAAATTGGTTTCTAAAAACAAACCACCTTCACGGGTAGAGCCTACAAAGTTTTGCATCAAGCCACCATATATAATACCATCGTTTGATTTGCCTGCAATTGACTGGCTCATTACTTGTGCATAGCGTTCATCTGCCATTGCCAAACGATTGTTTGTATGGGTTTGTTTTTGCCCTAAAATTAGTTTTGCATGTTTGCTAAAAGCATAGCCAATCCAACCTTCAAGTATGGGCGATTGACCTGTAAAATCGGTAACGATTCCTACTGAAACTTTGTTTTTAAAAGTAGTAGCTGTAAGTGATACACGTACTAAATTAAGGCTTAGTCTATTGCTATTGGTACGAATGGTTGAAGAATCGAAACGATTGAATTGCAATCCTGGTTGAATTGTAGTAAGCAAGTTTATTTTTGTGCCTTCTCCTTTGCCTAGGTTAATAAAAGTGCCTTCGCCAGTAACATATAAAAAGGAAGAATCGGTTTGTGAAAGTTGTGCCTTAACGCTGCTATTCAAAAGCAAAAAGACAGTACATAAATGAAGCAATATTTTTTTCATGTGTAAATATTTTTATAAATTATAACTGAACTGTAAATTGTACTTGGGTGTAATAATTACCATTTTGAGTGGCTGTTTTTAAATTATCCTTTAACTCATCATATCCTACTTCAAATTGTAGTTTGAGGTTATGTGCCGATAAATATTTTGTTGTAACAAGAGTGTAATGCCTGTTTTGATCGGCAAAATTGGCTGTGATCGTATTATCGTTTAGTGTAGAATATCTTGCACCAAAAGCCCAGTTGCTTCGTAATAAATAACCTGCCTGTACATTAAACCCACTACCTAGGTTTAATCTAGTAAGTACTGTGTTTTTTGTTTGTTCTTCTGTTTGTGTAATAGGATAGGGGCTAAATGAACCATTTAATTTAAACTCACCAGTAATGCCATTTGGCACATTGGCTTGTGTAGTTACAAAGCTACCCATGCTATAAAAGCCATTGTATTTAAATAAATAATCTACGCCAAATTTTGAATAATTGGGTAATAGTATTTTTTGAGTAGCATCTCCATACAACCATCTTCCTCCGTTAGTACCTGCGGCAGATGTAGCTCCATCGTTATAGCTATACACCATACCAACCACCAACTTTGGTTTTTCTTCTCTATACGAATCATCCATGTAAAACTCTCCTCCTCTAGAAAATTTCCCCAAGGGTAAATAGTCTAATCGAATGCCATATTTAAAGCCTCCAAAGTTTTTTTGTATGCCACTGCGGCTATCACCTGATGTAATAGACAAATATGGTTTTAGCAACTGGTTACCACCGATGTTATAATTTCCTTTGTATCGAATGCCATAATCAAAAATGGCATCAAATGCAGCAGATACAGCACTTCTGTCTATAAAGCCCAGGCTTTCACCCTCAATTCTTGTTTCTCTACTGTCTATATAATCAGCTCTTAGGCCAATATTAAATGTATGTTTTCGGTTGGGTCTGTATTCAATATTTGCTTCTTGTAGTACGGTATTAAATGATCGATTGCCCGTGGTGGCACTTTTATAATTAGATGAAAAATTAAGCCTTGCCGATACACTTAATTTGCTGTCAAAAACATTGGCAAATAAGTTGAGCCTTGCCCTATTAATTGCAAACTCTGAACTAGGTGCTGACAAATTTTTGTTTGGTGTATTAACCAAAAACAATGTTTGCAAAGTTTGATTAAGGTTTAAACTACCTAGTGCCGAACGGAAGGTAATGCCATCACCCAATACATAACTTTTTTTCAATCTTAATACGTGTATACTTCCTGGTGGCTCACTAAACCTGTCGGTCGAAT
>JAYVRD010000050.1:0-2673 GCA_043776595.1 Chitinophagaceae bacterium | reverse complement strand
CTATCGCTTAATGGTGCACCCAAATTAAACTGCCAGTTATAATTGTCTACCTTACTATTACCTACAGCCATATTGTTATCACGGCTAAACCCACGACTTTTAATTAAGGCATTATCTAAAGCTACTACAGAATCTCTAGCAGTACCAGTGAAGCTTCCATAGTTATAATAAACACCAGCAGAGTAGCTACCATCTGGGCGAATACCATAAGTACCCACACGGTTGGTTGCATCTCTCAATTTTACATCCACTCCTATGTCAAAAAAACCACCTTTATCGCCCAACTTAGTACCATGGTTTAAAGCAAAGGCAACTGTTTTACCATCGCCTGCATATTGCTTACCATAATGTACATTCAAACCAGTTTTATGCAAGTCTTTTTTCAAAATAATATTTATAACACCAGCAATGGCATCGCTACCATATTGAGAGGATGCACCATCTCTCAATACTTCCACTCTTTCAATCATTGATGCTGGTATTGCATTTAAGTCTGTACCTACACTACCTCTACCAATAGTACCATTTACATTTAATAAAGCTGTGTTATAGCGGCGTTGTCCATTTACTAAAACCAATACTTGGTCTGGACCTAAACCACGCAATGTAGCAGGATCTATATGATCTGTACCATCAGCCACAGTTTGGCGAGAGGAATTGAAAGAAGGTGCTACAAAATTAATCATTTGTGTAGGATCTACCTGCCCAGTAAGTTGTAATTCCTTAGAAGAAAATACATCTATTGGTGCGGTAGTTTGGGTATTAGAACGTATAACATTGGAACGAGAACCTACCACTGTTACAGTTTGTATTTCTTCGTTTTTAACCAACTCTACATCTAATGTATACGATTGGTTGGCTGCTACAGTAACAGTTGATGTTTTGCTTTTATGCCCAACATAACTAATGGTAACAATGTAAGTACCCGGTTTTACTTTTAGCTCATAGCCACCAATAGTGTTAGAGTGTGTACCTACGCCTTTACCTTCTAATACAATGGATGCACCTTCTAATAAATCTTTTGTGTTTTTTACCGTTCCTTTAATAATAGCAGATTGTGCAACTACAGCTTGAATAAGCAACATGCACAACATTGTAAGACCAATAGAACGCAATGGAGATGTGAAATTTCTCATGACAGTTTTTTTGTTTTAAAATGTAGATTTTTGACAAAAACATTGGCAATAGCCAAGTTATGTGTTAACATTTGATTGGCAATATTACACAACTCCATGTACAAACCCAAAGTTTTAGGTTCAGAACATTAAGTAGTTGATTTTAGGTAAACAAATCAAAATCATTAATTTGCCCTTATGAAAAAAATATTGCTCCTTTTTATTTGCTTCTTTTCTATAGCAGCGTATGCACAAAAACAAAGTACAACTTTGGTGGGTGCAGGCAAAAGTATTAACCCATACAAGTATACAATTGTAAAAAACGGGATGTTTAGCAAAGCCGCAGTCTCATCAGCACATCCATTAGCAAGCATGGTAGGTGCAGCCATTATGAAACAAGGTGGTAATGCTTTTGACGCAGCTATTGCTACACAGCTTACATTGGCAGTAGTTTATCCAAGAGCTGGTAATATTGGTGGTGGTGGGTTTTTAGTGGCCAGAAAGAAGAATGGTGAACTTATTGGAATCAATTACAGAGAAATAGCACCTGCAAAAGCATTTAAAGATATGTACTTAGATAAAGAGGGTAATGCCCAAACCAACCTTTCGCAAAATGGACATTTGGCAGTTGGCGTACCGGGTACTATTGCTGGTTTGTTTGCTTCATTGCCTTATGCAAAGCTTTCTTTTAAACAACTCATACAACCCGCAATAGATATTGCCGAGTTTGGTTTTGTAATTTCCGAACGTGATGCCAATAGCTTAAATAATAACAAAGACACTTTTATAAAATACAATACCACAGCACCCGTTTTTGTTAAGCAATCAAAATGGAAAGCTGGAGATACACTCATACAAAAAGATTTAGCCAATACCCTAAAACGCATTAGAGACAATGGACAAAAAGGTTTTTACGAAGGCGAAACTGCAAAACTAATTGTAGCAGAAATGCAAAAAGGCAATGGTATTATAACCTTACAAGATTTAAAAAATTATAAACCTCAAAAAGTAACCCCTTTGCAGTTTGACTATAAAGGTTACAACATTGTAGGCTTTCCGCCACCAAGCAGTGGCGGTATTTTGTTATTGCAAATGATGAAGATGATAAAGGATAAAAATATTGCATCAATGGGTTTTCAAACTGCACAAAGTGTGCAACTTATGGTAGAAGCAGAACGAAGGGCTTATGCAGATAGAGCAGAACATTTGGGCGACCCAGACTTTTGGAAAGTGCCAATAAAAACCATAACCAGCAATGCTTATTTAGAAAAAAGAATGAAAGATTACAACCCTAACCAAGCTACACCAAGCAGTAGTATAAAAGCAGGCAATGTAAAAGAAAGTGATGAAACTACACACCTTAGCATAATGGATAGTGATGGCAACATGGTAAGTATAACCACCACTTTAAATGGAAACTATGGCTGCAAAACAGTAGTTGCTGGTGCAGGGTTTTTCTTAAACAACGAGATGGATGATTTTAGCATAAAACCGGGTGTTGCTAATATGTTTGGGGCAGTTGGCGGAGTAGCAAATGCAATTGCACCTAATAAAAGAA
>JAYVRD010000049.1:0-2683 GCA_043776595.1 Chitinophagaceae bacterium | reverse complement strand
TCCCAATCCCAGAGGCATAACGGAATAGTGCCACCGGTAGTATCGCCATATTTGTGTATGTTTATCATTACTTTTTCTTTGGGTAAGCCCATGCGGTTAGCAGTAGCATCAATAATACGCAAATTAGCCTGGTGTGGTACAAGCCAAGCAATATCATCACCGGTTAAATTATTTCTTTCCAATAATTCTGCACTTACATCTGCCATACCTTTAACAGCAAACTTAAAAACGCTTTGCCCTTCTTGATAAGCATAATGCTCTTGGGCCATTACAGTGTCTATTGAAGCGGGTTTTAAGCTACCACCTGCTTTCATGTGTAGGTAACTTCTTCCACTACCATCGCTACGTAAAATGCTATCTTTAATATAGTTGTCATCTGTTGCTGGTTCAAGTAATACAGCAGCAGCAGCATCGCCAAATAAAATGCAAGTGTTTCTATCAGTATAATCTATAATGGCACTCATTTTATCGGCACCTACAACAATTACTTTTTTATAACGCCCACTTTCTATATTCATAGCACCTGTAGTAAGAGCATATAAAAAGCCACTACAAGCAGCACTTAAATCAAACCCCCAAGCATTTGTTGCACCTAATTTATCTGCAATAATATTTGCGGTGGCAGGAAATACCATATCTGGTGTTACTGTAGCACAAATAATACAGTCAATATCTTTGGGGTCAATGTTTTTCTTTTTTAGAATTTCTTGTATGGCAGGTACAGCCATATCGCTAGTAGCTAATCCTTCGCCTTTTAAAATTCTTCTTTCACTAATACCTGTTCTACTTCTTATCCATTCATCATTGGTATCCACCATTTTTTCAAGGTCAAAGTTGGTAAGCTTATCTGGCGGTGTATAGCCACCTACTGCTGTAATTGCTGCATTAATTTTATTCATAAATACGTAAGGCTAATTGATAAAGATGACAAATATCTGTAAACCTAGGTAAAGCTGCGTGAAATGTTGCTTTGACTAAATTTTCTAAGTAATTACGACATCCTTATTGCATAAGGATGCTACTAATGAATGAAAGTAACGCACTATTTCAACCTACAATATCTAATTTCTAAACTTTTTTTCAATTAAGACTTTTAATTTTTGGAATTTCAGGTTCTCGGCTATACTTTTGCCGTCCGAAAAAAAATAACAGGTTACAATGCCTACAATACAACAATTAGTTAGAAAAGGTCGTGAAATTATCAGGGCCAAAAGTAAGTCAAGAGCTTTAGATGCTTGCCCTCAACGTCGTGGTGTATGTACAAGAGTATACACAACTACACCAAAAAAGCCAAACTCAGCTTTGCGTAAGGTTGCCAAAGTACGTTTAACCAATAAAATTGAGGTGATTGCCTATATACCAGGTGAAGGTCACAATTTGCAAGAACACTCAATTGTATTAATACGTGGTGGTAGGGTGAAAGATCTGCCAGGTGTACGTTATCATATTGTACGTGGTAGTTTAGACACTGCAGGTGTTAAGGATAGAAAGAAGAGCCGTAGTAAATATGGTACAAAGAAAGAAAAAGCTAAAAAGTAATCACTAATCGTGGTCTGAGTAAAGTTTTAATACTTGAAGAAATTCAGCCCCCAATATTTAAAAATTAGAAACAATGCGTAAAGCACAAGCCAAAAAATTACCCCTAGCACCAGATGGTCGTTTTAATGACAAACAGGTTACACGTTTTGTAAATAACCTAATGTGGCAAGGTAAAAAAAGTACAGCTTTAACAATTTTCTACGATGCAGTAGATAAAGTAAGCAAAATAACCAACGAAGATGGTTATGAAATTTGGAAAAGAGCACTAGCCAATGTTACTCCTGCTGTTGAAGTTCGTAGTCGCCGCATTGGTGGAGCTACATTCCAAATTCCTAGCGAAGTACGTACCGATAGAAAAATATCTTTGAGTATGAAATGGTTAATCCGTTACAGCCGTGAGCGTAATGGTAAAACCATGGCTGATAAATTGGCTAATGAAATAATTGCAGCAAGTAAAGGTGAGGGAGCTGCCTTTAAGAAAAAAGAAGATACACACCGTATGGCAGAAGCTAATAAAGCGTTTAGCCACTTTAAAATCTAATTTAATAGTGCAACAATATTTAAAAGGTTCGTTTTCAACTGAAAGCGAACCTTTTTCTTTAACACTTCAGTTTAGTATTTCTTTTCGTGCCTAATAAACATTTATTATAGAAACATTAAAGCCTCATTTAAGAGGGAAGTTTAGATTAAAACTTTTGTAAATCAATTTTATACGATAAATGTATTTTTGTTATCAAGATATTTTAATCATTGTAAAAACTAAACCATGGATAAATGTAGCTTAAAAGCCATTGATTTTATTTTTTAGGCTTGTTGAGTATTTGTACAACTATAAATGTACAGGTAACTCTTACAAATAGGAACAAAAACAGAGATTGCCCCAAGCACATTATACAGCCTTCACTTGGGCATCAATTCAAAGTACAAAGCAAATGTATTAATCATAAGTAATGTAAACCCCTATAATACAGGGTTAAAATATGATATTAAGCCCTATCGGCCGAGCAGTTGAAAATAGTAATAAGTGATACTACTAGCAAAATAATATTGCAGCAAACAAAAACAGTAGCCGCCGGCGATAACAATGTCCAAATCAATGTATCAGGGTTATCGGCAGGCACTTATGTAGTAAAGGCAGTATGCA
>JAYVRD010000048.1:0-10491 GCA_043776595.1 Chitinophagaceae bacterium | reverse complement strand
CACTAGCTATTTTTCTTAGATTATCCAGCTCTTCTTGCACGCCCTCTTTTATTATGCCACCTTTACTTGCAGCTACAGATGGCACATCATTTATTTCTGTTTGTATTTTTTCTAAAATAAAGCTACAAGTATTCAAGCCATCGCCTAATCGTTTTAAATAATTATTGGTACTTGTTGCTGCTATTTGTTTTATTATGGCTACTTGTTGCAAGCCTTTAGCAAGTTGTACTACTTCTCTTGGGTTTATTTTCTTTGCAGGAATTTTGCTTACCAATCTTTCTACATCGCCACATTGTTTGATGGCTTGTACCATTTTGTTTCTTAGTTCTACATCTTTAATGGCATATTCCACCAAATCTAATCGTTCGTTTATTTTGGCAATATCTTTTAGTGGCATTACCAACCAGCGTTTTAATAACCTAGCACCCATTGGGCTTACTGTATTATCTAAAACACTCAATAAGGTTTTTGTTTCTGCCGATGTGCCAAAACCTAATTCTAAATTTCTAATGGTAAATCTGTCCATCCACAAAAAGTCATCTCTTTCTATACGCTGTATAGAAGTAATGTGTTGTAAGTTAGGATGCTCGGTATCTTTTAAATAATACAATATTGCCCCAGCAGCTACAATACCTAATGGCATGTTTTCTATACCATAACCTTTTAACGAATGAGTTTGAAAATGTTTTAGCAAGCTTTCGGTGGCAAAAGCCTCTTCAAAAATCCAACTTTCTAAAGTGTAGGTATAAAACTTTACGCCAAACAGTTCTTTAAAATGTTTCAACTCACTTCGCTGAAAAATTACTTCTGCTGGCTTTAGGCTTTGCAGCAGTTTATCTATGTATTCTTCGTTGCCTTCGGCAGCAAAAAATTCGCCAGTGCTAATGTCTAAAAAAGCAATGCCTATATTTTTTTCGGTAAAATGAACGGCAGCTAAAAAGTTGTTACTACTATGTTCTAGCAGTTTATCGTTGGTGGCTACACCAGGGGTTACCAATTCGGTTACACCACGTTTTACAACGCCTTTTGCTTCTTTTGGATTTTCTAATTGGTCGCAAATGGCTACACGTAGACCAGCTTTTACCAGCTTATGCAAGTAAGTATCTAATGCATGGTGTGGAAAGCCAGCCAACTCCATACTACTTACATCGCCACTGTTTCTTTTGGTTAAAGTAATACCCAACACACCCGATGCAGTAATGGCATCTTGCCCAAAAGTTTCATAAAAATCCCCAACACGAAACAGCAAAATAGCATCAGGATATTTTTGTTTAATAGCCTTGTGCTGCTGCATCATGGGAGATTCTGAACCTGATTTTGCCATAGTCAACAAATGTAGTGGTAGGGTAGTTGGGTTGGTAATTTTTTATTCCACAATTATTGGTTGATGGTTGATGGTTGAGAGTTGGTTGGTGGATTGCTTAATAGATATTCATAGCTTAACATGTGCGACGCAACCGCAGCTACATGGATATTCTACTGCTGGTTTAATAAAAAAACCTCACCAAACCATCAGTAAACGATAGGGGAGAAATGGTCTTATCTTTGTACCATGCGTAAACTTTCGATGGATGAATTGGGCAGAAAATCTATAGAAGAATTTAAGACGGCCACCAAAAATCCTATTGTAGTTGTGTTGGATAATATACGAAGCGTGTACAATGTGGGTAGCGTTTTTAGAACGGCTGATGCATTTTTAATTGAAGCCATTTGTATTTGTGGCTATAGCCCTACGCCAGAGCATAAACAAATGGCTAAAACAGCTTTGGGAGCTACCGATACGGTGGATTGGTATGGTTTTGAAAACGCTGTTGACACCGTACAACAGTTGAAGGCAAAGGGTTATACCGTTTTTGCTGTAGAGCAAGCTGAGGGTAGTATATCGCTTGAAAAATTTGAGGCATTGGCTTATGAAAAGCTGGCTGTGGTTTTTGGTAACGAGGTAGAAGGCATACAAAACGAAGTGTTGCTGGCATGTGATGGTTGCATCGAAATCCCTCAGTTGGGTATGAAACATTCGTTAAATATTGCTACTGCCGCAGGCGTGGTGCTTTGGAAGTTGGTGGAGGGAAGGTTAAGCCCCTAAATCCCCTAAAGGGGACTTTGCATGATAGATTGTGGAGTAGATTTTTTGAGTGAGGTATTTTGTAGCCAGCATTTGTATTTCATAGCATCTTCGTTGCAATATGTGATTTGTTCATTTATTTTCTTTCAGTGAAAGAGAATAAATGAATCACACTTCAAGGTTCTATACTTTAATGAACAAACAAACATGAACACCATAAAAAAATATTTAAGCCTCATAAAATTTTCGCATACCATTTTTGCTTTGCCATTTGCAATGATTGGGTTTGTGTTGGGAGTTTTTTCTGTGCCAGTTTCAGTTGTTCCTGGCTGGCATACAAGAGTTTATCAGAATAATTTTTTTCAATTTTTTGGAATTCAATTATTGCTAGTGCTAGTTTGTATGATTACAGCCCGTTCTGCAGCCATGGCTTTCAATCGCTACTTAGATAGAAGCTTTGATGCCAAAAATCCTAGAACGGCTATTAGAGAAATTCCGGCAGGTATTATTGCAGCCAATAGTGCTTTGCTTTTTACCATTATCTGTTGTGTATTGTTTGTGGTAAGCTGTTACTTTATCAATACAATGGTTTTATGGCTTTCGCCTATTGCCTTGTTTGTTATTTTGTTTTATAGCTACACCAAACGGTTTACAGCTTTGTGTCACTTAGTGTTGGGTATAGGGTTGAGTTTAGCACCTTTGGGAGCATATTTGGCAGTAACTGGAGCATTTGCCTTGCTACCCATTTTATTTTCAAGTACTGTTTTGTTTTGGGTTAGCGGTTTCGATATTATTTATGCCCTGCAAGATGAAGAATTTGATAAAGTAAATAAATTACATTCCATCCCAGCAGCATTAGGCAAAACCAAAGCTCTACGTGTAAGTGAATTGCTGCATGTACTAAGTGCAGTCTGTATAGTTTATGCTGGTGTACATGGTGGTTTTCATTGGTTGTATTGGGTAGGTGTAGCTGTGTTTGTAGGTATGCTTGTGTATCAACATAGCATTGTAAAACCCACCGATTTAAGCAAAGTAAACATATCATTTATGACAGCCAATGGTATAGCTAGCGTGATATTTTCTGTGTTTGTAATTGCAGATTTAATTATCAATTTCTAATTTCAAATTTCTAATACTTGGCAAGAATCATTTGTATAGATTATGGAGGCAAACGTACAGGCTTGGCAGTAACCGATCCCTTACAAATTATTGCTACTGCATTAACCACTATTGAGAGTAAGGAGCTAATTCCTTTTCTTAAAAAATATTTTTTACAGGAGCAGGTAGAATTAATACTAATTGGTATGCCCCTTGGCTTAAATGATGAACGTACACATGCTACTCCCTTGGTAGAGCAAGCAATAAAAAGGTTACAAAAAGAATTCCCTACAGTACCCATAACCACTGTGGATGAACGTTACACTTCAAAAATGGCAAGCATGGCAATGGTACAAATGGGCATGAAGAAAAAAGATAGGCAAGTAAAAGGCAATGTGGATCAAATAGCTGCTGCCATGATGCTGCAAGAGTATTTGGCTAACCGTTAATATTTAAAAGCTAATAGCTATTTTCGCAGCTACGAAAGCCGTAACCAAAATTTAGGCTTTCAATTTTCAATTTTCAATTTTCAATTTTAATGATTCTTCCTATAGCAGCATACGGTTCAGAAGTATTACGAAAAGTAGCAAAAGACATTACGCCAGATTATCCCAATCTTTCTAAGTTTATAGATGATATGTGGGAAACCATGTATGCCAGCAATGGCGTAGGTTTGGCTGCCCCACAGGTAAGTAAAGACATTAGATTATTTGTAATAGACACCGTACAAATTTTTGAAAACTTAGACGATGAAGAGCAAGGAAAGTATCCTGATGGTCCAGGTATAAAACGATTATTTATAAACGCTAAAGTAAAAGATTTAGATGGCGATGTATGGCCATACAACGAAGGCTGCTTATCAATACCTAAAATTAGAGAAGACATCATGCGACCCGAAATGGTAGTTCTTGAATATCTAGATGAAAATTTTAAAATACAACATGAGGCTTTTCATGGTATTACTGCAAGGGTAATACAACATGAGTATGACCATTTAGAAGGTAAATTATTTATAGACTACCTAAAGCCTTTAAAAAAGAAAATGCTGGCAGGAAAATTGAACGACATCACCAAAGGCAAAATAAAAGTAGATTATAAAATGATTTTTCCTAAATGAAAATAGCCAGTGCCTTATTACTCTTTGTTTTTTTTGCAAGTGCAGTTCATGCACAGGATACTACTATTGTAATTGATAATAGAAACCTCACACTTCCCAATGTTATCGTTCGTAATAATCTTGATTACAAAAAACTTATTCAAACAATTAAGAACGATACCAGCTTTTACAAAGCTTTTAGAAACCTACGTGTCTTAGGATATACCTCTTATAACGATATTAAGATGCAGGATAAAAAGGGTGTTATCAAAGCATCGCTTAGTAGCAAAACAAAACAATCAAGAAGCGATGGATGCAGAACCATGCAGGTTTTAGAAGAAGAAACCACTGGTGATTTTTATGATAACAAGCACAACTTTAATTACGAAACTGCCCAACTATATGCAGGCTTATTTTTCACCAAAGGAAAAGTATGTGGCGAAAATAATCATGTATCAACTGTAAAAATTTCTACCAGTAATAAAAAGGGAATGGAGAAACACAAAGAGCAATTGAAAATGTTGTTCTTCAATCCTGGCAAAAAAATACCTGGCATTCCCTTTATTGGGGATAAGCTTGACTTGTACGACGACCATGCCAGAAAAGTATACGACTATCATTTAGATATTCAAGATTATAACAACCGTAGCTGCTATGTATTTGCCATCATGCCTAAAAAAAGTTTAAGCTTTTTTAGAAAAGATGATATTGTGATAGATGAAATGACCACTTGGTTTGATATAGAAACAATGGATGTAATGCAACGTACTTACAGCTTAAGCTACAAAGCAGGTGTGTACGATTTTGATGTAACTATGGAAGTAGAAATGACCAAGTTTAAAGATTTATTAGTGCCCAAAGTGCTACGCTACAAAGGCAATTGGGATGTAGTATTTAAAAAAAGGGAGAGAGGAATTTTTACAGCCACCCTAGTAAATTTTGAAAAAGAGAAGTAGTTTTCTTTCATACAGAGTAACTAAGAAGCTGTTCCAAAAAATAATGAAAGAATTATGTAACCAGCTTTGATAGTACTATTAAGCTTCGGTTGCGTCGCACATGTTTAGCTGTATATTGCTATTTAGCTTTTACCAATGCGTATAATAAAAATTGATAAGCTTTTGTTTGTTATGCATTCATCATAGATAAAAATTGATAGCATTATAACAACTTAAAATAAAAAAAGCGTACAGTCTATTAAACCCTGTACGCTTTAATAAAATGTATTTACAAGTTATACCACTAAGAATTGATCATGAATATAATCGGTAACTTTTATAAGATCATTTGTCTCTTCAAATACTTTTAGTTGTCTGTCGGCACCCGTACCTACCTCTAACATTTTGCTTACGTGTTTTATTATATGGCGGCTTCCTAAATCATCTACTACATCATCAATAAAATCTAACAGTTCATAAATAAGTAGTCTTGTATTTACTTCGGCTTCTTTGCCAAAATCTATTAAGCTGCCATCAATACCATATCTACCAGCACGCCATTTATTTTCTGTAATTAATGCTCGTTGGTACATAATGTAATTCATGTTTTTTAAACGCAGTTTATACAGCTTAGCACATATTGCTTGAAACAAAGCTGCAATAGCAATGGTTTCAGTGATTGTCATGGGTACATCGCAAATTCTAAATTCTACAGTATTGAAGAAGGGATGAACACGCAAATCCCACCAAATTTTCTTAGCGTTATCTATACAGTTTGTTTTAATAAGCGTTTGCACATACTTATCATATGCCTCGTAGCTTTCAAAATAGTCGGGTATGCCTGTACGTGGAAATTTATCAAACACTTTTGTGCGGAAAGATTTATAACCTGTTTTTCTGCCCTCCCAAAAAGGTGAGTTGGTGCTTAGTGCATATACGTGTGGTAAAAAATACCTAGCACTATTGGCTATATGCATAGCCATATCATTATTCTCCATGCCTACATGTACATGTAAGCCAAAGATTAAATTACTACGAGCAGCTTCTTGTAACTCTTCTACAATGGCACGATAGCGTACATGGTCTGTTATTAATTGGCTATCCCAATGGCTAAAAGGATGTGTGCCACTTGCCCCAACCCATAAACCAAGATCGCCAGCAATTTGAGAAATAGTACCACGCAGTGTAGCTACATCTTGAAAGGCTTCATCTACATCTTTACAAATATCTGTGCCTACTTCTACCACAGCTTGGTGCATTTCTGCTTTTACTTTGTCTTTAATTAGCTTTTGGCCTTCTTGCACTATTTTTTGCTCGTGGCTTTTTAGCTCACGTGTTACAGGGTCTATTACCATGTATTCTTCTTCTACACCTAATGTAAAATGACGATAGTTTATGTTTCCCATGTTCTTTATTTAAAGATTTTCAAAAATATCTGTAACGTTAATGGCTAATCCTGTAATTGCTTTAGAATAAAGTGTATCTCCTGAAGCATACATTTTACCACCAGCAAATTTTTGAGTGTTATCTAATGTATAAGCAATTAAGTTTTCTTCTACAGGGTTTACCAACCAATATTCTAGTACTCCAGCTTCTTCATATAAGTCGTACTTCAATCGAACCTCCTTTCTAGAATTTCCAGGAGAAAGAATTTCAATCATTACATCAGGTGCACCACAGCAGCCTCGTGTGTCTATTTTTTGTGGATTGCAAATTATACATAAATCTGGGTGTACAACTGTTGTTACTTCATCGTCTGTTTGTAAGTTATGTACTGGAAGACGAACATCGAATGGAGCAATAAAAACCTCACAAGTTTTATTTTTTAAAAATGTAGTGAGGTGTAAAAAAATATTTTTACATACTCTTTGATGATTTGTGTTTGGTGCAGCTAATTTTAAAATTCGCCCTTTAAACAACTCTATTCTTTCTTCCACCTTCCACTTTAAATAATCGGCATAAGTATAACCATAGTTGGCAGATGGTTCTTCTACCAAAATAGTTTGGGTATCATTTTCTTCTATACGATACATACTACCAATACAATTTTAAAGTTGCTGGATAAGAATTTTGTTGTTGAACTTTTATTGCTGCCTAGTGATATACAGTAAAAGTGTGCGACGCAACCGAAGTTTAATAGTAGTACTTAAGTTGGCTGCATAAATATTTTTACCTGCATTAATGATTGCTTAATACAATTTTTGTTTTGCAGCACTGTGTTGTATGTATTTACCCCAGGTAAGGTTGTCTTTGCCAAGCTCGAAGCTTTGTGCTTTTTCTATGGCAAAGTTTGCTGCAGCTTCTACCACCCAAGCAAAATTTTCTTCGCCTACGCTGGTACGCTCTGCATCGGGTGCTGGGTTGCAAAAATCTATTGCATATGGCACTCCATCTCGTAGGGCAAGCTCTACTGTATTAAAGTCATAACCCAAATAGTGGTTGATGCGTAATACAATATCTTTCATTTCTTTAAGCTTTTCGGGAGTTGGCTTAAAATCTGCCACATAGCGTAAATGGTGAGGATTGCGTGGCTCGTAAGGCATAATTAATACGTCTTTGCCACCAATGCAATAGCAACGATAATATTCTTCAAAAACAATTTCTTCTTGTAGCATCATTACCAATTGTTTGGTTTCAGCATGTTTTTCAAAAAAATCGTCGATGCTGTCTAAACGGTAAACACTCTTCCAACCACCACCTGAAAATGGTTTCATATAAGTAGGAAATCCGGTGTAGTTAAAAATGCCTTCCCAATCCATTGGGTAAGCAAGGTTTGCAAACGATTCGTTACTGGTATCGTCTGGCAAATCGTGTGAGGGAAGTATTACTGTTTTAGGAACGGGTACACCAATTTTTGTAGCCAAACAGTTGTTGAAAAACTTCTCATCTGCACTCCACCAAAATGGATTGTTGATAACGGCAGTGCCACATAAAGCTGCATTTTTTAAGTATGCTCTATAAAAAGGAACATCTTGACTAATACGATCGATGATTACCGCATACTCAGTTGCTTCGCCCTGCATTACTTTATCAATGCGTACTGCTTCGGCTGTAATGCCATCAATGTTTTTACTGTTTACTCTTTCAATAAAAGCGTCGGGGAAGCTTCTTTCTTTGCCGTGTAGGATGCCAATTTTTTTCATAACAGATAGTTTTGTATTACTAATATTTAATTGAGAGAATGTTGCTACTTGCAAACAGGTTCAATATAGAGAAACCTTTTTAAATAACGCCAAAATTTTTTCTATAAAATCTTCGTAAATGTTTTTAAAGCCATTCCCTTATTTTTGAAGATATGGCTGTAGAGAAAATTACCAATACCACTTCTGTAATTGTAGAAGAAAATATTATTACCTCAGTTTATCTTGAAAGAGACGTACAAGTAGATGCTTATTTGCCCACAAGTGTTTCTAATCCTGAACATATGAGTTTATTGTTGATAAACGATGGTCAGGACTTGCCGAAAATGCCTTTTGATAAAATTTTAAATGATTTAATAACTACTAATGAAATTGAACCTTTGATTTGCATAGGCATTCATTGTGGTGCAGAACGTAAACGTGAATATGGTACGGCTTATAGTGCAGATTTTAAAGGACGTGGCGATAAAGCTGGCTTGTACAATAAGTTTTTGTTTGATGAACTGTTACCTTTTATTCATAAAAAATACAATACACCCACTTTTAAAGATAAGTCGTTTGCAGGCTTTTCGTTAGGGGCATTAAGTGCATTGGATATTGCATGGAACTATGGAAGTGAATTTACCAAAGTTGGTATTTTTAGTGGCAGTCTTTGGTGGCGTAGAAAAAGCTATGATGATGGCTACAACGATGAAATAGATAGATTGATGCACCTACAAATACGCACTGGAATATTTCATCCTTGGTTGAAGTTTTTTTTACAAACTGGTGTACTTGATGAAAATGCAGATAGAAATAACAATGGCATTATTGATAGTATTGATGATGCACTAGATTTAATAGTAGAGTTAAAAGCAAAAGGCTATACTGATGAACATATTAATTATTATGAATTGGTAGATGGCAAGCATGATGTGCCAACTTGGGGTAAAGCTTTTCCAGAATTTTTGAAGTGGGGGTGGGGTAAGGGGTAGATGTTGGATGTTGGATGTTGGATGTTGGATGTTGGATGTTGGATGTTGGATAAAGTTAGCTTGTAAGATACGAACAATAACGCCTCGAAATTTTTCGAGGCGTTATTGTTTATTGAAGCTGCTGCTTACTTTATTGATGGATTAATATATCCTATTAGGAAAGAAGTCTAAATAATGCAGTTGAAAAAGGGTTTAAAAAAGCCCCGCAATATTGCAGGGCTTTTTTAAAACAATAAATATTTCTATTAATTAAAGTTAAAACGAATACCTAATTGGCCAATCCATCTTGCACTATAAGCAGGTACTACACTTGTACTTTCGCCATAAGCTCTAGTAATTGCAGGATTAAACCTGTATTGTGGATTAAATGTACCGGGCACATATCCAGCAAATTGAATTAAACCGAATTGGTCGTTGCTTTGGAAATAATTACGGCCCCAGTTTCTGTTTAAGAAATTGGTGAAGTTGAACATATCGTAAGTTACTTGGAATTGATAGCGATTTTTACCCATTCTGATATTAAAATCTTGGGCAATTTTCAAGTCAACGATATGTGTAAAAGGTAATCTTGCACCATTACGCTCAGCAAATTGTCCACGGTGATTTTTTAGATAATTATCACCTTGTAAATATGCTTCTAAAGCATCTTTTTGCTGTTGTGGTGTATAAGTAACGCCACCAGTTGTATTACTTAAAAAAGTTTGACCTTGTAGTTCGATAGCAGTAGGAATATAAATTAAATCGTTACCACCCGCAGTTCCATCATCTCTTGTCATGCTACCACTGGCATAAATGTAACTTAAAGGAGATCCACTTTGACCAGTGTATACCAAAGAAATAGTAGTAGCTAACTTTTTATCAGCATAAGTAAATTTCTTGCTTAAGTAAGCAAAGATTCTGTGTCCTGCATTAAAATCAGAAATAGAACGGGTAATGTTGTTACGTCCGTTTACGGTTTCATTAAATCTCCATTGGCTAAGGTTTACAGAGCTTGTTGCTTCGTTAATAACTGTAGAGTTACCATAATTATAACTTAAGCTACCACTCCAACCTTTATTCATTCTTTTTTCTATACTATATGTTAGGTTATACGAAAACCCTTTTTGGTCTTGTGCATTGCTTAGCAATATTGCGTTATCATAAGGATTAGTACCATTGCTACGAATTGGAACTGTAGCGGCTG
>JAYVRD010000047.1:0-2699 GCA_043776595.1 Chitinophagaceae bacterium | reverse complement strand
TCGTTGGCTTCTAATACTTGGCGGCTAGGTATTACACTACTTTGTGGGCTACTCCAAGCACCTAACTTACTGCCTGTTGGGCGGCTATTAAAATAACTATTGCTTATTGCCTCACTTACTTTTTCCACAGTACCTTCTATCCGTATTTGCCTTTCTAATTCTTTCCAAAAAAACACCAAGGCTGCGTTGGGGTTGTCAGCCAACTGTTGCCCTTTATGGCTATTGTAATTTGTAAAAAAGGTAAATCCATTTTCGTCGTATCCTTTTAATAATACTGTTCTTGCACTGGGTTTTCCATCTGGTGTAGCAGTGGCTAAAGTCATGGCGTTTACTTCATCTATTTGGCTGGCTATGGCTTCTTGCCACCAAGCACCAAACTGGTCAAAAGGGTTGGCAGCTACATCGCTTTCGTTTAGGGTTTGTAGCTTATAGTCTTTTCTAATATCGGCTATGTTGGAGTGCATGATTATCTATTTTACAGCAAAGGTATTGGTAGCATAAGTAGAATTGTTTTTTAAACCTCACGTCCCTAAAAGGAGATACTGAGGAAAAGAAATTTGTTGAATAATGTACAATTTAATATTTGCTATAAACGATAAGAGTAGATTGATGCAAAACATCAATCTACTCTTATCGTTTTAATTTGATATTTTTCTAATTCTTCTTATCCTATTGGGGTTAAGTAATTACTAAAGCAAAAGCCTTCTTCCCCATCTACTGTTTTTATTACCCACCATTGATCATTTTCTTTTCTAACAAAAGTTACTATTTCACCATGTTTGGCTTTGCCAACAACTTCACCTTCTAAACTTGCTTCTTTACGAATGTTTAAGTTAGATGAATTAGTGGTAACTTTTAACTGTGCCCCTTGTACCAAATCAGCTCCAGCATCAATATCTAAAACCAAATCTCCAGATGAAAAGTTAGGATCAATTTTACCATACACTTCCCATAGTGCATCTTTGGCTGCACCAGTTGGTGCATTTCCACTTATATGCAACACATTGTCTTGCTCTGCCATTTGTAAGTTGGTTATACCTTGTGCAGTAGCAGCATCAATTAGTTCCTTGTATTTTTCTTGCAGTATCATAATTTTTTATTTATTTTATTGTCAATTTATTTTCAATCTTTCTAGGTTTCAGGGTGTTTATAGCCATCATTAATTTTGGAAGACTAGTCTTATTAATTTCTCCAGTTAAGGTAATAACACCATCATTTACTTGTGCCTTCACGGTATTAAAATCTTTAATTGCAGCTTTCAAGCCTTGGTTTAGCATATCGTCTGCAGGAGTAATAATTTCCACTTTTACAGTGGGCTGCATTACTGTTGCATTGTTTATTACGCTTGTTACACCTTGTACTTTAGCCAATGCTTCTTCTGCATTTTTTTTAGATGCTTCATCTTTAAATTCTCCTGTTAGTGTAGCAACTCCAGCAGATACTTGTACCCTTGCTTCTGCAGGCAATACTTTTTGTGCTTCGGTTGTAATATCTACATCTTTTGGTTTGCAGCTAAAAGCTAGCACTGAAATGGAAAATAACATTCCCATTAAAATTTTACTCAATTTCATTGTTTTGTTTTTTAGTTGATAGATGTTAAACACTTTCCAAATACCTAGCCATTGTATGTTGAATTTATTGCAAATCCCTAATGAGAAATGTAATGCTATTGAAATATGAGTAGGATTTAAAATGCATCATTCAACATTTTTTGATTGCATTGTAGGGCTTGAGATATTACTCCACATATTTATTTTAAGTGTAGTTTATTTTCTACATAAATTCTTTGTTGTTTTGAAAAAAGATTGGTTTTTGTAGCATAAACTTATTTCTGTACAACTCTATTTTAGGAAAAGACATAGTTGATTAGATTACTAATTGTTGTATTGATTAAATGTGTTTGTTCTTTTGCCTTGATGCAAAAGAACCAAAAAATAAAGGCAAACCCGAAGGCTCCGCCCATTTTACGAATGTGCTTGTTATTTTATTTTAGTATTCGTGAATCTCCTTCGTCGATTTGCGTTGCTAACGCCCCCTGTGTGGCTTTGATTGTTTGGTGCAGGGAGGTTGAGAATTTTTTCTTTGGGGCTTGTTTTTGGGATTGCGATTGTAGTGTTTGGTTTTTGTTGTTTGACTCTCTGCGTTTCTAAAGGAGACACTGAGGTGATTACAACTATCAACAACTTGTTGAAAATTTCAGCAATAAATCTTTGCTCAAAAAGACGACAGTTTATAAATTTGACAAATTACGTCAAAATATAATCGTTCAAAATGGACAGCTTAGGCGACACAATACGGAAACTTAGAGAGGAAAAGGAACTGCCCTTGCGGACAGTGGCTGCCTTTCTTGACATTGACCAAGCAATACTTAGTAAAGTTGAAAGAGGACAACGCAAGCCGACAAGGGAACAAGTGGTGAAATTGGCAGCATATTTTAAAGTAAAAGAAAATGATTTGCTTGTAGCCTGGCTTAGCGATAAATTGGTTTACGAAATGGGAGACGAAGAAATGGCTTTGAAAGCCCTGCAGGTTGCAGAGGAAAGAGTGAAATATATAACGAAAAACAAAGGCAGGAAATGAATAAGAAAACTATTTTTGATCAGGTAAAACATACCAATGAAATTGGGCAGGAATATTGGAGTGCAAGGGAACTTTTTAAGGTTCTTGATTACATCAAGTGGGACAAATTCTTAAATGTA
>JAYVRD010000046.1:0-10551 GCA_043776595.1 Chitinophagaceae bacterium | reverse complement strand
TGTGCGACGCAACCGAAGCTTAATAGCACTAATATAGCTGGTCAACAAAAATTTACCCAACCTATCATTTTAATTTCTCAATGGCTTACCAGTTTTTAAAACGCTTTGTATTCTTTCTAGCGTTTTCTTTTCGCCACAAAGCGATAGGAAGGCTTCACGTTCTAAATCTAGCAGGTATTGTTCGCTTACCAATTGTGGTTCACTCAAATCTCCACCACACATAACGTAGGCAAGTTTGCGTGCTACCAATGCATCATGATCGGTAGCATAATTGCCACGCCACATACCATTGATACCAGCTAAAAATGCACCCAAGCCCAAACGCCCAAGCACTTTAATATCCTTGCGTTGCTGTGGTATTTGGTAGCCAGCATCGTACAATTCTATTACACTTTTTTTGGCTTCGCTTATTCTACGTCCAATATTCATTACTACTTCATCGTGCCCTTTACGTAGTATGCCCATATCAAAAGCTTCTTGTGCACTTGTAGCAACTTTGGCGGTAGCTATAGCAAAAAAACGATCTTTTAAAGTGTTGGTATCTGGTTCATCGTTATGTAATTCGTCGGCAGCACGCAAAACAAATTCTTTAGTGCCACCACCACCTGGTATTAAACCTACGCCCAACTCTACCAAACCAATATAGGTTTCGGCAGCAGCACAAACTTTATCGGCATGTAGGTTCATTTCGCAGCCACCACCGAGGGTTAATCCATGTGGTGCTGTAACCACAGGAATATTGCTGTAACGCAAACGCATCATGGTGTTTTGAAACATACGAATAGCCGTATCTAGCTCGTCATATTCTTGCTCTATAGCCAGCATAAAAATCATACCTACGTTAGCACCAGCACTAAAATTGGGGCCATCGTTGGCTATTACCAAGCCTTTAAATTTTTCTTCGGCAAGGGCTATAGATTTATTTACTCCTTCTAATACTTCGCCACCAATGCTGTTCATTTTGGTACTCCACTCTAAGCCAGCAACCCCATCGCCAATATCGTACATACGGCAGGCACTGTTTTTCCAAACGAGTTTATCAGTGTTATTGCTTAATACAATAAATGCTTCGCCGCCAGGTAGTATGTTGTACGTTTTGGTAGGTATATCGTAGTAAAAGCGTTTGCCAGCTTCTACTTTAAAAAAGGTAGTTGCACCGCTTGCAATCATTTCGTCTACCCAAGTAGCTACCTTGTAGCCAGCGGCTTTCATGGCTTCTACAGTTTTGGCTACGCCCAATACATCCCAAGTTTCAAATGCTCCAATTTCCCAACCAAAGCCAGCCATCATGGCATCATCTACTCTATAAACTTCATCACTTATTTCAGGAATTCTAAAAGAAATATATGAGAACAAGGAGTAATGAAAGGCTCTATAAAATTCGCCAGCTTTGTCGGTACCAGCACATAATGCTTTTAGTCTTGTTTTTAAATCCTCAATGGGTTTGGCGGTTTCTAAACTGGCAAATTTTGGTTTTACCCTTGCACCATATTCCATGGTTTGCAAGTTTAATGTCAAAATCTCTTTGCCAACGTCCGACTTAGTTTTTTTGAAAAAACCTTGTCCGGTTTTATCGCCCAACCAATTATTGGTTACAACAGCATCTAACCAAATGGGTATATTGAAAATATCTTTGGCTTCATCTGTAGGGCAATTATCGGCAACGCCTTTGGCTACTTTTACCAAAGTATCAATACCTACAACATCGGCTGTACGAAATGTGGCAGATTTTGGGCGACCAATAATAGGTCCAGTCATGGCATCTATTTCATCAATGTTTAAACCCATCTTCTCCATAATGTGAAAGATGCTCATGATGCTAAACACTCCAATTCTATTGGCTATAAAGGCTGGAGTGTCTTTGCATAGCACAGTAGTTTTGCCTAAGTACAAATCGCCATAGTGCATTAAAAAATCTACAACGACTTCATCGGTATCTGGCGTTGGAATAATTTCTAATAATCGTAAATAACGTGGAGGATTGAAAAAGTGTGTGCCACAAAAATTCTTTTTAAAATCTTCGCTTCTTCCTTGCGATAGCAAGTGAATTGGAATACCAGAAGTATTAGAAGTAATTAAAGTACCAGCCTTGCGAAACTGTTCTACCTTTTCATACACTTGTTGTTTTATGTCAAGGCGTTCAATTACCACTTCAATAATCCAATCCACGTTGGCAATGTCTTTCATGTTGTCATCAAAGTTGCCTGTGGTTATTTTTTTAGCCACTTCTTTTGTAAATATGGGACTAGGGTTACTTTTTAAAGCAGCAGCCAAGGCATCATTTACAATTTTGTTTTTGATGGCTGGCTTAGCATCTACAGCTATGTCTTTTGGAACAATATCAAGTAATAACACCTGCACACCAATACCAGCAAAGTGGCAAGCAATTCGGCTACCCATTACACCACTACCAAGCACAGCAACTTTTTTAATGACTCTTTTCATATTTCTCGCAGATAACACGGATAACACAGATGGCTATTCGCAATTGTTAGTTATTTATGATTCTTATTATTGATTCTTTATCTTTTAGAAAAGCTACATTAAAATTGACCAATATTCCAATCTCCATCTCACTTAGTTTAAGATAGGTTAGTAGTTGTTTCTTATGAACATCTTCCAATGTTTTGACTGATTTTATTTCTATGATAATTTTATTCTCAACAAGAATATCCAACCTAAAACCTAGCTCAATTTGATGTTCCTTATATCTTACTGGTAATGCAACTTGGCTCATTGCTTTTAACCCAACTAACTCAAGTTCCTTCATCAAAGCAGCTTCGTAAACACTTTCTAAGAGGCCAGGTCCAAGGTGATTATACACCTCGAAAATCGCTCCTCTAATTTTATAAGTTATATCGTTCAACTCCATAAAATATCTGTGCTATCTGTTTTATCTGGGAGAACAAATTCTTCCAAGAATCAAAACTAAATAAAAAATAGTTAGCTATGCAACTATTTTTTTAGGGGTGCATTTCAGCTTGCAGTTCTGTTGCTTTTCTGTTGATAGTGTAGTTTACTTTGTTCTTTTTCCACTCACCAGAGAGTTTGATGGTTTGCGTTTTGGAGTAGTCAATATGGCTGGTAATGTTTTCTGTAAGTTCTATTTTCCAGAGGTTAAAGCCTGTTTTTGCTTTTATTTTTATGGTGCTGTCGGTATCTTTTTTCTTGCCTACCTCAATTTCGCAGGATTTATAAGGCGTTACCGTAATATCGTATTGCTTACCATTATAAGTTGCTTTATTCCATGTAGGTATTTCTTTGCCTTTAATGCTTACATACATAAACATTTGTATAGTAAAACCTGGGGTAAGTTGATTACCATTTTCATCTACTGCTATATTACCTGCATAATTGGTTATGGTGAACAAGCGAATATCAGTTACACTAAACTGTATTTTTGATTGTGCAGAGACTAAACTTGAAACTAAAACAGATAATAGAAGAGTAAAAAATTGCTTTTTCATTAAATTGTTTATTTGACTGGTGTAAAAATGATGCCAATAAAATGGACTTCAAAATAAAATGTCCTGCAAAAACTTGCAGGACATTTTAAAAGTTATTGTTTAATAAAGGATGTTGTTATTTTTTGATTTCCTTGCATCACACGTATCATATACATTCCTGCCGAAAGATTGCTTACTTCAATAGGTTGATTGGTACTTGCACCTGCTTGTAAGCTACCTATACCTGTTTTTAAAATACTACCTTGTACATTACATAGCTGCCATGTATAATTACCACTAACCGATGAACTGATAATAAAATTACCATTGCTACTTACTGGATTAGGCGTAATTTTTATTTGTAAACCTTTTGCAGGCTTAGCAGATTTTATAGTAATAATATTAGAAAATATAGGTCCAGAATTTGGCTCTGCACCCATTATTCTATAATACCCAGTAGCAGCGGTAAGCGTGTGTTTAAACGAAGTAATATTGAAGGGTAGTAATGCTATTTCATTAAAATTAATACCGTCTACACTGTATTGCACATGATATTTTACTTTGTTACTAGCATTAATTGTTTTCCAACTTATCGAAGCTTTGTTTTCGCCTTCCAAATTGCCAGTAAGTGTTATATCTTTTAGTGGCAAAATGTCAATTATATTTCCACTCCACAATCCTCTACCATGTGTAGCCGCTACAACCGTATTATCCGATTTTCTTAGCCTCATCATATCCACCCTTGTAAGTGGAAAACCAGGAGTTGGAAACCATTGGGTACTAGAACCATTTACTGCTTGTGTACTAAATACTCCAGCCTCGGTGCCAATTAAAAGCTTGTTATTATCGGTTGGGTGAAAAACAACACTTCTTACAGGCATATCTGGCAAATTACCATCGATAGCAGTCCAGTTGCTACCACCATCGCTAGTGTACCAAACATTATTTACACCATAGTTGGCATATACTGCCACCATGTAATTTTCATTTGTACCAAAAGCAATATCGCTTACATAACCACTAGCAACCATTGCTCCAATTAATAAAACATCTGCCGTACCAGCACCTAAAGTTGTAGTTGTATTATCAACTCTTACTATTCTTCCTCCACCAGAGCCAAAAAAGCATCTACCAGTGGTATAAGGTGAAACATTTACAGAAGAAACCTGACCATTCAATTCGGTAAGAGATACTGTAGTTGCACTACTTCCTGTTTGGGGGTTATTCCATCTCAAAAAAGTATTGGATGTATTTCCACATAACATGATGTTCTGAACATCATCATAATCAAAAGGATTAATAAACCTTCCATTAGTTGAGATATTTATACTTGTCCAACTATTGCCACCATTGGTACTACGCCTATATTGGTTGTATACATAACTCGTAAACTGATACTGTGGTTCGTCTTGATCTATATCTACAAAAGCACCATCGCCACCAGTAACCTCTGTGCTATAACTTAATCCTGCATTTTTAAAAGCATGGCTACCATTGTCTTGTGCACCAGCCAAAACATAATTGGTTAATGTTGGATGTATAGCACAAGAATAAAATTGTTTAATCGCTAAATTTTTGTTTCGGTCTTTAAAATTATTGCCATTATTAAGTGAGTAAAACATGCCTCCATCTGTTGCAATATACAAGAAACTAGTTGTGCTTCCATCTGGTTTAAACCACTGCATTAAATGATGATCTGCATGTACATAAGGTGCAGCACCTACCCAATAAGAAATTCGTGAAAAAGATTGCCCATCATTAGAAGATTTGTAAGCATCAAAACCACCAGCAATAATTTCATGGCTATTATCTGGATTGATAGCAAGGGTAAGTCCGAACCAACCCTGTGTGCTAGCTACACCAGATGGCATAATGGTTGAATTCATTTTAGTAAAAGTAGCTCCACCATCAATTGATTTATAACAACTATCGGCACTGTAAGATGAGTTGCAGGTTACTGCATACACAGTATCAGCTAATGCAGCTAATTCCATACGTATAGAAGAAACGCCAGTAGAACGAATACCTGTTGAAGCATTCCAAGAACTGCTAGACACAGTTGCAGGAGTTGATGTATAACGATGATATATAACAGTTCCAAAAAATCCGAAACTTGCTTGTAGTTTACCTGTACTTGTTAATTCAAGATCAGTACAGTTTGTATTGGTAGATGTAGGTGTAATGGTTGTCCAACTTGTGCCTCCATCATTACTTCTTCTTAAACCACTGCCTGCCGTTGCATGATATACATTGCCTGCAACATCGCAAATAATTTTAAAGCTCCTAGTAATACCAACTGTTGATGGAAGTTGAGTCCAAGTAACACCATGATCTAATGATTTAAAAACGCCATTGCCTCTTACAGCATCTACATTGCTCCAAGGCTCGCCAGTAGCACAATACATAGTGTTGCCATTGGTAGGGTCTTGTGCAAATGATGCAATAGACAAATTACTCATGTAGTCGTTTACAGCAATCCAGTTTGGGTCGGTAGTGGTAGATAGAAAGTTGGTACACTTCCAAATACCACCTGCAGCACCACCACAAAAAACGGTATTGCCTGTTGGGTCGGTAGCATCTACTAAAAAGCCATTAATTCTTCCTGAAGCGTAGCCACCTGTGCCTACACCACCTCTATCGTTGCCACTTGGACCAACGCTATCGTAAATAGGTCCTCTTTCTTGCCAGTTTACTGCTAATGTTCGGTAGTTATTGGCTTGTTGTAAACCTCTAGTATAGTTGATAGCATCCCATAATCTCTCAATGGGTACTTTACCAGTAGCGGGGTCTTTG
This sequence comes from Chitinophagaceae bacterium, assembly GCA_043776595.1. Taxonomy (GTDB): domain Bacteria; phylum Bacteroidota; class Bacteroidia; order Chitinophagales; family Chitinophagaceae; genus UBA1930. The sequence continues at coordinate 4,312 of JAYVRD010000046.1, read as the reverse complement.
GTCATTTCCATTTCTTGCAATTCCCTCTCTCTTATACCATCGTACTTATCATTTTCTTCACTTTCATTTTCCTCTATTTTTTCTTTTGAAGTATGATGGCAGGCTGGCAATATTGCTACTGTAATGGCTGTGGCAAGTAACAGTTGAATAAAATGTTTTCTCATTTGTGTTATTTAATCGTTGAATTGTGAAAATAAAGCTTTTTATTATAGACTGGTGATATTGTACAACAAAAAAATCCCGCAAGTGTTAATTGCGGGATTTTATAAAAATGATTCTTTAGATTAATGTTTTACAAACTTCTTCGTTTCACTATTACCGTTTTCGCCAATTACTTGTATGGTGTAATTGCCAGCACCTAATTTGCTTACGTTTAGTTTGATATTGTTATCGCCAGTAGCTAGTTGGGTAGCTTGTTGCGATAATATTTTACCGTTTACATCACTAATAACCACAGTTGCTTTTTCTGCGTTTGTAGCAGATAATACTAGGTTTAATGTGTTTTGTACTGGGTTAGGGTATACAACAGAAATCTCGATAGCAGCTTTTTTAGTACCTTTAAGTAATACAACTTGGCTATAGGTGGCTTTGCCGTCTTTATCGGTTTGCATTAATCTGTAGTAGTTATTGCTTGTAAATGGTTTTGCGTCACTAAACTCGTAGTTTAATGTTGTGTTGCTATTGCCATTGGTAGCTTTACTTGCTACAAAACCTAAAGTACTGTAGTTGTTTCCATCTGCACTTCTTTCTAAATTGAAACCAGCATTGTTTTGCTCTGTAGAAGTTGTCCAACTAAGCAAATTGCTGCTAGTTTGCTTAATACCAGAGAAAGAAGAAAGTGTAACAGGGGCTACACCTGTGAAAATAGCTTCAATCATGAACCTATTAAGTGTAGTATAAAAAGTAGTTGTACCTCCAGCAAGAACAGCAGAAGCATAAGTATTAGCTCTGGCTGGGCTTTCAGATTGAGTGCCAACAGGATAAAATGCATAAGTTCCTACAGGTTGACCTAATCCAATATAAAAATCAGTATTTGCAGCTATGCTAACAGTTGAAGGAAAATTAAAACTTACATAAGTAAGGCTATCTGTTACTGTGGGCGTGTAGTTGGCAGACTGTGCCAATATTGTACCAGCGGCATCACAAATTACACCGAATACAGGATTAGACTTTGAGCCTATATAGACCTTTACGCCTGTAATGCCAGTGGTAACTGGCAAATTATGTTTATTCAATAATAACCCAGACCCTGCACCAAAACCTATTGACCCGTTAGTAACGGCTGCATCCGAATTAGGATAACCAAAACCATTATTACTAACCGATTGATTGAAAGTAGAAGAATTGTTGCTCGTATTATCATCATTAGGTATGCTAACAGTAACCACATTGTTTCCTACATTCATTGATGATATAGAAGCGAAAGTAATAGTTTGACTAGCACCTGGTGCTAATGCAGATGTTGTTTGAGTATTTGTAAATGTATTTGCACCAGAAATACTTAATGAAACTACAGTACCTGCAGCCAAGGTGTTTAAACCCGCATTAGTTACTACTGCCTTAACTGCATGAGGGAAGCCATTAGGACGTGGTAATTTGCCGAGTGTTTCAATACGTGTAAGCTCAAGATCATTATTGAAAGCTTTCTTAAGTTGTATTGAAAACCTAAAATTAGAAGATGCTAAAGAGGTACTATTTTCTGCTGGGGCAGTTGTATTATTATATCTCCTTGTAGTTAGTGCAGTACCGCCAGCAGTGGTATTACCTGTAGAACAATCAAAAACAGTTCCAGCTACAGCGGCTCCGTTATTCCTAATTACCAAAATTTGGAGGTTGCTACCAGCAGTTCTCGTAAATGGCGTAGTTAGCGTAACAGCATTCCATCCTACAGCAGAAAAGGTAATACTTCCACTGTAAACAAGTGTATATCCAGTTAAGCTGTATGTGCCAGTTGCTAAAGTTGTTGTAGCTGCTGGTACATTTTGCATGTAAATGGTATAGTTGGTTACTGTAAGAGGTAAAGTTGCAGTGGTGGTTGAAGCTAAACTAAAAGCCATAGAATTAATTGCTGTGCCAGCGGTAATAAAATTCGTGGCTCCAATTTCACTATCTAAGAATATACATTCACTTGCATGATATGTGCTTCCTCCAACAACTACATTCCCAGAAGTACCTGGATTTGAAGTTATAGATACCGTTTGTGAGAACGTTTTTCCGCTCACAATTAAAATTAAAATAAAAAGTAATTTTTTTATCATAGTGTAGTTTTTAGTGTTGCAATATAAGGAAAATTGATTTTTGAGGAATTTTTTTACTTAAACGCTATTTCTCTTAAAAAAAATGGATAACAAAAAGCCCTTACCAATAATTGATGAGGGCTTTTAAATGGACTAAACTTATCTTATTGTTTTACAAATTTCTTTGCTTCACTATTACCGTTTTCGCTAATTGCATGTATAGTGTAATTGCCACCAGCTAATTTACTTACGTTAAGTTTTATATTATTATCACCAGTAGCCAATTGGGTGGCTAGTTGCGATAATATTTTGCCACTTACATCGCTTATTATTATGGTTACTTTTTCGGTATTGGCAGCAGTTAAAACTACGTTCAAGGTATTTTGCACGGGATTGGGGTATGTTAATGATACATCTACACCTTTGCTTTTAGTACTTTTTAATAATACAACTTGGCTATAATTGGCTTTGCCATCCTTATCGGTTTGTCTTAATCTGTAATAATTATTGCCAACAAAAGGTTTTGCATCGCTAAACTCATAGTTTAAAGCTGTATTGCTATTACCATTAATTGCTTTACTTGGTACAAAACCTAAACTGCTGTAATAAGCCCCATCGGCACTGCGTTGCAAATCGAAACCAGCATTGTTTTGCTCGGTAGCTGTGGCCCAACTTAGTTGGTTATTGTTTTGGGTTTTAATGCCAGAAAATGAGCTAAGGGTAACTGGAGTTATAACAGTATAATTTACTTCAAAAGGAAAATCTTGTGGTACAACAGGTGTTGTTGCTGGGTTTCCACCATCTGCTACTGAAGCCCAAGTGCCAGCTGTACTTTGTATTGCATTCCAAGTGGCTAATCCTCTTGTGCCTACTACGCTTGCAGTAGGACAAAAATTTGCAGCATCGTTGGTGGCATGCACTTGCCAAACAAGCCAGTAAGTACCAGCAGGCAATGTAACGCCCGATATATTGGCTGTTAGTTTCCATACTTTACGTGTGGTGCCAGAAGCTGTGCCTGGGGCTGGGGTTACAGTATTAAAAATTCTGTAGCGTAAAGTATCTAGGCTGGTACTTAATCTATTGGTTGTCATATCTCCAAATACCAATGTACCGCCAGAGCTTGGGTTGCCATTCCAAATTTGTACTCTTAATACATCAAACGGCGAGGGCGTAGCAGCAGAACCCGTTTGATAGCCATAAACCGAAACTTGCGATACCGACCAGCTTTGACCACTTGGTACAACAAAATCATCCCCTAATTTAAAATCGCTGGTTAAAGCATTTACATAGTAACCAGAAATACCTGCATTGGTATTAGCTACTGTTCCCGAAGCTTGGGCTTCGCTCCATTCTGTACCTGCTGGTGCAGCTACAGCACTTGCAGTTGTAGCCCCTGTGCCTACATTGCCATTTTTGTAGGTTACTTGTGCAAACACGCAAACACTAATTTGTAAGTAAATAAATAAGGAAAGTAATTTTTTTATCATAATGTTAGTTTTTGGATTTCAAGATAATAATTTTTTTTAATTATGAGTATTAAAAATTGATTTTTGTTAGTTTTTATTGTCAATTTGAAAACCAATTGTACAGGTGTGTCCTTCGATTATACTCAGGATAAACTAGCAAGGAACGATGCCCAAAGTACCTATTGCTGGCTACCCAAAAAATTCTCCACAAAAATTTTACATGAGGCTTTTTTGAAAGGAGCTTACCCTTACCTTTGCCGCCAAATTAAAAACCTTATCATATATGGCTTCTACAGGTAAGATTAAGCAAATCATCGGTGCCGTGGTTGACGTGCAGTTTGATGGACAATTGCCAGAAATTTATAACTCGCTAGAACTTAAAAAGCAAAATGGCGATACGCTGGTACTAGAAGTACAGCAACATTTAGGTGAAGATAGTGTTCGTGCCATAGCAATGGATGGTACTGAGGGCTTGGTACGTGGTATGGCTGTAACTGATACTGGAAATGGTATTATTATGCCTACAGGCGAAGATATTAATGGCAGATTATTTAACGTTACTGGTGATGCTATTGATGGATTACCTCAAGTAAGTAAAGTTGGTGGTCG
>JAYVRD010000045.1:0-2719 GCA_043776595.1 Chitinophagaceae bacterium | reverse complement strand
TGATTAAAAACGTTTTAGCCGTGTGTCGGCAAAAAATAGTTCTGTAGCCATTCACAGCTAAAGGAACTATTTTTTGTGCGTTGGCTTGTTAAGTTTCTTGTCTTACAGTGCCAGTTTACTCAACAACAAACCAAGTTTACTGCCTTACGTTAGTTGTTTACTCAAAACGGTGGTCGTCCAATCATTGTTTCTCTTGTAAAGATACTTTTTCAGAGAGTGGATTGTCCGAATACTTTACTATTTCCTCATAACACTTGTTTCTTAACTCTTCATTGGGATTCCCATATTCTAAAATTAGGTGTGCAGTCCAAAGTTGAATGAAGTATTGTCCCTCCATAAAGTATTGTGCAAAATCGTCATAAAGACCTTTGTCAAAATATGATTTTGCTATTGCTATCAATGTTTGATAGCCATCTTTTGATTTAGAATTTTCGTCAGCAGGGTAAATCTCATCAAAATAGTTTTGTGTGCACTGAATTATATATGAAATTGTTGGTTTGATATGATTTGTTTTAGTCGGCTTTAAATTTTATGAAACGTCAAGTAGCCTTGCAGCCAACTCAAAAATATACGAAGGTTTTCAGCCTTTCAAACTTGCGTATATTTTTTCAAATGCCTTGTTTTCAATAGTTTAAAAAAATATCCGCAAGTAGTTTTGAGTTTCGGCAATATAACTTTCGATTTTACAATTTCATGGCTAAACCTACGCTTCTATAAAAGCCCAATCTTATTCCACAGCTAAACATGTGCGACGCAACCGCAGCTAAATGCTTATTCTAAAGTTGGCTTCATAAAAAACTATTCCTCAAAATAAGCCAAGCTTCCGCCTACCCATTCTTTGTCTTTATTGTAGCGTACGCCAATCATTTTGCCTTTGCTTAGGCGTGCTAAGTTGTTGGTGGGTACTGGTCGGGCTTCGCCATTTTTCCAAAAATAAAAAATACGTATTTCGGCTTTGGCTGGCTCGGCTGGGGTTTGTATTACATCGGCATATTTTACTTTGCGTTGTAGTATCCAGTTTTCATGGTCTTTTACGTTTTCAATATCTGCTAGGGTTACATCTATTACTACGCCTTGCCCTGCAAAAGAAAACAGGGGCTTTAGTACATAATTTTCAAGATCGGTAGGTAGTGTTTCTATCTCGTTTAAAAATTTTGTTTTGGGTACATAAGGGTGGTTAATGTAGGGTAGTGTATACTTGCTTATACGATAAAACCAATTGGGGTGTGGTGCCCATTCTACTTCCAACTCTTCTAATAATAATTTTCCTTTTTCTTGTATCTCGGGGCTTTGTTGTTGTAGATCATCGAAAATAATGCGGTTGTAAATTCTTTTTACTTCAATCTTACGTCCTTCTTTTTGGTAGTATAATTTTTTGCCTTCTTGTATTAGTTCTGTAAGGCATACTACTGGCACACCTATATAATCGGTGGTGCAATAAAAATCTATTCTTGTTTTTTGTTGGTGGGGCAAAATTTCTAAGAGTATTACATTCTCGGCTGCATGATTGCCTAATAAAATATCTTTTAGTAATTGTATATAAGTTTCTTCTGTATGTCCACCTAAAAAAGCTGAGTAGCCTTGTGGTATATCAAAGTGTTTTCTGGTGATAACATCTACATATAACTCATAGGCAAATAGGGTAGGGAAGCCCTGCATTTCTATCAGTTGTGGTTCTAGTTCGCCTTTTTCGTTTTCGCAAATGCCAAAGTCGAAAGCGATGAAATGGGTATGCTCGTTTTCGTTGGGTACTCTTACATTTTCTGGTATGGCGTGGGAGGTAAGGGTTTTGAAGTTGTAGCCAGTAATTACATCTACAATGCTTTCGCAGGCACTAATCATTTTGTTGGTAAAAGCCTTATCTACAAAAACTGGGGTTTCTGCCACACGAAACTGCAAAGCATCTCCATACTTGCTGTGCATGTCGGTTACAAAAGCATCGTATTTTTCTTGGGTAAACTTTTCGTTGTATTCTTTTCTTATCTGCGGAACCATATCTTTTTCTTTTAAGTTGATGAAAATAAAAAATCCTCTTCAATAAAAGAGGATTTTCTATAAAATCATTTTATTAAACCTTATGCCTCAATCATCTCACCCACAGCATGATTTAAAAAATTAGGAAGTATATGTTCATACGTCCATAAAATTTTCTCAGGATCGCCCAATTGTTCTATCATACTTTTCCATTTGGGTTCGCCATGGTTATCTATCACTGTTTTCTTTTTATCTTCTCTTTGCAGGTACATACTCATGCCAGTAGCATCTGCCTCTGGGTGAAACTGTGTGCCAATAAAATATTCATTAAACCGTACCGCCATTAATGACCTTTCGTAAGGTACGTGTGGGCGACTTTTTTCTATAGCCAAAATTTTTGCACCCATTTCTTTCAATCGATTATGGTTGGGCTCAATTACCTGATAATCTCTACTATCCACTGCATAAAAGGGATCTTTCAAACCATCAAATACAATTTCTTCGCTACCGTCGCTAAGCATGTGTATGGGAAAAACGCCAAAAGAAGTAGATTTTCTTTGACAAACATTGGCTATGCTGTAATGCCTACAAACCAATTGAAAGCTATGGCAAATAAAGAAAACATGTTTAGGCTCGTTTGCAATATTTCTATTCCATTTTTCTATTTGTTGTAGCCAGCCAAAATAAGTTGCTTCCCACTTGCTGCCTTCACTTTCAAGTGGAGAGCCAGGACCACCACTAGAAA
>JAYVRD010000044.1:0-10644 GCA_043776595.1 Chitinophagaceae bacterium | reverse complement strand
CAAATTTCGATGGCCATTTATAAAGAAGGTTACTCCTGGTACTATAAATCAGTACACCTTGCCATTGCCGAAGGAATACCCTTCGTTGAAGTTGTTTCTCACCATCCATGATTTACCCCTACATAAATTTATTGAAGCTATTGTTGATGGCAACTTGTACAGTTTGATAATAGCAGGGCAACCTACACAAGAGCAATTGCAAGAAGCTTGGGCAAACATTTTGCAGCAATACACCGAAGCTTCTGGCAATGCTGAGTATAAAATGTACGTGTTTAATATAAAGCAAATTGCCCTACTAACTATAAAGCTAAACTGTATACAATGGCTGGTAAATGTATTAAGAACGGATTATCACGAACCAATGTGTAAGGAGCTAAACACCCTTAGCAATACTCAATTTGTGTTTAATCCATCCAACCAAGAAAACTACCAGCTAAACCTCAATAGATGCCTTAATAGAAGCAAAAGTTTGAAGATTAGGATTGATATGCTGGCACATCAAAAACTAGCTTTTGAGCAAAAGAATGATACTGCCTCTGGCAAGCCTACTAAAGAATACTACCAAAGTATTTTAATAACGCTTAGCGATTTTGCTAAGTACCCCATCCATGAAAGCAGCATAACCGTTTGGGAGTTTTGTGAGCGAATGAACCGATACAATAGCTATTGTGAACACTTAAAAAGTCAAACCAATGCCAGCAGAAAAACTAATTGATAGTTTTGTAAATAGGGAGAAGTTTAAAGACGATAAAGACTTTGCCGTAAAGCAATTAGATGAAATTTATAAAACCTTTCAGCGTATTCGTACTATCAATATTCAATTGGGTAAATCATCATCCTTTAAAGAAGTGGCTGATGGTATTAGAGCGGTAAAAAAAGAAGAAGATGAGTTGTTGAAATTACAATATCAATTAGATGCTGCTTATCAAAAAAGGATGCTTTTAGAAACTCAACAGGCTAAATTATTGGCTGAAGAGAAAGAATTAATTAGGCAAAGAAATGCCGAGTTGAAAAACCAAGTAAAAGAAGAAAACGCTGCTGAGGGAAGTATTGAAAAGTTAAGAGCATCGGTTATAAGGTTGAATAAAGAGTACGATAATTTATCAAAAGCCGAGAGAGATGGAACAAAGGGGCAAGGGTTAAAGAAAAGCATTGCCTCCACTGTAGATGAATTAAAGAAGCTTGAAGGCGAAACAGGCAGGTTTCAACGCAACGTAGGCAACTATGCCAACTCTTTTTCTGGTGCTACCGATGTACTAAAGCAAGACCTGCAAGAGATAAAGCAACAGCTTAGCACCATGGCAGATGGTGATAATGGCTTTGAGCAATTATCTAAGCAAGAGCAATTACTGGAACAATTGTTAGAAGGCTTGAATGTAACCTTTAGCAGTACTAAGCAAGAATTTAGAACCCTACAAGAAACTGCTAAAAAACTAGGATTAGAATTGGGTGTACAAAACGAAACTTTCCAAAAATTTGTTGGAGAAGTAGGTTCAGCAAAAGATAGTTTAGAGGATTTACAAGGGGTAATAAAGCAGCAATCATCCGATACTAAAAGCTTTGATGGATTGGTAGCAAGTGCCCAAGCTTTGGCAGGTGCTTATGGCGTGGCTCAAGGTGCAGCAGCTTTGTTTGGTTCCGATAATGAACAATTGCAAAAAACATTTGTAAAGTTACAGGCTGCCATGACAGTACTGCAAGGTTTACAAGCAATACAAAATGCTTTACAAAAAGAAAGTGCTGCTTATCAGTTTGTAATGACCGTAAGAACTTATGCCTTAGCAGCAGCTCAAAAAATATATGCAGTAGCTACTGTTGGTGCCACATTTGCCACAACAGCTTTAAGGGCTGCATTAATTGCCACAGGTTTGGGTGCATTATTGATATTGCTTACTTCATTTGTAGGTAAAGTGCAAGATTGGGCAAGTAGTACCGATGATACCAGAGAGGCACAAAAGGGGTTGAATGAGGCTTTGGCAGAAACGGTAAAACTGCAAAAGGATTTAGACGATGCAAGAAATAGGTCGGCTAAAATGGCTATTGAGCAACTTGAAAGAGAAACTGAGTTAAGAAAAGCTGCAGGTGTAAATGCTATTCAAGGGCTCGCATTAGATAAGCAAGTTGCCGATGCAAAATCAAAGTTTGCTCAACAAGAAATTGCTGATAAAAACATTACTGCTGAGGGTATAGGAAAACTAAATCAAGCTTATCTAAATGCTACAGATGTTTTAGCTAATGCCGAACAAAAAAAGATTGGCTATTTATATGCCTCCAATAAGCAAAAAAAGAAAATTGACGAGGATGAAATCAAGGGTTACGATAAGTTAATAGATGCTGCAAAGTCTAATGCTGATAAATACAAAGGAGTTTTAGATTATCAAACAGATATTTATAAGCAAGCACAAGATGCAAAGCAGCAACAGGATAAAATTGCTACAGATACAGCAAAGCTTAATGCTGAGGATCAAAGAAAATTAGTTTTAGAATCAGCCAGAATACAATCGGAATTAATATTGGCTAAAAATAGTATCATTCTCAACGATGAGAAAAGCACCCTGGAACAAAGATTAACTGCATTACAATCTAATGCCAAAGCACAAAGAAGAATAATAGAAGCTGAGAAAAACGATGTGCTCAACAATCCTTCTGCTTCTGGTGCGGATAGAACCATTGCTATAAAAAAAGCTGCATCCGAAGAGGAAAAAATAACTATAAGCACTAAAGAAGCTATTGAAAAAGTTAGAGATGATTTCAGGAAACGAGATTTAAGGGCGGCTACTGAATTATTTAAAGTGCAGCTAGAAAACCAAATAAAGTTTGATGAAGATTTGATAGCAAATGAAAATCTTTCTTTAGATACTAGACTTATTGCATTCAGAAGAAACTACAGCAATAAAGAAGCAATTATTAATGCAGAGTACCAATTGCGTAAGCAAACGGAAGTGCTGAATGATAAAGAATTGGAGTTGTTAGAAGCCGACCACCAAGCCAAGATTGTAGCCCTACAAGCCGAGGGTAGTGCAAAAGTGGTAGAGATAAACCAGCAGGAAGTTGATAAGCTAAAAAATGCAAGGGAATCGCTAATTGGTTTTGAAAGACAACAAGCAAACGACATCAATGCTCTACGATCTGCAGATGCAGCCAAGGCTTACGCCAAAGATGTATTGTCACTAAATGCTTCATTACAAAGTAGGGAAATTTCTTTAACTCAATACAACAAAAAGAGAGCAATTTTAGATGCAAAATATAATGAGAAAGCCTTAGAGCTTGAAATAACCCAAACGAAAGATTTATTAGCACTCGCCACTGCAGGTACTCAAGAAAAATACGATTTACAAAAGAAATTAGCAGATGCTGAAATAGCCCTTAGCGAATACAAAGCTAATAAACAGTTAGAGACAGAAAAGAAATTAGCCGATGCACGTAAACAACTCGGGCAAGAAGTGCTGTCTTTTATTACCACATTAGTAAATGCCAGCTTTGAAAATGAGTTGAATAATATACAGGAACAGATTAACGCCTTAGATGCCAAAAAACAAAAGGATATTGATGTAGCCAGCCAAACCATATCCAACGAGCAAGACAAGGCTGCCCGTATAAAAATAATTGAAGCCAAGGCACAAGCCGAGAAAGAACAGCTTGAACTAAAGCAGCGTAGAATAAAAGAGCAACAAGCAAGATTTGAGAAAGCCCAAAACATTGCAGAAATTATTGGGCGTACTGCCGTAGCTGTAGTTACTACATTGGGTGATAAAACAATACAACCAGGTTTCTTACGTATTCCTTTAGCCATTACTACAGGTGCAGTTGGTTTGGCTCAATTGGCTAAAGCAATTGCTACACCCATACCCAAATATGCTGATGGTACAGAAGACCACCCAGGAGGTGATGCTTGGGTGGGCGATGGTGGCAAAAGAGAATTAGCCATTACACCAGATGGAAAGGCTTACATAACACCTAATACTCCTACTCTTGTAAACCTACCTATACACACTAGGGTATTGCCCGATGTAGATGCCATTATGAAAATGTTGCCATTCTTAGCAGGACCAAAGCTTGCCAACTTTGACGGTGAAATAATGAATCATTATGAATTGATTGGTGAAATGAAAAAGATAAACAACAGGCTTGGTAGTGTAGAAAATGCCATTAAGAACAAAAAGGAAAATCATTTTACTGTTACCCGTTGGGGTATGTTATCTCAACAACAGCAAGACAATAACTTTTTAGATTACCTAAACGAAAATTTACAACACTAATGCAAGGCAAAGATTTTCAGTTCTTCCTTGTAGATGAATTAGGAAGATGCTACTACATAGAAAACGCAATCGTAAAGCTCTCGGCCACACCGAGGGCTTTGGAGTTTTCGCCAGACGGTTGGCAAAAACTACAAATAAGTTGGGAGCGAAATAACAAATACTTTGGCGTTACTAGAAACTTCACCATTCCACTTTCTTTTGTAGAAGATGGGGCTTACATCATTCGCCATGTACACTATACCAGCAACATAGAAAATAAGCTTTATTTGGTAGTGCACCGCAAAAAATTAAACATCGATTGGGGCGTAAATGAGTATGCTTTTATTTATAAGTTTTTGTACAAAGGAGAAATAGATCTCAGCACTTTTAAGCAAAAAACAATTAATGATGGCTATAAGGTACAAGTAAGCATTATGGAAGGCGGAGCTTCTAAATTACTTAAAAGCAAAGAAGGTACTACTTACGAAATACCTTGCAATGAAAATGTAAGCGATGCCATTAAAGTACGCTTAGATGGTATAGAGCTTAGGGAAAAACTGAATTACAGTATTGCTGGTATAGATATACAAGAAAACAGATTTACGATACCATTCCCTTACCTCAATAGCGAAGGGGATAGTGTTGGTATTTACAAAACTTCGCAAAATTTTGAGAGTATTGCCAATAGTGCTGCTGCTGTAAATACGTATGTACAAACCAGCAACAACTACCCATTTTTAAGTGTAAAGCCTATAACCTTACAAATAAGTGGTAAGTTAGGTATTGGCAATCCTGCTGGTGGCAATCCATTTCAAGCCGATGTGTTTTTTATGACATCCTTATTAAACAGGTACGATTTAATAAGAAATTACACTTTAAATCCCGGTGCTTCCATGCTGCAACCTTATAGCTTAACCATTACTCTTGCAGCAAACGAAAAACTGTTTTTCTTAGGCAGAAAAAACAACACCTACACCGGTACTGATACTACAATACAGTTTAGCGATACAAGTTTCAGCTTTAGGTTTTCTACTAGGGGTGATGTCTCGGTAGTGTATGCCTTGCATGGCATTAATTTATTTAAAAAACTGGTAGATAAAATTGGAGAGGGAGCTTACCAAGCCACTAGCAATTTATTAACTAATAAAAAAAACATAGCCGTCTTATCTGGCAATAACCTAAGAGGCTTTACTGATGCTGCTATAAAAACAACACTATCAGATTTTTTTGCTTATACTAATTGCCAATACAATACAGGGCTAAACACAAGTGATACAGGCTTTGAAATAGAAGCCAAAACAAAATACTTTGATGCTACCAACCCAATAGATTTAGGCGAAGTAAAAGACTTAGAAATATCTGTTGGTAAAGAGTGGATGTACAATAATTTGAAAATAGGATACCCATCACAAACCTATGAAACAGTAAATGGCAAGCAAGAGTTCAACACTTCTTTTCAATTTCAGTTTCCTATTAACAGAATAACCAAAGAACTAAATTTAATTTGCCCATACAGGGCAGATGGTTATGGCATTGAAGCCATAAGAACAGCAACCAAGGCAAAGGAAACAACCGACAACCAAAGCGACAACGATACATTTATTATTGAAATACAAGATACGCCTGACACCGATGGGGTCTACAATGTGAAACACCCAACCTTTATATCGGTAACAGGTTTGTATAGCTACAACACAGCTTATAATATTGGTTTATCGCCCACAAGATTGTTGTATAAAAGTGGGTCTTTTATACATAGCGGTTTATTGGGTTTTGACGCTAGTAAAATCACTTTTCAAACGGGTGATAAGAATACAGATTTAAAAACCGTAGATGCTAATGGAACGATAGAAGAAAAAGCAGATAAATTAATTAGCAGTTTAGCATTGCCATTGTTTCAGCCAATCCTATTCGACTTTACTACCAAAGTAATGATAAACATACCCGAGCTGTTAGAAATAAGCCCCAACCCTTGTTTTAAATTTATCTATAAACAACAAATGTATAAGGGCTTTTTGCTAAAAGGTTCTTTTGAGCCGTCTGGCTTAGAGCCACAGGCATTTACATTACTCTCCTCACCCGATAACAATTTAAACCACCTTATCAATGGCTAATGAAATTTATATCCCATTTATTAATCCCATCAAATTTGTTGAGGAAGGGTTAACCAATCTGCCACAATATGCTACTAAAGGTTTTGATGATTATGTGTACAACGAGCAAATAAAACCTTGGGAACAACAGAAAGGGTATTGCCAACTATTTAGCCAAAACGATTTAATAAAACTTCAATTTCATGCCTCCTTCTCTCCTATGGAGGTATCGTTGATTGATGATAATGCAGAGGCTGCAATAAGCTTATCAGCCAATCCTTTATTAAGAAACACCTACAACACTAATTTGTTTGTGTACGAGGTAGGTGTTGCTTTAAGTAGTGTGCCGGTTGGCTGCTACCGATTGAAATTACAAGCTGGTAACCCCGTACAAAAGGTTTTAATAAGCGAACCTATTCATGTTATTGACGATATTGCTAATACCATATTGTTTGAGTACAACAACAGTAGTTACTATGGAGATGTGCTTTTTGAAACTGGAGTTGTAATGTCTATACGTGTAGCTGGTGGATTTGGCAAATACTTGCCCAAAAGTAAAGATGTATTGTACGAAGATCAGGTGCTTAATCAAACTATACTAAGCTCAAGACCTTACAGGCAGTTTAAACTATTTGTAAATGATGGAGAAGGCATACCCGGCTGGATGATAGAAAAGCTAAATTGGATAATGGGGTGTAATAATATTTTGATAGATGGAAAGCCGTTTGCAAAAGCAGATGGTGCAAATTGGGAGATAAAAGAAGAGGATGGTTACCCAATGGCTGGCTATGCAATAGATGTGAGAGAAAGTATAACAAGAAACAGCAAAATATTTTCAAGCACAGGCAACACCAATAAAAAAATATTATTGGTAGGAAACATTGAAAGCAAAGGCTTTGGCAATATGAGTAATGCAACAAACAACGTAATACAAATCACCGAATACGAATAAAAATTTAAACCAACTGTAAATTATTTACTTTTACAGTAACCATTATACTATATGGCAACAGCAAAATTTTCAATAGGTCAAGTAAACATCACTAATTATTTACGCTTAATTGCTAGAGAGGTTAGTAATCCATTGGCAGAAGTGGCAAACATCTTGTATGCAGCTCCTCACCCTAGTATTAGAAACATTACTGTAAACAGTCTCAATCCAGTACCTCACTACTTTGATTTTTATGAAACACCCAGTAGTGGTACTATTGGTTCTTTATTGGCAACTTTTCAGATAGACGTTGGATTGATTGCACAAAGCACTGTAGATTTTTTTGAATTTACTGTTGGGGGTGGCGGAAGCAATCCAAGCCCAGGAGATAATTTCTATAGCAATAGTTTACTCAATGGCATAAATACAAATCACATACAAATTAGCCAACGTAGTTATGGCATTAGAAGTTGGGTAGATGAAATACAACCATACACTGGAGGCGGATTTGAGTTTCAAGGCTCAGAAATATTTAGTGATCAAGATAGATGGTTTGGTATTGTTTATAAAGACGTACAAGTACCTTCTCCTATTATTGGCAACACAATGTTTGTTGATTTTGATGAAATCACAGCAGATAAAACCATTGATGCTTCTTACTATAATAAATTGATTGAGCTAAATGGCAGTGGTGATATTCTTACAATTACGTTTCCAAACTTTAGTACCATACCAGATAATACCGTTTTTGGATTTACTACACACTTAGGTGCCCAGCGTTATGCAGCACTTACGTTTCAAACTGGCAATACAGCCAATTTTCTTGGTTCTGCTAAAAATATTATTTGGCTTGGTAAAGCCGAAGAGATAGCGTTCATAAAAAAATCAGCTGGCTTAAAAGTTATGTGGGCTGATGGCGATTTTAGAAGAGTAGGTGAAGTAATTAAAACAGAAGCTCCATTAAATGGTATTAGCGAAACTGGTGGTTGGAAAACCATTGCTCTATATCCAAGACTTTATTATTGGTATGTTTCTCAACTCGATAATTCTTTTCTAAGTGCGTTTACTGGTAATACAGTGACCAATCCTACCATGTGGGCTATTGATGCTCCAAACGACCGTTTTTGGATACCCGATACTGGTGGTTATTTTGAAAGAAACCTTGACCCTGATAACAATGTTGATGTAAACAGAAATTCAGGTACAAACTTACCAGGTAATAAACAAGATGATGAATTTAAAAGCCACAAACATGATGGTAAAATGGGAGAAGGGACAGGTCCACTTTCTGTACCTGATAATACTACCCCATCACCTTTGAATAGTGGAGTGAGAACTTATCAAACAGAATTAACAGGGGGAGATGAAACCAGACCAAAAAACATTTTGAGAAAAGCTTATCGAATTATTTAATTACAATTTTATGAAAAGACAAATTTTAACTTTATTGATGTTTTGTATTGCAGTTACTGGGTATGCTCAATGGCAACCAGTAAATGGACCTGGTCAAAGCCATAAGAAGCTTGGTGTAGATAGTATTTTTAGAATACCGAGAGACACATTAACTACAGCACCAAATGGTTCTCTAGCTTCCATCAATAATAAACCATTTATTAAAGACACCACTTGGAAGCCAATAATGCAAGCTGCAGGTGTAACATCGTTTAATGGCAGGATAGGAAATGTTTTTCCTGGCTTTGCAGATTACACAGTAGCCATGGTACAAGGCTTGCCAGATACATTAGCTAGTTATGTAAACAGTGTTGGCTATGGGTTAATAAAAAATGGTAGACTGGTAAAAGCAGATACTATTTCAATGGCTACCGTAGCATACGCATTGTACTTGCATAATCTGCAAAACAACACCATTAAAGATAGTCTACAGGGTTATATAAACAATGCAGGTAGTGGCTTATACAAGCAAGGCAGAACATTAAATTTAGGAGGCAATCTTACCGAAGATTTGTACTTAAATGGCAATGGTAATGATATGTTTATTGCAAATAAAATTTCTGGTAGTACAAATGGCGGGTACATAAGTTTAAGCCATGGCAATGGTGGCTTTTATGGTGCAAAAAACGGTTCAAACTTGTTTAACGGTTTATATGCTACAGCAACAGGAACAGCAGAGCTTTGGGCCAGCGATTACCCAAGAGCAACAATCACATACAATGAATTTAATATTGTCAACAGGCTAAAGTTAGACAGGGTAACAAGTTTTCCAACCAATCCAACTACGGGTGCTTTTATTTATCCAAATGCAAGTGATTTGCCGTACTGGAAAAACGCTACATGGAATAGACAGCTGGCTACTACTAATTATGTGGATAGTATAGGCAATACATTTGCTAGACTCGCTGGTAACAATGTATTTACAGGCAGCAACAACTTTAATAGTCTTGGTACAAACGAACTTAGGCTGACAACAGGTGGAGGCTCTGCTGGTTATTTTACTTTTAATTATAACGTAACGCTTCCTTCTACGGATGTTATACTGTATAGAGGCGTTACTAATAATTTTGTTCACTACAAACAAGGAAAATTAGCAATCAGTAATATTGTAGCTAGTGGCAGTGCAGCATCTAAATACCTAACAACAGACGCAAACGGAATAGTTGTTAGTAGAACCGCAGCACAGGTAAAAAGTGATATTGGTGCAACAAGTGAAAATTTTGCAAATACAGATTTAACTTTTACAGGTGATAGGGTGCATAATGCAAAAGAACACACTATACTTATTGATAGCGTTGGTGGCTTTAATGTGTTTACAGGAGGTGATGGCGACAGACGTTACGGTGTTTTAGGAATAACACAAAATGGAGAGTATGGGTCGTTTTATTTTCAAGGAAATGATTTATCTGGTATTTACGGTGCTAGATACGCATCCATTAGTGCAAACGTCGAAGATGGTGTTGATTTACGAACAGTAGGGCAATCAGGTAGTAATACAAGTAGCAATATAACAGTAACGCCTAGCATTATTAGTTTATATACATACGATAACTCTGCTTTAAGTTATGTAAATATGTCCTTTGAAGAAATAAACATTCATTCTGCTGGTGCTGCCATAATATCTTCTAACGGCGGTGGAACTATAATTCAAGAGCAAACTGGCGATGCTGATATTGTTATACAAAATAACTTAACTGGAAGTAATGTATCAGTATTTGGAGATGGTGGAGTATGTGTATCTGCTGCTATAAACAATATATTAATAGTTGCAAATTCAGATGTAAATATAACAGCAAATACAGGGGGTATATACTTATCTCAAAACAATAGCGGTAATTATATAACAGTAGGTACTAATGGCGATATTGATATGGGTTCTAATAGCGGCTTACCATTTACTATACGCAATAACAATATGCCTTCTTTTGTT
>JAYVRD010000043.1:0-10762 GCA_043776595.1 Chitinophagaceae bacterium | reverse complement strand
CTTAGTGCTGCTAGCTCTTCGTTGTGGGTTACTATTAAAAAGGTTTGGTTAAAATCATTTCGCAGCTGTACAAAAAGTTCGTGTAGTTCTTTGGCATTTTTGCTATCGAGGTTGCCTGTTGGCTCGTCGGCAAATACAATTGCTGGCTTATTTATTAAGGCACGGGCTACGGCTACACGTTGTTGCTCGCCACCACTTAGCTGTTGGGGTTTACTGTCTAATCGTTTGCCGAGACCTAATAATTCTAGTAACCGTATGGCTTCGTCTTTTACTTCTTTGGTTTTACGTTTGGCTATCCAACCTGGTATGCACACATTTTCTAGAGCAGAAAATTCGGGTAGCAAATGGTGAAACTGAAACACAAAACCTATGTTTTGATTGCGAAAAGCTGCTAATTTATTGCCTTTTAGCTGGTGTATGGGCTGGTTAAGAAGATAGATTTCGCCAGTATCTGGTGTGTCTAGCGTACCTAAAATATGTAATAAAGTGCTTTTGCCTGCACCGCTACTACCTACTATAGATACAATTTCGCCAGCTTGCACCTGTAAGCCTACGCCACGTAGCACTTGCAAATGGTTGTATTGTTTATGAATATTTTGAGCCGATAACATACAGCCTTGGTTTAATATGATTGGGCAATATGGGCAAACCTACAACACCAATTTTTTTTTTAAGTAATTATTTGCAATTGATGCCAAAAGGTTGATTTGGTAGTTTCGTTTATACGGTTACATTTGCAAAAATTTAAGAGCTATGTTCTGGACATTAGAGTTAGCAAGTTATTTAGAGGAAGCACCATGGCCCGCCAGTAAAGATGAATTGATAGATTACAGCATACGTAGTGGTGCACCTATTGAGGTGGTAGAAAACTTACAAGAGCTGGATGACGAAGGAGAGATTTATGAAAGCATAGAAGATATTTGGCCAGATTACCCTAGTCAAGACGACTTTATGTTTAATGAAGACGAATACTAAATCATTTGTTACAAAAAAAATTACAGAACCATTTGCCCTTAGGTGAATGGTTTTTTGTTTTTTGGAGACTATCTTTTGTAGTTTTATTGGGCAGCGGTTGCGTCGCACATTTAAAGCTTTTGGAAGGGGATTGGGCTTTTATTGAAGGGTATTTTTGGGGAAATAATAATATTTATAGTACAGATTAAGCTATTTGCTTTGTACATTACACTATTAACCCTACAATATGAAACTAACTCTTATAACCTCAATTGTATTTATTATTTTATTAGCTGCTTGCAACACTTCAAATACAACGTCTATTAAAAGACCAATAAACAATTACATCAAAAAATTTAAAATTATTCAACTACCATTTTATTTTAATGCTAGTAACATTGACACAAGCAACTTGTTTTTAATTGACAAGTACAACAATGATACTTTGTTTTATAAAACCTTAAATGAAAATATTGTTTATGGGTGTGGCTTGCTGGCAGATACTTCTAACTATTACTCTTTACTTTATTTAGGCCAGTCAGAAAATTTATACCCCATTTTAGTTACTTATACAAAGTATGGGGATTTAATTAGCCAAACTAATTTGCTGGTAAGAGGCTGTGGTAGCGATTGTGGACTTTCTTATTGTTCTTATTCTGCAAAAATTAGTAAAGACTTAAACATTTACATTGCCGACACTTTAAAATACGAAGCCATTTGCGACAAGCTTGGCAAATTTTTACCTAATAGCGATTCTACATTCATTTACTCAAAAACGGGTAAGATTGATAACAATGGAATGATAATAATGAGTGAAGAAAAAATTGAAAGGAAGAAAAAGATACAATAGTATTAGTTATTAAATTTTCTCATTTGCCATCTTGGTCATTTTGTAGTAACTGTTTTAAGATGTGTAAATTTCTGTACAACCTACGCTAAGGTAAAAGCTACATAGATATTCATAGTTTAAAATGTGCCCTTCGGCTCTGCTCAGGATAAACTTACAACCGCTGCCTATTGTTTATTCTACTGTTGGTTACTAAAAAAAGTCTTATTGGGGCAGGTGCAAAAAAAAGTCCCGACTGTTTGAGTAGTTCGGGACTCCTGAGAAATTTTTCTCGGGAGCCTGTTAAGGTTCTTCCCAAGAACAAAGGATTAAGTTGCCTTTTAGCAAGGCGAATAGGTTTTTCAAACCGGATAATAGCTAGTCGTGGATTAGGCGACTTTTTTTGCAGTGGATTAAGCTGCTTTCATTTTTTCAAAGGGTCTTCGGATACTTTAGGATTGAATTGGACTTCCTAGTTTTTCATTTATTGGATTTGTAAAAACGGGTGTTAAAGTGGATTGCTTTAACAATACAAAGATGGGATGGATTGTAGTGGTGAACAAGAGGGAAACTGCCCTATTATTATACCTCGGTATGCTGTAATAGTAACGTGTATGCTACATTTTACCCTTAGTGGTTTTACGATGGCAGGTTTACAGCTTATACGTTGGTGCGGCTGTTAATTGCCCGTTGTATTAGCAGCAATAAAAAAGCCCTGAAGCTTTAGAATTGCATACAGGGCTGGTATTGGTTAATGTGGTTTTTACCTTAGTCTGTCTACACTCTTTACCAGTTTTTCATCTTTGTAAATAGCCCTTGAAGCCAATAAAAGTAAGATAGGTACGGCCAGTGCTAATAAAGAAGTTAAATCATAGTTGCCCTCGTTGGGAACAAATTTTCCTATTTGTGTAAAGTAAAGTGCAATGTTTAGAATGGAAATACCGAAAACTGCCAAAGTTAGTTTTAACTGCATCTTTCTGTCTTTGTATAAAAAAATGACAACCAATGCAGCTACTGCTACTGCTACGGTTAGTATCATTAAAAAAATATTTTCTTTGGCGGTTAGTTTTACAAACTGTTTTAAATTTTCTACCAATTTGTTACCACTATAAAAAGAAAATTTTAAGGTAAGAAAAGCGGTTGTGCTTGCTAGTAATAGCCAAAGAGTTTGTATGCGTTGTATCATATTATTAATTTAAAAAGTTTAGCCTAGCTCTGGGTATAAAACAAACTGACTCATAAATTCATTTACACTAGCTTTTGTTTTGGCAAGTAGGGCTGTGTCATCTGCATTCATTAATACAGTATCTATTGCATTTACTACAAACTCCATATCTGTTTCCTTCATACCTCTTGTAGTAATAGCTGCTACGCCAAAGCGGATGCCACTTGTTACAAAAGCACTCTTATCATCGTAAGGTACCATGTTTTTATTGGCGGTTATATCGGCTTCGCCTAAAACATTTTCTGCTTTTTTACCACTAATATTTTTGTTGCGTAGATCTATTAGCATTAAGTGATTGTCTGTACCATCGCTAATAATTTTGTAGCCACGATTGATAAATGCTTTTGCCATAGCTTGGGCATTGGTTTTAACTTGTTTTGCATACACAGTAAATTCATCAGTCAAAATTTCGCCGAAGGCAATGGCTTTAGCAGCAATTACATGTTCTAATGGACCGCCTTGTGTGCCAGGAAAGACAGCCATATCCAGCAAGTTACTCATCATACGTGTATTGCCTTTAATATCTTTCAAACCAAATGGGTTTTCAAAATCTTTCCCCATCATTATTACGCCACCACGTGGCCCACGCAAAGTTTTATGTGTGGTGCTTGTAACAAAATGGCAATGATTGAATGGACTACTCAACAAACCTTTAGCAATCAATCCAGCTGGGTGTGCAATATCTGCAAATACAAATGCACCCACTTCATCGGCTACTTTTCTTATTCTGGCATAATCTATATCTCGGCTATAAGCACTTGCTCCACAAATAATTAATTTAGGTTTTACCTCACGGGCTTTTGCCTCAAGCATTTCATAATCTATTAAACCCTCTTCTTTAGTTACCCCATAAAAATGTGGCTTGTATAATTTGCCACTAAAATTTACAGCACTACCATGTGTTAAATGCCCACCCATGCTTAGATCTAAACCCAAAATATCATCTCCAGGTTGTAAAATGGCTAGCATTAAAGCTGCATTGGCTTGTGCACCACTATGTGGTTGTACATTGGCATATTCAATACTAAAAACTTGTTTCAAACGGTCAATTGCAAGCTGTTCGGTTTGGTCTACAATTTCGCAGCCACCATAATACCTACGTCCTGGGTAGCCCTCTGCATATTTATTAGTCATTACACCGCCCATTGCTTGCATTACTTGTAGGCTAGTAAAGTTTTCTGATGCAATTAGTTCAATCCCTCTTCTTTGGCGTTCTAGTTCCTTATGTATTAAATCAAAAACAACAGTATCTCTTTGCATGATAATTTGTATTTGTGGCAAAAGTAACCGTTAGGTAAATGCTGCCCATACTTTAGATAGTGAAATTGAAGAATTTACCCCAAGTATTGTACAAGTGTTATATTTTCCTATTTTCACGCTCCCAATTGTAAAAGAAGCGAAACAGCTTTGCTGTGTTTTTGTGTGTAAGCCAATTGGAGAAAAGCAAGCAATTAAATGAAAGCAATTATCCCCGTAGCAGGTGCAGGTACAAAACTGCGACCTCATACTTATACCCAACCTAAGGCTTTAATTCCTATTGCAGGAAAAACAATCTTAAGT
The DNA here is from genome assembly GCA_043776595.1 of Chitinophagaceae bacterium. Taxonomy (GTDB): domain Bacteria; phylum Bacteroidota; class Bacteroidia; order Chitinophagales; family Chitinophagaceae; genus UBA1930. The sequence goes on along the minus strand of JAYVRD010000043.1, from coordinate 6,197 downwards.
TTTATAGTTGACCAATTGCACGAAGCTGGCATTAATGAATTCATTTTTATTGTTGGCTATTTGGGCGAAAAGATTCAAGACTATGTTAAGCAAACCTACCCACATCTTACTACCCATTTTGTATATCAAAACGAAAGGCAAGGAACTGGGCATGCTATTGAGCTAACTAAAAGTATTGTGGGCAATGATGAAGTATTTGTAAGCCTTGGCGATACTATTTGTGAATACGATGTAGCCGAAGTGGTAAACAGCCCTTATAGTATGTTGGGCGTAAAAAAAGTTGATGATCCTAGAAACTTTGGTGTAGCAGCAATTAATGATGAAGGTATTATTGAAGGTGTGGTTGAGAAACCATCTATACCTAAAAGTAATATGGCATTGGTGGGCTTGTATAAAATAAAAGAAACAGATTTCTTGTTTGAATGTTTACATCACATCTTCTTGCAAGAAATTAAAACACAAGGTGAATACAACCTTACTGATGCGTTGGATTGTATGATAAAACGCGGAGCAAAATTTCATTCTTTTAAAGTAAAGAATTGGTTTGATTGTGGCAAAAAAGAAACGCTTTTAGAAAGCAATGCAACCTTACTTAAAAAGTTTGGTGGTAATGTAAGTGTACCTCACAGTTTTCCAGATACAATTATTATTCCTCCTGTAAGTATAGCCCCTGGATGCAACATTAAAAGCTCTATTATTGGTCCGCATGTAGCCATTGGTGCCAATACAACAATTGCTCACTCTATTGTAAGAGATAGCATTATAGGCAGTTACACCAACCTGTACGAAGTGGTGTTAGATAACTCTCTAATTGGCAGCGATGCAAGTGTAAAAGGATTAAGCCGTAGCTTAAATATTGGCGATAATACAGAGATTGATTTTGGATAGAGTCCAGTTCTCTATTTAACTGAATCTAGTCCATAGTGGAAGGTTGATATTTTTCTCTTTTTTCAAATACAATAACTTCGCTTAGATAACTACCAACCATGGACTATTCACTATCGACTAATAGAATTACCCAACTTTTTCACATCAAGTATCCCATCATCCAAGCTGGTATGATATGGGCTAGTGGTTGGCGGCTAGCTAGTGCTGTAAGCAATGCTGGAGGCTTGGGGATTATTGGTGCAGGTAGTATGTATCCAAATGTATTAAGAGAACATATTCAAAAATGCAAAGCAGCCACTACGAAACCCTTTGCTGTAAATCTTCCATTACTGTACCCAGCTATTGATCAGCATATTCAAATCATCATCGAAGAAAGAGTTCCTATTGTTTTTACAAGTGCTGGAAACCCAAAAACTTGGACTACTATTTTAAAGGAAAAAGGCATAATCGTAGTACATGTAGTAAGCAGTAGCAAGTTTGCCAAAAAAGCACAAGATGCAGGCTGCGATGCTGTAGTAGCCGAGGGTTTTGAAGCTGGTGGGCATAATGGACGTGAAGAAACTACTACATTGGTTTTAATACCTGCCGTAAAAAAAGAAATTACGATACCACTTATTGCAGCAGGTGGCATAGCTACTGGTAGACAAATGTTTGCAGCTATGGTATTAGGAGCAGATGCTGTACAAATAGGCAGTCTATTTGTGTGTACGCCCGAAGCCTCTTCTCACCAAAATTTTAAAGAGGCAATATTAAAAGCTGGTGAAGGCGATACGCTACTACAAATGAAAAAAGTAGTACCCGTACGGTTACTAAAAAACAAATTTTCCGATGACATAAAAACTGCCGAACTAAAAGGGGCGACCGAAGAAGAACTAAAGCAAATACTTGGTAGGGCAAGGGCAAAAAAAGGCATGTTTGAAGGGGAAATGACCGAAGGAGAACTAGAAATTGGGCAAGTAAGCAGCCTTATAAACGAAATAAAACCTGCTGCCAATGTGGTAAAAGAGCTTTGGATAGATTTTGAAGCTGCTTTGGAGCATCCACTTACCTAAAATAGGCCTTATCTATATTTAAACCCCAACCAAACAGTACGAAAAGTTTCTACCACTCACAAAAAAGCTTTAGTTTAGTAGCTTTAAGACCACAGTTATGAAAAAAATAATTACCCTACTTACAGCAATTACCGTTTCTCAATTGGTTTTTGCTTCGGGCAAAGACGGCAAAACCGACCCCATGTTTTCTGGCACAGTGGTAGATGCCTCTTCTAAAAAACCAGTAGCCGAAGTGGTGATTACCGCTACCAATACTACTTCAAAAGCCGAACATAAAATAACAAGCGACGCTAATGGCAGTTTTAAAATTGGAGAACTACCCGCAGGTAATTACAAAATAAAATTTGAGAAAGACAATTATAAATCTGTTGAAAAAACAAACGTTGCGGTTAAGGCAGAAACTCCAGCCAAGTTAAATATTGAAATAGTAAATTACAAAGACCAAGATATAGAAGACCATAAAAACCTACTCCAAAAATTTGATTTTTAAAATGCAGTCGTTCATTTTATTCTAAGAGCAGGTCTCTTATGAAAGGTCTAATAATCGTATCGTGAAAAAACACGAATAATTACTTCTATAAAAAACAAAACAGCCATTAGACAATAGTATTTTTAATAAAAATAAGCATGTACTATAGTTATCTAGATTAATTCAACTGTGGGTCTATAGGTGGTTCTTCAATCTCACTTGAAGTTTCTTTTATATCATCTTCAAATACTATTCCTTCTTCTTGCAAATCGGCTTCCCGGTTATCATTCCATTCTATAATAAAATTATTTCTACCCTCGCCTACTAGCAATTTCATAAATCGCTGTTGTGAAAGTTCTAATAAAGACAAGAATAAAAACAGAGCATGAATTCTGTCTTTACATTGCTCAAACACTTTCTCAAAAGCCAATGTTTTTTCTTTAGCCACAAAATCTAGCATAAACTCACGGCTACCTTCTATGGTATAGTTGTAGCGTACTACAGTATGTACAGGTTTGTTTTGCCTATCATGTACCCTTTGCATTACCTTTTCAAATGCTTTCATTAGCTTAAACATAGTAATGGTTTGTATTTCTGTGCCCTCTCCTGCTTCTTCACCAATTTCACTCAGCTCTTTTTGTAGGTTGCCCCGTTTTACCATAAGCATACGTACTGCTTCCATTTCTGCCATTTGTATACTAGCTTCTTTAAAACGTTTGTATTCTAAAATTTTGTCTATCAACTCTTGTCGTGGGTCTATCTCATTGCCCTGTGAATCTATTTCTTTGCGTGGCAAAAGCATTTTTGCTTTTATACGCATTAGCGTACTTATAAATAATATAAACTCACTACTCAACTCTATATTTAATTTTTCTTGGGCATGTATGTACTCCAAAAAATCTTTTATAATTCTAGTAATAGGTATATTATAGATATCCAGTTCGTCTCTCTCTATAAAAAATAAGAGTAGGTCAAAAGGCCCCTCAAACTGTGGTAATTTTATTTGATAAGAAGGTGTATTCACTTTACTATAATCTTTAAGTGCAAAGAAACTTGAATGGGTTGTACTATGAGTAGTTACTGGCTATTAGTTATCCACTTAAAAAGCCAACTACTTATATTGTAAATGTTGGGAACGAGCAGTTGAATAAGAATTTAGCTGCGGTTGCGTCGCACATTTTGGGCAGCAGAATAACTATTAAGCACAATACAGCCAATCTAATTCTTAAGTTTAAAGTTGATGAACTTTATACTTTACAAAGTACTTACTAAACTGTTGCACCACTTCCAAATGTTGAAATGTGCGACGCCACCGAGGCTCAATAGTAGCCATACTGCTGGCTAAAAAAAATCCCGTACTGCTTTGGCAATACGGGAAGTATAATTTAGAGGATGAGCGTATTAGAACTTATAATTTAAACCCACACCAAAAATTGATTTTAGCTGTGTACCTGGGCGTGTTTTATCGTAACCAAATATTTTGGTATCGTCATCATACTGTGCATCAAAACTATAAACTGCTGCTAGGCATTTATTTATTTTAAACTTAATCATGTTTGTCCAATACACATCTATATTGCCTGGAGTTTTATCAGCATAGTTAGAAAAAGCATCAACTCTTGTTTGATAAAAAACGTTTTTGCAAATTTCTTTTTGATAACCAGCAGAAACGAAGAATCCATACTCATCTTTTACTTCTTGATTTGGTTTTACACCATAGTTGGCAGCTAACTCGTAAGAGCGGTTGGGTACTAATATCCAACGACCAGCAAGTGGAGAAGCGTGAACATTCAAATCTTTACAAACAGCATAATCAAAACCTGGAGATAATACTGCAATACCAGGTGCTAAAAAAGAAGAAATGCGTTTTGGTTTGCTGCCTTCGGCTACATTATCAAAATCGTATCCATCGGTAAATTGTGTACGAAAGTTTACTAATAAACCATAACGCCATTTGCGATCTTGTGTTTTACCCAATTCATGGCTCCACTTAAAGTTTACTTCTAGTTTATCATCGTTTTTTATAATGCCATAAGCATTACTGTTCATCAAGCCATAATTGAAGTCGCCCCAAAAATCAAAATGAGTGCGTTCTTTTTTAAACTTAGCATATAAGTTTAAGAAACCATTGGTAGCAAGTGTAAAACGGTCTCCTCCTGGAGCCCAATTTCGTCCACCACCTTGTGTAACGGCTAGGCTTACATTGCCACCTTTTGTCCAAATGCCTTTAACGACAGTTTTTTTATTGGTTACTTTTTTGGTAACGGTAACTTTTTTAGTTGCTTCTTTAGTTTTTGTTTTTTGAGCTGACACGCTGCAAACAATTGCTACAAACAAAGCAGATAGTAGAACTTTTCTCATATTGGTAGTTGAGTTTTAAAACAAATATGCCCTAAGCAGTTTAAGGCTTGGGCAAATATAATGTTAATCTGCTTAAAATGTAAAATGTAAAAACTTTACTTTTAAGTTTGGTATTTACGCTGTAGGTGTAGGATTTTTCCGTAACTTATTTAGTGCCTTTATCATCATAAATACAATAAGGGCAATAATTAAAAAATCTAAAGCTACTGTAACGAAATTGCCCCAAGCCATTACGTTTGCACCGGCTTTTTTGGCATCTTCTAAACTCATGCCAGCAGTAACTTTATCGCCACCACCCAAAACGGTGTATGAGTTTTTAAACCCTTGAGGACCCACTATCATTCCTACAAGCGGCATAATAATATCGTTCACCAGCGAATCTACAATTTTGCCAAATGCAGCACCAATAATTACACCTACTGCTAGGTCCATTACATTACCTTTTACAGTAAATTCTTTAAACTCTTTTGCAAATCCCATAAAAATAGTTTTGGTAAGTTGTGAAAGTAGATAACGTGCATTAACTATACAACTATTTTTTAAGCCCAGGATATTGCATTTTTAAACCTGTAAGTAATTGATGCAGTGCCGATGCTATTATAAATTCTTTGTACCAGTTTTGGTCTGATGGTACAATCGTCCAGAGTGATGTATTACAATTGTTAAAACAATCTTGGTACATTTTCATGTAATCGTTCCAAAGTTTAGCTTCTTCAAAATCATTTTCGTTGTACTTCCACTGTTTGCTAGGGTCTTTTATACGTTCTTGCAGCCGTACTTGCTGTTCTTCTGGAGAAATGTGCAAATAAAACTTGAGGATATGGGTGTTGTTATGTTCTCGTAGTAATTCTTCCCAATCATTAATGGCTTTTATTCTTTTCTTAGCCGTTTTATCATCGCACCATTTGTGTACTCTGGTAATGAGGATATCTTCGTAATGAGAACGATTGAACAATTGTATCATACCCTTCGCTGGTGCATGGTTATTAATACGCCATAGAAAGTCGTGAGCTAATTCTTCTGCCGTAGGTGCTTTAAAAGATTTTACCAAAACGCCTTGGGGGTTTAATGTACCAAAAATATTTTTTATTGCACCATCTTTTCCACTGGCATCCATACCTTGTATTACTACCAGTACAGCATGTTTTGCTTGGGCAAATAATAGATTTTGAAGTTCGTTTAATTCTTGAAGAATCTTTACCGTTTTAGCTTTTGTTTTTTCTTTATTAACCCCTTTAGGGGCTTTGGTACTAATTTTTGAAAGTGATAAAGCAGCCATATATTTTGTATTTAAAAATTGAATATCGGTAAATAAAATTATTTAGACCGAACAGTTTTTAATCTTGACATTTGCCGCAAAATTATTAGTGTGAGAGATAAAATAATAAATTGGACTCTATTTGTTTTGCTCTGCCTTATATGGGGTA
>JAYVRD010000042.1:0-2769 GCA_043776595.1 Chitinophagaceae bacterium | reverse complement strand
GCATGGGTGTATATTTGCGAAAGATGGATTTTTAGATTTTTGTTGTTGTTTGGATACGAGCTTTTCTAGTACAATTGGGCAGCGGTGGCGTCGCACATGTTTGGCTGTGGAAGAAGATTGGGCTTTTATAGAAGCGTAGGTTTGGCTATGAAATTGCAAAATCGTAAGTTGTATTGCCGAAACTCAAAAGCAGTTGCGGATATTTTTTTAAATACATGAAAATAAGACGATTAAAAAAATATACGCAAGTTTGAAAGGTTGAAAACCTTCGTATATATTTGAGTTGGCTGCTACCCATTGACAACACCACTCTAACAATTATGCTGTGAAACATAAATGACAAATTCAGACAAAATACAAAAATCCAAAGAAGGCATAAAAAGCTCTCAAAGTTTGAATGTGACTTATGGACTTTTTCAACTTTATGACGAACTTTTAAACAGAACTGACGACAAATATTTTCAAGCAAATATTTTTGTTCAAATAGTAGCAGCTAATGAAAGTTTTTTCAAAGAATCCATTTCATCTTTAATTAACTTTAATTCAAAATATCTTGAGAATTCAAAAGCAATTATTAAAAAAGTAGATTTCAAATTTGAACTCGAAGACATATTTCATATTTCAAAATCAAATATTACTTTAGGTGACCTCATTGCCTATTCTTTAAAGTATTCTTCAATAGAAAGTTTATTAAAGACTTTTAACGAGATTTCCGAAATTGACATTCTAAATGAACTTAATGAAGTTGAAGATTCAATTAAAAACGACTTTGGTGATGAACCTCCTTTTCTAATTTCAGAAGCAAGACCATTAGACAAAAATAGAATTATACGAAATCTTAAAGAGGTTTATGAAATTAGAAATGTTATTTGCCACGACTTTTTATCTGCAACTCATAAGCTTAGTTTTAATATTTCAAATTTAAAAGACTACATACTCGACACAATTGTACTTCATAATGCAATGGTTTATTTATGCTCTGACAAAATATACTCAAAATATATTCCCTTGGAGCATACTGAAAGGATAAAGTATTTTCAAGAGATACTTGATGAAAAAGTGGATGAATTAAACAATTTGTACGTCTTGTTAGAAGACGGAAAAAATGAGGATTCTGGGTTACTGTTGAGAGAATCAATAATAGCTTTTGACAAATACTTGGAAGCCGATTCAAAGTATTTTGGTGGTATTGAAGATTTTTTTCCTGACCTGACATTAGAAAATAAAATTAAATTACTTGACCAAAGGATAAAGCATATTATAGATGAAATTAAAAAATCAGAATAGCAACTAAGTGGACTTGGGCAGCAGCCAACTGTCTCGTCCTGAAATAGGTTGACTAAAAAACAACTAAAAATGGACTTTAAACAATAGTTCAATAGGTAGTAAATTCTCGCTTCAATAAAGCTAAATAGTAATACCACAGTTAAACATGTGCGACGCAACCGCTGCCCAATAGCACTAGAAAGCTGGCTAAATTAAAAACTAACCTCTACGTTTCAACTCTCTTTTTATTAAGGCTAGTTCACGCCCTGTTTGCCCACTCATCGATGAGTTTTCTTGGGCTCTACGCATAAGGTAAGGTATAACATCGCCTATGGGTCCAAAAGGTAGGTACTTGCTTACGCTACATCCTTCTTTGGCTAGGTTAAAAGTAATATTATCGCTCATGCCATACAGTTGAGAAAAGTGGATATGAGGATGATTGTGTGGAATACTTTTTTCTTCAAGCATATCGTATGCTAGCAAATTGCTTTGCTCGTTGTGGCTGGCTACAATAAAAGAAATAGTTGCTACATTATTAATGCAAAACTCTACGGCTTTATTAAAATCGTTATCGCAGCGTTCTTTATCTGGCTGTATGGGCGAAGCATAACCTTTGGCACCAGCACGGTTACGTTCTTTTTCCATATAAGCACCACGTACCAGCTTAATGCCTAGCATAAAACCTTTTTGCTGTGCTATTTTATGAGAGAGTTGTAAAAACTGTAATCTATCGTGGCGGTATAGCTGTATAGTATTGTACACAATTACTTTGCCCACATTAAATTCTTCCATCATTTCCATGGTTAGCCTGTCAACAGGGTCTTGTATCCAACTTTCTTCAGCATCTACTAGTACTCCAATATTTTTTTCAGCAGCCGCTGCACATATCGCATACATTCTATCTTTTACACGCTCCCACTCGGCTATTTCATCTTCATGATCGTGTATGCCGCTACGTAGGCGTGGAGCTTCGTTTAAAGTTTCTAGCAAACTAAACCTTGCAAAACCTGTAACTTTTATACTTATAAATGGAATATTAGTTTGTGTAGCAGCGTAGTTAATTACTTTAATAAATTCATCTGTGGCATTGTCAAAATCGGCTTCGGTTTGTTTGCCTTCTACACCATAATCTAAAATTACTTGTACGTTATATTTGCCCAATACTTCGCCTACGGTTTTGGTTTCTTCCAATGTTTCGCCACCTACAAATTGCTTGAAAATAGTGCTACGAACGATACGCCTTATAAAAGGCAATTTACCTTTTATAAGCAGTGGCGTAATGCGTGTACCAATGGGCACAAACAATGGATAACCCATTGTACTAAACAAAAATTTTGCTTTCTTTAGCTCTTTACTTGTTTTGTAAGCAAACGCATTTTCGGTATTGTCAAAAGAAATTTTAGCCATACTAACAACTGTTCTTACTTGCGAATATCGGTTGTGAAAAGGTTACAAAAAAATATAGGTTTTGCAGTAGTGTGAATTATTGTGTAACCAGCAGTA
>JAYVRD010000041.1:0-10867 GCA_043776595.1 Chitinophagaceae bacterium | reverse complement strand
ACCATATACAACTTCTTTAAAAACTTTAATACTCAAAAAGGAAGACTAATGACAACGTTGAATTTTAAATTCGGAATTATTAAAGCATTTTAGTATATGCTAGGTTCTATTGTTGAGAAATCGGTAACAGAAAATGGAAAAGGAGAGAGGTTCATATTGTTTTTTTAATTCTAGAATTCTACACCTTCATAAATTTCTTCAAGCCCAATTTCTATATCTATAGCCTTAATAGCCAAAGTATCGGTTGGTAATTTAAACTCCTCTAACTCCCAGTGGTTGCGTTCATTTATTCTAAAAGTTTCTATGCTTAGGCTGTTACTGTCTATTAAAATATATTCTTTTAGTGTGGGTATGTCTCTGTATAAATTAAACTTATCGCCACGGGCGTAATTTTTTGTAGATGCCGATAATATTTCAATAATAACGGTAGGGTTTAAGGCATTCAATTCATCATCATTTCTGGTTTCTACCTTGCTACAAAAAATGCTAATGTCGGGGTAGGTGAATAAAGTGTTGGTTGGAATGTACACTCTTAAATCGCTGCCAAAAGGTTGGCAGGATTTACCTTTTAGTTTATTACCAAGACCAATTATTGAATTTCGGCTAATAATATTGTGGTTAAGCTTAGTACCACTCATGGCAAATATTTCGCCTTGGTAGTATTCACTTTTTTCGGTAGCAACATTTTCCATTTCAAGGTATTCCTCAATGGTAAATTTTTGCTTGTCGTAAGCGATAGCTGGCTCTTTTACTTCCATAATTTAAAGATAGTAAAATTTATTCTCTATCAAATAAGGTTTGCATTGTTTTGAGTTTCGTATTCAAATACGCTGAGATGAAAGCCTAATAGCACTTCATAGTTTAAAATGTGCGACGCAACCGCTGCCCAATTGAAATACTATTGCTTGTAAACAAAAAATTTTATTACATTTCTACTGCCCACTTATCTCTTTCATCTGGACTAAACTTCCAAGGTGCAAAGTTGTTTTCTATATTGCTAAATGTGCTGTTCCATTCTTGCGGTGCATTGCTTTCTTCCATTATTAAACTTCTTCTTAGCTCCGTAATTATTTCTAAAGGAGAAATGCTAACAGGGCATTCTTCTACACAAGCATTACAAGTAGTGCAGGCTCTTAATTCTTCTACACTAATATAATCATGAAGTAAACTTTTGCCATCGGCTTTAAATTCTTTATTAGTATTCATGTTTTTGCCTACTTCTTCTAGGCGGTCTCTTGTCTTCATCATGATGCTTCGTGGACTTAATAATTTACCTGTAAGATTGGCTGGGCATGCAGCAGTGCATCGCCCACACTCGGTACAACTATAAGCTTCTAATAAGTTGTGCCAGCTTAAGTCAAACACATCTTTAGCACCAAAGTTAGCAGGTGCTGCAGCATTGGTTGGGGCAAGCTCGGGTTGCATAGCATACAACACTTCTTTTTGTATAGCAGGCATATTTTTCATCTCACCTTGTGGTTGTAACCTTGCAAAATAGGCATTAGGAAAAGCTAACATAATGTGTAAGTGCTTGCTATAAGGCAAGTAATTTAAAAAGGTAAAAATGCCAATAATGTGCAGCCACCAACAAGTTCTCTCAATGGTTTCTAAACTGCCATTACTAACCCCAGTAAATAGAGGTTGTAAAATAGTAGAGAAGAAAAAATTCCCCGTACTATGCTGTGCATAATGATCAACGCCACGGTTTTGTAATAAAGTATCAGTAGCGTTCATGGTTAAAAACAAACTCATCAATACAATCTCAGTTATCAAAATATAATTGGCATCGCTACGTGGCCAGCCAGCTAAATCTTTGCTAATGAAACGTTTTAGTTTTAATACATTTCTTATGCATAAAAATACAACACACACAGCTATTACACCAACAGCCAGCCATTCAAAAAAGTTAATAAGAAAGGAATACAAGCCGTGTGGTATTAAGCCAGCAAATAAACGGTGCTTGCCCAGCAAACCATCTAAAACAATTTCCATTACTTCTATATTAATAATAATAAACCCTGCATAAATTATAAAGTGCATTACAGCTACTAAAGGGTTGTTAAACATCTTTTTTTGCCCAAATGCAAGTAGCAGTAAATTCTTCCATCTAAGGGGTTTGTTGTCGCTAAAATCTTCTTCTTTGCCTAAGAAAATATTACGTTTTATTTCGCCAGCTTTTTGGGCAAATAAATAAACAGCAACCGCCGAAAGAACTACAAACAAAATTTGAGGTAAGTAATGCATGGCAAAAGAAGTTTAATTGTTTAGTGGTGCAAAAGTTAGAAATGTAAATCCACTTTTCTCAAAGATAAGTTGAATGAATATTGCAGAAATGAATTGCTTAAGTTTTGAAACTTTTGCCATTACTTTGAATGGTAAATAAATACAATGGCAGCTAATAATTACATTCTCTCTCAAGCAGCAGCAGCACATAAAATACAACGTTTGGCTTTAGAAGTGGCCGAGCAATTGCAAGGTGATGAAGCTGAACTGATTATTATAGGCATTAGTAACAGCGGCATGGTAATAGCCAAAAAAATTGCAGAATTGGTAAAGCAATACATACCCCAAGTAAAAATTATTGCAGCTACATTAAACAAAACAAACCCTAGCGATGTAACCTTGAGTGAAAGCATTGATGCCAACCATAAAAATATTTTAATTTGCGATGATGTAGTCAACAGCGGCAAAACTTTACTCTACGTTTTAAAGCCATTACTCAACTCTCACCCCAAACGCATACAAACTTTGGTGTTGGTAGAAAGAATGCACAAACTTTTTCCGGTAAAGCCCGATTATGTAGGACTATCTATAGCTACCACATTGCAAGACAATATAGTCGTAGAAATTGAAGACGATGAAGTTGTTGGTGCATATATACAATAATTTTTCTGTAGCTACTTGTAACAATCAACCATCATTTTAAAAGTGAAACCAATTCCACTCCACACCTTTTTTACTAAAGCCAATACTCGGTGTAGGAAATTTAAACACATTTAGTAAGTACAAAGCCGATTTTAGAAATTTGCTATTGGTTTTTATTTTGGTAAGGTCAATATCTGGAGCAATATACCATTGGCGGTAGCGGTCTATGTCTGTTCTATTGTATTGATTGCCTTGTTTGTCTTTCCAAATATTTTGAGTAGCACCAAACATGCCTTCTGCACCATAACCTACAGCTACATTAAGCCAAGCTGGTAAATTACTTTTAGGGAAAAATGATTTTAAGTTTACACTCAACCAATAAGTTTGGGCATTGTAATCTTTAAGCATACGGCTAAGTATACCTTTACCATACAAACTATCAGCTCTATCATTTAGCATTGGCTCGCCATACTTATTATTATGAAAACTCCATTTAAATTGAATACGCTGTTCGTTCCAAAGCAGTTCTTGACTAATGAGTAAACCACTACCAAGACAGTTGGCAGTAAAATCTCCCCAACTCCAGCCCCATTCGCTGCTAAAGCCATCTAAGGTTTCTATAACCGTTTGGTAGGCTGCACCACTTAAACCACCCACCCAAATACGTTTTTTGCGTGATAAGCCAGCCCAACGCCATAGTTCCATACTACTTCTACTTTCCATGTAGGCACTCCAGCCATGGCCTACTTTATCTACTTGTAGCCACTCATTGTTGTCGTTAAAAAAATGAAAGCTACTTTGCGGATAATCTTTGTACCAAGCACTATATAAACCAATCATCGCTCCACCATAACCTGCAATATTGCCTATGGTTATTGCTTTGATGCGTTTTTTTCTTTCCTTTTCGGATAGGTAGTTTTCGAATGTTGGGTTGCTGCTAGCTGATATTTTAAATCGGCTAGTATCTAATAAAACTGTTGAGAAAATGGAATCTTTTTGCACAGTACCAACAAAATGCAAAGTATCCTGCCCAGAAACCTTAGTGCAAAGTGCAAATGCCGATATACCAATACACCAATAAACTAGTAAACTTTTCCCCTTCATATTTCAAACTTACGGTAGTAATTTGTTTTGAGTTGTAAACAGGTTGTAATAAATGATTAAATATTCTTAAACTTGCTTTTTAAGTGGAGAAATACTTTTGCTATTCTATTAAGTAAGAAAAGCCAAATAGATATTCAAAAGCTTAACATGTGCGACGCAACCGAAGCTAAATAGCAGTGCAAAAACTGACTCAATATTTTTTTAATACTTAATTTTTAATTTATTATGGATGCTACCATTTTGGAAAAAGTAAATGTTTGGTTAACTGGCAATTACGATGAAGCTACAAAAGATGCTATAAAAAAACTACAGGTAGAGAATGAACAAGAGTTGACAGAAAGTTTTTATCAAAATTTAGAGTTTGGTACGGGAGGTTTGCGTGGTTTAATGGGAGTGGGTACAAACAGGATGAATAAATATACTGTGGGTATGGCTACACAGGGTTTTGCCAACTACTTAAAAAAAGTATATGGCACTGCTGAAGTAAAAGTGGCTATTGCCTACGACTGTAGAAACAACAGTAAATTTTTTGCAGAAACAACTGCCAATGTGTTTGCAGCCAATGGTATAAAAGTTTTTTTGTTTGCAGAGCTAAGACCAACACCTGAATTGAGTTTTTCCATACGCCATTTAGGCTGCCAAGCTGGTGTAGTGTGTACCGCTAGCCACAACCCTAAAGAGTACAATGGTTATAAAGCTTATTGGGATGATGGTAGTCAATTGGTACCTCCTCACGATAAAAATGTGATTAAAGAAGTGGAAGCAATAGCTAGTGTAGATGATGTAAAATTTACAGGTGGCGAAGCCAATATTACTTTATTGGGTACAGAAATGGATGATGCCTATATCAATATGGTTAAAGGATTAAGTCTTTACCCCGAAGTGATTACAAAGCAGCATGATTTGAAAATTGTATATACTTCTATACATGGCACAGGCATAACCATTGTGCCAGAAACTTTGAAACGTTTTGGATTTACAAATATAAATATTGTAGAAGAACAGGCTACACCAGATGGCAATTTTTCTACAGTAGTTTATCCGAACCCTGAGGAAAAAGAAGCTATGAGTATGGGTTTAAAAAAAGCTATAGCCTTAGATGCTGATATTTTATGTGGCACCGACCCAGATAGTGATAGAGTAGGAGTGGGTGTAAAAAATCATAAAGGGGATTGGGTGCTAATGAATGGCAACCAAACGGCTGTACTTGCTTTTGCCTACATAGTAGAAGCTAGAAAAAGTAAGGGCTTGCTACAAGAAAATGATATGATTGTAAGCACTATTGTAACCACAGAAATGGTGAATAAACTTGCCAAACAAAATGATGTAAACTGCTATAATGTATTGACAGGCTTTAAGTGGATTGCAGATTTGATACGAGAGAAAGAAGGCATGGAAAACTACATTGTAGGTGGTGAGGAAAGCTTTGGTTTGATGATTGGCAATGGGGTAAGAGATAAAGATGCTGTAAGTGCAGTAGCTTTATTATGTGAGATGGCTGCTTATGAAAAAGAACAAGGTAAAACCCTGTTTGATAAGTTGATAGAACTATACATGCAGTATGGTTTTTATTACGAAAACCTAATAAGCATTACCAAAAAGGGGATGAACGGGCAAAAAGAAATTGCCGAGATGATGGAAGGTTATAGAAAGAACCCGCCTACCGAAATAAATGGTAGTAAAGTAATGGAATTGATAGACTATGAAAAACAAATGGGTAAAGATTTTGAAAGTGGTGATAGTTGGGAAACAGGATTGCCTAAAAGTAATGTGCTTCAATTTGTAACAGAAGATGGTAGTAAAATTTCAGCAAGACCAAGCGGTACTGAGCCCAAAAGAAAATTTTATTTTAGTGTAAAAACCATTTTAAAAAATAAGGAAGACTTTGATGCAAAATTTGCCGAATTGGAAAATAAGATTAAGGGCATTATTGAGAGTATGGGATTGGGAGGTTAGTAGTTGGCAAACTTCAGTAGAGAGTATTCTGTTGGCGGTTGATGGTTTTGACTGTTAATAATAATTGTAACAAACTAAAAAGCCTCTCCTTCAAACTTTTAGGGGAGGCTTTTATATTTAGTTCAAAACAATAAACAACTAGACTATGGATTACACAAACTATCCTCCACTAATCATATCCATTCCACCACCTTGGTCTGCTTTAGTATTTTTGCGTTTAAATAAATTGGCATCAAACTTACCAAATCTCCAGTTGAAGTTTACACGTAAAACTTGTGGGTCTCTTCTACGTTCTGAGGTTTGTGTAAAGTAGGAACTTTCTGAATAGCTTTTAGAAACTTGCGTACGTAAAAAGTCGCCCATGCTTGCACTAATGCTGGCAGAGTTGCCACCCTTCCATGTAAAATCTTTCTTGATAGATATGTCTACTGCATAACGTGGAAAGTTGTAGCCCTGAACAGATGACTGTTGGCCACCGCCAAACATTCCACCTCCGCCACCACCTCCAAACATTCCACCACGTCCGCCACCACCACCACTTTGTGGCAATACTGTTTTGGCTTGGTAATCTCCACTAAATTGTACACTCCATGTTTTGGTTACTTTAAAGCTATTGTTGAACTTTCCAAACCAACTTACTAATGAGTTGGTTAACTCTTGGCCAGGTAGTGTAGCATTAATTTTTGAGTTGAAGATGTTTAAGTTCAAGGTCAAATCCCACCACTTGGTAAGAGGCATTTTATTGGTTAATTCTATACCAAAAGATTGACTATTGTTTGCATTTAAGTAGGTGTTGAAGTAAGCACTATCGCCAGTTATAGCATTCTTATCTCTATAAATATATCTGGTAATTAAGTTTTCGCTTTGTTTAAAGAAAACTGTAGCTAAAAAGTTTGAACCTCTTTTGTAGGCATTGTTATAAGATACTTCAAACGAATGTGTAAACTCTGGGTTTAAACCAGCATTGCCAACATTTATATTTTGTGGATCACTATAATCAGGAAAAGGCATGAGTTGAAAAAAGTTAGGTCTGTTTACCCTACGAGAATAATTGAATTGAAAATCTTGCTTAGCATCTAACTTGTAAGTAATAAATGCACTAGGGAATAAGCTCAACGCATATTTTACATTAAATGATGAATCTTTACCAGTTGAAATATTAGTAGATGTGCCTGTATAATTAGAACTTTCTGCTCTTAACCCCAATTGATAACTCCATTTGTTTATCTTAAAACTATAAGTACCATAAGCTGCATACACTTGGTCGTTGTATTTATATTTACTGCTGGCAGTAGGTAATAAGTTGTATGTAGATGAAGAACTGCTGTACAAGTATTGATTATTACTATTTGCAAAATCTCTGATGGCAGCCCTTAACCCTCCTTCAAATTTACTATTATCGGTTAATGGGTTTTCATAATCAATTTGACCAGTATAGTTTTTGGAATTGCCATTGCCTAACGTTTGTTGGTTTAGCAATGGATACTTAATGGTATTATCTGGCTTATAGGTTTGATTGAAAATAAAAGATGTATTATCATTCTTAGAATTGTTATAGTTAAAATCGGCAGCAATGTTATGCCCGTTTTTCATGAAGTTATGCTTGTAACTTAATTGTGAACCTAAATTTTCAAAATTAGAGTTACTGTTAGAATTGATATTGTTGTAAGCACTAAATAAGTTATTAATAGTACTATCAACCCGTTGTGTATTATCACCCTTAAAGTTGCCTTTATTGTAGTTAGCAGCAAGCGAAATGGTGTTTCTATTATCAACAAAAAAGTCTACACCACCTCTAAAGAAACCAAAGTAACCATCGTTGATAGATTCTGTAGTATTGTATACTTTACTTAGCGGGGCAATAATATTATTTCTATCAGTATAGCCAGTGCTTATAGATTTGCGTTGGTTAAAGTTGGCACTACCAAAAAAGTTTACTTTTTGCTGGCGTACGTTTAAATCTCCACCTAAGTTTATTTTGCCACGACTATCTATGCCAGTTCTTACACCACCATTGTAACCTATTTTTTTATTCTTCTTCAATACAATGTTTAAAATGCCAGCCGTGCCTCCACTTGCATCAAACTTAGAACCTGGGTTTGTTATTATTTCTACCTTGTCTATTATTTCAGCAGGTATTTGATCCAAGGTTAAGGTGGTAGGTCTACCATCTACAAAAATGGTAGGTGTTGCATTGCGTAAGGTTACATTACCATCAATATCCACATTAATAGATGGAATATTTTTCATAATCTCTGTAGCAGTTTGCCCAGCAGCCGCTAAATCTTTGTCTACATTGTATATTTTTCTGTCAATGCCCAATTCAAACATTTGTTTGGCAGTTGTAGTTACGGTTACATTACCCAAGTCAGTAGCATTTTGCTCCATTTTAATGTTGCCTAAGTCTTTATCGGCTTGGCTAATCATGTCTTGCATATTGGGTGCACCACTACCAGGTTGTGGCATCTTTATTCCAAATGTTATTTGCTTTTCTAACATTTTGAAACTAATAGCTGTAACTTTTAATTTATAGTTGCCCATCACACTTAAATTATCCAAACTAAAATCTCCGTTTGTTTGTGTAATTACTGTTTTAAGTATGGCTTGCTTCAAGGTTTTGGTTATTGTATCAAACTTGTTACCAGTAAGTTGTACAGTAGCACCTTCTACAGGTTTATTTTTACTATCAACTATTTTACCATAAAAATGTCCCACATTCATATTTGCACCTCCAAATCTTCCAGCACCTGCGGCACCAGTTCTTGCTCCTGCAGGCATTTGGGCAAAACTTGTTAGGCTGATAAGCGATACTATCGCTATTAAAAAAAAATTTCTCATTGTATATATCATATTATAATGTGGCAAAGATTGGTTTTAAAACCACATAAGTGGCTTCGTAAAAGTATAAACGGCAGCAAGAAAATTGTAAGTGGGTAAAGCATAACTCATAAAACGGTGAAGGTTGTTTTTAATCCTGCCAACTTCATTGTTATGTCTATTTTATCTTCAATGTCTTTAAAAGAAAGTAATTCTTCGCTTACTAATTTGCCTAATTTTTCGGCAAACTGTTTTTGCCTTTTGGGAAGATGCCATGAAAAGTGATGCCTAAAATTTTCTTGGGCTGTTTGGGGTGAAAAAGCATTTTAATGGCAATCCAGTTGGTAAACCAGCCAATAAAAGCCGAAATTAAAGGGATAAGAATGAGCCAATAATTCATATATAGTTCTTGTTTAAAAAAACAAAACCCTCTCAATTTTGGTAAGAGGGTTTTGATAAATAATAAAGGGAGAATAATGGGTCTCGAACCCACGACCTACAGTGCCACAAACTGTCGCTCTAACCAACTGAGCTATACCCTCCATTTTAATTGGGCTGCAAACATAACTTAAAAAATTATTCGGCAAAAATCAATTTATATGTTTTACTTCTTTTAATTCTATAGTCCACCCAAGGTTCATCTTTACAATAAGTGGATTGGTTTTGTTGTTTAGTACCCAAATTTCGTTCCCTCCCTCTGCCAAAGCTTTGTGATAAGTAATTATTTTTTCCTCACCCAAATAAGTTATTTTCATAGTACTTGCATCCGTTTTCTTAAAATTCTGTAAGCCATTGCCCATATCCATTTGGGCTTCTCCAGTATTATTAGGTGCTATCTCTTTGTAGTTTTTTTGGCTTAGCCACACAGTACTTTCGTTAGTAAAGGTTTTATCTGCACCATCAAAATAGTTATTATACTTCACAGCGTTTTTTACAGCATTGGCTCTTATTATAATATTGGCAGCCTTTTGTTTTTGGGGCATGGTATAGCCAAAGTTTATCATGCTGTCAAAGGTTTTTATAGTTACAATAAAATCGTACTCATCTCCATTATTATTTACATGGTATACCAAAACATCGCCTTTACTAATTTTAAAAGTAGATTTATTGCTGTTATAAAAACGGCTTTTGGTAGGTCGGCTATCGTATTGTGCCAAACAAGTAAGTGATGTAGTAACTATTAAGGAAGCAAAGAGTAATTTTTTCATAATTAGAAAATTTTTATAAAGATTAATTTTTTTAGTGAAATCCACAAATAGCTTTATCCATTCATCAAAAACCTTTGTTAATAGGGTGGGTTCATACCAAGTGGTAGTTTAAATCCTTTATTTTTGAACATCAACATGAAAAAAATTTCACAATTTATGAAGAGTAGAAAAGGGTTGCTTCTGATAGCTATTATAGCGTTTGGTAGTTTATTTTTTGCGTTTAAAACTGGTGGAGAAGATAAAAAAGGGGTGATGCCTAAAGAGCAAAAGCTACTCGCAGCCATTGGCTCTTTGTTAGAGGAAAAGCATTACAGCCCCAAGCTTATAAATGATGCTTTTTCAAAACAAATTTTTAAAGATTATTTAAAAGACATTGATGCTGATAAAAACTTTTTTATTCAATCGGATATTGATGCATTGAAGAAATACGAAACTAGTTTAGATGATGAGATAAAAGGTAGCGAAATGAAGTTTTTGCCAACCTTAAACCCTATTTATGACAAGCGATTGGCAGAGAATGTTATAATGGTTAAAGAAATTTTATCTCAACCATTTGATTTTACAAAAGATGAAGTAGCAAATTTAGATGCTGAAAAAAATGGTTATGCTAAAGACGAAGTTGCCAAAAAAGAAAGGTGGAGACAGAGTTTAAAGTACGCTGCTTTGGAGCGTTATGTAGATTTAGCTGAACAACGTGATAAGAATTTAGATAAAGACGCTGTGAAGAAAACAGATGGTGAGCTTGAAAAAGAAGCTCGTGAAAAAGTACAAAAAGCCATGAGCAAGATTTTTGATAGGCTTAAAGCAAAGTTTACAGAGGAAGAACGTTTTAACGCCTATATGAATACTATTGCATCTGCCATGGATCCACACACTACTTTCTTTCCACCAGTAGAGAAGAGAGCATTTGATGAAAT
>JAYVRD010000040.1:0-10875 GCA_043776595.1 Chitinophagaceae bacterium | reverse complement strand
TCCTTTGGAGAGGGTTTGGGTGAGGTCTCCTTTGCCAAAGTCTCCTAAATTGATACCTGTTAAAACAATTTCTTTAGTACCGCTGGCTGCTAATTGTTGGGCATTAGCTACCACGTTAGTAATACTATCACTTCGGCTTTTGCCCCTTGCCATGGGTATGGTGCAAAAGCTACAATTATAGTCGCAACCATCTTGCACTTTTAAAAAAGTTCTGGTTCTATCGTTAATAGAAAAGGAGGCGGTAAAACCACTTACGTCTTCAATATCGCAGCTGCAAATTTTAGCACTATCTCCTTTGGTAAGCTCTGCCAAATGGCGACTTATATTAAACTTTTCGGCAGCACCTAATACTAAATCTACCCCAGGTATTTCTGCTATTTCTTTGGGTTTCAATTGGGCATAGCAGCCTGTAATTACTACTAAACTTTCAGGGGCTTTGCGTTGTATTTTGCGTACAATTTGCCTACATTCTTTGTCTGCATTATCCGTAACGCTGCATGTGTTAATTACGTACACATCGGCAAGGTCGTCAAAATGCTTTTTTTCAAAACCATCATTCTCTAACATTCGAGATATTGTAGATGTTTCTGAAAAATTGAGTTTGCAACCAAGTGTATGAAAGGCTACCGAACGCTTCTGTATCATAAGTGGGTAAAGATAATTGATAGATTGTTGTTTCTAGATAATGGATGAGAGTTTCTGGGTTGAAGATTTGGTATTTGCAGTTTGAAATTTATATTGCAGTATGAACTTCAAAAAAATCTTCCCTTATTTGGTATTGGCTATATTAGCAATCGCAGCTATTGGAATAAGAAAGTGTAACGAATCCAAACCCAACAAGCCAGTAACACCTGTAAACCCTAAAACAGTTACAGATGACAATAAAACGGAGGATAGAAAACGATTTAACCGCAACGTAGCTGAAATATTTTTTAGCAAACATGCCCGATGCCGCATGGAATGTAGACATATAACACAAAAAGAAGTGAGAGAAATATTAGCCAAAGGCGAAATAAACTACAATAAAAGTGAAATAAATGCTACAGAAGGTCCTAAATATGCTGTAGAAGGTGTTACCAGCGATAGGCAAAAAGTTCGCATCATATTTGCCCCACACGAGCAGCATATGACCGTTGTAACAGTAATAGATTTGGAAAACGAATGGAGCTGCCCTAGTTGTAACTAGTTGTTAGTTGGTGGCAAAAACTAAATTCAAACGACTTTGAAACTTAAAAGACTTTTTTCTCAAAAAATGTCACGTTTATTAAATAAACAGCTTCCTATCAACTTCCAACCCCCCCAACCTTTCCTCATCAACTTTATCAACCTATTAACCCCAATCTTTCTATAATTAGGTTTATTCTATTATTTTCGCCCGTGTCTTTAAAAAACCAAAATCAATGAATTTCAAAAAGATTAACAACATTACCGGTTGGGTAGTGTGTTTGATTGCTTGCACAACGTATATTTTAACTGCCGAAGCTGGTGGTAGTTTATGGGATTGTGGAGAATTTGTAAGTAGCTGTTTTAAACTTCAAATTCCGCATCCACCTGGTGCACCTTTGTTTGTTTTATTAGGTAGGGTATTTATTGTTTTGTTTGGTGGTGATGCCTTGCATGCTGCCAAAGCTGTAAACATTATGAGTGCATTAGCTAGTGGTTTTAGCATCTTGTTTTTGTTTTGGAGTATTACACACTTTGCACGCCGAATAGTACATACTGATGTATCCAAAGCCCTTACTGGTAGCCAAATATGGAGTATTATGGGTGCAGGTGCAGTAGGTGCATTGGCTTATACTTTTAGTGATAGTTTTTGGTATAGTGCAGTAGAAGGTGAAGTATATGCCATGAGTTCTTTTTTTACAGCTATTGTATTTTGGGCTATACTTAAATGGGAGCATGAAGCTGATAAGCCAGCTGCTGATAAATGGATTGTTTTCATCTTTTTTATGATGGGCTTATCTATTGGCGTACACTTACTAAACCTACTTACTATTCCTGCAATTGTAATGGTGTATTACTTCCGTAGAAAAGAACATTTTAACTACAAAGTTATCCGCAAATATTTTGTAAGGATAGTTGCCATTGGTGGTACACTTGCTTTTATTGCTGCATTGGTAATAGCCAAAGGCGAGGCCAATGAAGAAAGAAATATTGGCATGGATAGTACCATTGGTGGATTAATGTTATTGGGCACTATTGCTGCTATTGGTTTATTATACTTGATAGAATCTTTAAATAAAGCCAAGAAGGAATACTATGGTGGCATTTTTATATTTTTTGTAATTGGATGTGCCATCACAGGCATTGTACAAGTTGCCGTTATACAATACTCTATTAAAGGTGCAGGTGCTTTTGATGTGTTTTTTAAAAATAAGTTAGGCTTGCCTTTCTTCTCTGGTTTTGTAAGCTTCTTTGTACTAGTTGCTTTATTGGTTTTTGTTGGTTTGCGTTATGCAAGCAAAAAAAATTGGCAATTTCTACGCCTAGGTATTTGGTGTTTTACCTTTATGTTAATTGGTTATAGCACTTACTTAACTACACTAATTCGTAGTAATGCCAATACTTCTGTAGATATGTATAATGTAGATAACCCTATGAGTTTAGTAGGTTATTTAGGTCGTGAACAATATGGAGATTTTCCTTTGCTATATGGGCAGAAATTTACAGCCCAAGCAGCCGATTACAAGAAGTATGCTAAGGGTTATGTAAAAGGGCAAGACAAATACATAGATCTTGGCGAAGATTACAAACCAGTATATGCACCAGAGGATAAATTGGTTTTTCCTCGTGTGTGGGATGCTAGTAACGATCAGCAACACGCTAACTACTATTCTCAATACCTAGGTATTCAGCCAATGAAAGATGGCTCTTACGATCGTGCACCTACGCAAGGGGATAATATTAGTTTCTTCGTAGGGTATCAAACCTACTTTATGTACTTCCGTTATTTTATGTGGAATTTTAGCGGAAAGCAAAACGATGTTCAGGGGTCGTTCGCTGGTAATATAAGAGATGGTAACTGGATAACAGGCATATCTTTTATAGATAATGCCATGTATGGCAATCAAGATTTGATGCCAGATAGTATGAAAAATAATAAAGCCCACAACAAGCTATTCATGCTGCCTTTTATTTTAGGCATGATTGGTTTGTTCTATCACTTTATAAAGAAAGGAAGCGATGCCTTGGTAAATATGTTACTCTTCTTTTTTACAGGTATGGCTATTGTAATGTACCTAAACCAAGCTGGTAACCAACCACGTGAACGTGATTATGCTTATGTAGGTTCGTTTTATGCATTTGCTGTATGGATAGGTTTAAGTGTCACTGCTTTTATTGATTTTGCACAATCAAAAGATCGTAAAATCCTGTACGGACTTTTAGCTGGTTGTGGGATAGTTTTTGCTTCTTGTTTAATTGCCTCATTCTTTTCACAAACAGCAATCGTGGGCATTTTCATTTCACTATTTATTGTAATTGTTGGGGTTGCATTGTTCTATCTGTTTAGGTTAGTTCATAGCATAACTAAAAATGCAAAAATTACATCTATTATAGTTTCTGCAGTTTGCCTATTGGCTGTGCCAGCATTAATGGCAAGCCAAGAGTGGGACGACCACGACCGTAGTAAAAAACAATTAGCTAGAGATTTGGCTAAAGATTATTTAGAAAGTTGTCCTAAAAATGCCATCTTATTTTCTTTTGGCGATAATGATACTTACCCACTTTGGTATGCACAAGAAGTAGAAGGTATACGTACCGATATACGTGTAATAAACTACAGCTTATTAGGTATAGATTGGTATATAAATGAGTTACGATATAAAGTAAACGATAGCGACCCGATAGATGTAATATGGACTGCTGATCAAATAGAAGGCAGAAAAAGAGATTATGCAGTATACCAACCCAATGCTGCCATACCAGAAAACCGATACTACGATTTGTATGATTTGATGAAAAACTATGTGGGTAGCGATGATAGAACTAAAATGCAGCAACGAGGCCCTGATGAATACATCAACACCTTCCCAGTAAAAAAAGTAAGTGTTCCTGTTGATATGAGTATTGTAAGAGCAGATAGTAGCATGAACGTAACAGATAGTATTGTAAAAGAGTTGCGTTTCGATATTCCACGTAATGGATTAATGAAAAACGATCTAGCAGTACTAAACATCATTGCTGCCAACCATTGGCAGCGTCCTATTTGTTTTACCTCTCCATTAAGTGGACAAGAAGGTTTAGGCTTTGATGGTTACTTGCGTAGAGATGGTTTAACTTATCGCTTAGTACCAGTGTATAACGATCCTTATAATATGGTATGGATGACTGATAAGCTGATGAACAAATTTGCTTTTGGTAGTGCCGATATTAAAGGTGTGTATTACGATGAAGAAAATAGAAGACACCTAAATAGCATTAGAAGTGTGTATGCCGAGTTAGCTATTGCTTATGCCTCTAAAGGACAAAAAGAAGAAGCCCGTAAAGTGCTAAACAAGGTAGATAAAATGATGCTGGAAGAAAACTTCCCCTATGGCATGAGTGGTAGATTTAATGGACATAACAGAACCTCGTTAATGATGCTAGAAGCTGCATACAATGCAGAAGATAAAGCCTTGGCTGAAAAAATTTCTAAAAGTGTTAGGAAAGATTTGCAACAACAAGTAAAATTCTACCAATCTTTAGAAGGACAAAGAGCCGAGAATATGCAGCAAGAATTACAAAGTGCCAGCAGCTATTTGCGTACAATGGATGAAATGGAAAAAAGATATACTGCTAAACCAGCTAGTATTGAAGCCCCATTAAAATCTAGCCCAATAGATACACCCAAAAAATAAAGGTGTTAAATTACCTATATCGACATATCCTGCCATTGGCAGGATATTTTTTTTAGTGAACTTTATGGTGTCTGTATACCATAAAGTGAAAATAGCACACGGATGAAAAGCATTTAACGGATACACACAGATTTTTTCTGCCTTGCAGAAAATAGAATTTGATAATGAGGTAGTTTTTTATGTAGCCAGCTATAGAATAAAAATTTAGCTGCGGTTGCGTCGCACATTTTTAGCTATGGATTGTTATTAAACTTTTATAGTAGCTTAGGTTGTATTCTAATTTCTATAGTAATGGCATTGAGATATACTTTTACGTTGTCAGGTTGAGCTTGTCGAAACCGACTACATCATTTTATCGCCTTCGACAAGCTCAGGCTGACAGGTTTATTTTTTTCGCAGTGTCTCCTTTTAAGCGATGCTGCGATGCTAAAACTAAATTAAGGTAACCAAGACAAAGGTTGATAGCACCAATGCTCAATAATATTCTAAAAGATGAAATGTGCGACGCAACCGAAGCCAAATAGAATTACAAATGCTGGCTCAATAATAACTACTACATACTATACTTTAAACAAACTAATAAACTAATTAACCATGATAGGCAACAGATTTGTACACTTTGATCCAACAGAAAATAGCAAAAGCAAGTTTGAGCAAATGCTGGATATTTTTATGCAGCTACTTGGCTATACCAATGGAGATGCCAGTGAGGCACTGAGTTGGATGAACGAACTGGATAAGCAATACAATTTTACCAATAACGATTATGGTATGGGAGATTTTATTGACGAACTAAAAGAGAATGGCTACTTAGAAGAAAATGCTGTAAACGGCAGCATAAAAATTACAGGTAAGAGTGAACAAACCATTCGTAAGAAAAGCTTGGAAGAGATTTTTGGTAAGTTGAAAAAAACAAAGCAAGGCAATCATCAAAGTTTTAAATATGGGCAAGGAGATGAGCAAAGCCCTGATACCAGACCTTTTCAGTTTGGTGATATGCTGGAGCAAATTGATTTTACCGAAAGCATACGCAACGCACAAATAAATCATGGCATTGATAGCTTTAGAATGCAGGAAGATGATTTGCAGATACGAGAAACCGATTTTAAGACACAAACTTCTACAGTGTTGATGATTGATATTTCTCACTCGATGATTTTGTATGGAGAAGATAGGATAACGCCAGCTAAAAAAGTAGCCATGGCTTTGGCAGAACTAATACAAACAAAATACCCAAAAGATACACTTGATATTGTAGTATTTGGCAATGATGCTTGGACAATAGAAGTGAAGGATTTACCTTACTTGCAGGTGGGTCCATTTCATACAAATACTGTAGCTGGGCTAGAGCTGGCAATGGATTTACTAAGAAGAAGGAAGAACCCCAATAAGCAAATTTTTATGATAACAGATGGCAAACCCACTTGCTTAAAAATAGGAGGAAAATATTACAAAAACAGTTTTGGACTAGATAGAAAAGTAGTGAACCGTTGCATCAATTTGGCTGCCCAATGCAAGAAGTTGAAAATAACCATCACTACATTTATGATTGCCAGCGATCCTTACTTACAAAGTTTTGTGCAAGAGTTTACAGAGATGAATAATGGAAAAGCCTTTTTTGCTAGCTTAGATAAATTGGGTGCATTTATATTCAAAGATTTTGAAAGTGGGAAAAGGAAGACCGTTTATTAAGCTGCCAGAATGAACAATTTTGGGGATTACGTACAGGTTTATTGATTTTATTCCACATTCTCACAATGCTGTTGTATAAAAGTTAAGTTTGGTTTTGGCGTAGTATGCAATCAATCAATACTTTTAATTTTGAATGGCTATATCATGAAAAACTTAAAAAAATTTTCTATCCTATTTTTCGCTTTACTGCCAGTTTTGCTTAAAGCACAAACAGTAGATGGTAGTTGGTATGGTACAGGTATGGTAACTACCAATGGTATTACCAATAGCTATTTATCCGAGTTAATACTTATCCAAACTGGAGATGCCATTACAGGACAGTTTAACTACTATTTTAAAAACGGCTATTTCACCAACAAGATTACAGGCAACTTCGATAAAAAAACAAGGATGATGAGCCTAAAAACTACCCCAGTTATTTTTTATCGCTCTGCTGTAACCAATGGTGTTGATTGTAGTATGGAAGGTGAATTCAAATTTATTGCTTCCAAAACCGAAAGTTCTATATCGGGTTCTTTTGCTCCAAATAATTTTTACAAATACACCTGTCCTCCCATAAGTATAAAATTTAAGAAGGGTAGCAATGCAGCACCACTTGAATTATATGCAGAAGATGATAATAAGAAAGAAGAGGAGGTAAAAAAAGAAGAGGTGATAGTAAAGCAAACCGAGCCTGTACAAGAAATTATATTAGTACAGAAACAACCAGTAACCGAATTAAAAACTGAAGTACCAACTGTAGTAAATGAATTTAAAAAACGTGAAACCGAAGAGCAGGATTATTTGGTAGTAGATTCTGCTAAGTTATTGGTTTACTTATACGATAATGGCGAAATGGATCATGATTCTATTTCTGTATTTTACAACAAGCAATTGCAGTTGTACAATAAGGAACTTAGTACCATTAAACCTATAACCATGCGTATAAATATAGATACACTATTAGGCATCAATGAAATAAGCATGTTTGCCGAAAACTTAGGATTATACCCACCTAACACAGCATTAATGATTATCTACGATGGTGAGAAACGCCACGAAGTAAAACTTACCAGCACACTTAAAACCACAGCTACAGTTCGTATTCGTAAAAAAACTTGGAAAGAAATTCAAGATGAAAAAATGTTTATGAAGTAGTAATATTTATTAGTTACTACCTCAACGCCAACTAAATACCTATTCATAGATTAACATCTGCGACCGCTGGATGATGTAATCAAATTATCAAAAGGATTTTTATCTCTTTAGTAAATTTGATAGTGGTTCATTATTAATCGTAATTGTATTACTTAACATGAATTCACTTACTCCACTCACGATAAACTTGCAACTAAGCCCATAAGATATAATACTATGGACTAAAAAATCAACGCTTATTTTGCAATAATTTTATAAACCTTAATGAATAATGCAAACTATACATCCTTATCAATCCATGCAAAGTGTTCCTCATAAATTGTATCCTTATAAAGTTTGATATGATTGATGAATGCTGAAGCCACAATAGACATTTTTTTTGACTTTAGCCATACCAAACGCCAGTTTTCAAGTAGTGGCAAACCCTCAACAGGAACTATCATAATTTCATTTTGTTTTAATTCATTTTTAATGCTAAAAACAGATTGTATGGATAGCCCCAAACCTGCAATTACTGCCTGTTTTACAGCTTCGGTAGAGGTTAACTCAAACCTTACTTTGGGTGTAACATGTGCTTGTTTAAAATATTGCTGCATGGTTACCCTAGTGCCAGATCCTTCCTCTCTGTAAATAAGTGGTAAATTATCAAAGACTGATTTTTTTAGTTTTTTCTTTGCATCAAACCCATTGTCAATGGCACTAGTTAAGTAAAGTTTATTGGGTAGTAATATTTCTTGTTCAACATCTAAATTTTCCGGCAGCACAGAAATCAATGAAAAGTCCACTTCATTTTTTTCCAAGCTTTCCAGCACTCTAGTTTTGTTGGTTACATCCATCATCAAATCAATATTGGGGTGGGCTTTTAAAAAACGCTTCAAATAATAGGGCATAACATATTTGCCAGTAGACGCCACTGAAATTTTAAGTTTACCCGATAGTAAGCCTTTAAAACTTTGTGTCATATAGTTTATGGCGACTACTTCCTGCAAAATTTTATCAGCTATTTGGTAAATTTCTTTCCCAAACTCAGTTACATAAAGTTTCCTGCCAACTACCTCAGTTAGTGGAATATCAAATTGTTCTTGCAAATTTTTTAGTTGAATAGAAACTGCTGGCTGCGTCATGTTCAATTCTTCCGAAGCTTTGGTAACACTTTTTTTTTCTACTACCGCCATAAAAACTTTCAATTGATGAAACGTGTAATTCATAAATATTGTTTATGTATATTATAGTAAATATAAATGAAAATATATGATAGTGTGCCTCCAATTTTGCTCCACTAAATCAAACAACATGACAAAAATTACTGTAGCAAAAGGCGATGGCATAGGCCCAGAAATTATGGATGCCACACTTGAAATTCTTAAAGCCGCTGGTGCACAATTGGAGATTGAAGAAATTGAGATTGGCGAAAAAGTATACCTAAAAGGTAACTCGGCAGGTATTGAACCATCCGCTTGGGAATCATTAAGAAGAACAAGGGTTTTCTTAAAAGCACCTATTACTACGCCCCAAGGGGGTGGCTTTAAAAGCCTAAATGTTACCACCAGAAAAGTGTTGGGATTGTATGCCAATGTAAGACCCTGCATTTCTTACCATCCTTTTGTGAAAACCAAACATCCGATAATGGATATTGTAATTGTAAGGGAGAATGAAGAAGATTTGTATGCAGGTATAGAGCATCAACAAACAGACGAAGTGGTGCAATGTTTGAAATTAATTTCACGACCAGGTACCGAAAAAATTGTTCGCTATGCTTTTGAATACGCCAAGGCTTATAATCGAAAAAAAGTAACCTGCTTTACTAAAGACAACATTATGAAAATGACTGATGGTCTTTTTCATAAAATGTTTGATGAAGTGGGTTTACAGTATCCAGAAATTGAAAAAGAACATTGGATTGTAGATATAGGAGCAGCAAAATTAGCAGATACGCCTGAACTGTTTGATGTAATAGTGATGCCCAATTTATATGGAGATATTTTGAGTGATGTAGCAGCACAAATTACTGGATCAGTGGGTATTGCTGGTAGTGCCAATATTGGCGATGGTTTTGCTATGTTTGAGGCCATTCATGGATCTGCTCCACGTATTGCAGGCATGAATAAAGCCAACCCATCTGGCTTGCTATTAGGTGCTGTACAAATGCTGGTACACATTGGTCAAAAAGATGTAGCTGAAGCTATACAAAATGCCTGGCTAAAAACATTAGAAGATGGTGTACACACTTATGATATTTATAAAGAAGGAACATCTAAAGAAAGATTAGGCACTAAAGAATTTGCAAAAGCAGTAATAGAAAGATTGGGACAAAAACCAGCAACATTGCAACCAGTCGATTACTCAAAATCGATTGCAAACTTTAATATAAAAGTAACACCAAGACCATCTGCAAAAAAAGAACTGGTAGGTATTGATGTATTTCTACATGCTAAGGATGCATTACCAGATGAACTTGCTGCAATCTTGCACACAGCAAATACAAACGATTTGCAACTGAGCATGATTACTAACAGAGGTACCAAGGTTTGGCCCAATGGCTTTCCTGAAACTTTTTGTACCGATCATTGGCGTTGTAGGTTTAAAAGCAGTGATAATAAACCATTGCAATACCATCATGCTATTGATTTATTACAAGAAATCAACAATACAAAATTGGATATCATTAAAACTGAAAACTTGTATTTATTTGATGGAGAGCCTGGCTTTACAGCTGCACAAGGGCAGTAACAATAATTTAATTTCGTACGCTTAAAAATCATAAAAAATAAACTAATAATATGCAAATTCAACTTATCAGCGGTACTTTCTCTATAACAGAAGCCGAAGAATTATTAACAGCTATTTTCAAAACAAAAATTGCTTTTCACGAACAAAAAATTAGAACTGATCATGACTCTGAAGAAAACATAAAACATTCGGAAAAGAAAATTTTGCAGCTAGAAGAAAGGCTAAGAGATACTATTAAGAAGCTAAAAGAAAATGGACAAACAAGTACAACACTCAATGCTCACATAGAAGTAAGTATTATGCCAAAAATACATCAGTAAATAAAAAATGGCGAAGCTCATGCTTCGCCATTTACTAATAAATACTTTAACCAATTAACTAATCAACTTTCTTTTCCTTCACTTCCATCAATTCCATCAGTTTCATTCCAAGTAATCCGTTGATGCCTCCATCAGTACCATTACTGCCACTAATTAAA
>JAYVRD010000039.1:0-10889 GCA_043776595.1 Chitinophagaceae bacterium | reverse complement strand
AAATTCAGTTCGTGTATTAAAGTACCAAAAACCCTTTCTTCCATTTTTCATAAAAACAACTCGATTACTTTTGGCAGAGATGATATCATCGTATTCATAATTACTCATGTGTTCATGACGGGTATGAATTGCTTTTTTCACCCATTTAAAAGCCCATAGTCCATTTTCGTTCTTGTACTTATATACAATATCATGTACATCATTCTCAGCATAATTATCATCAAACAATACTATTGTATTGTTTGCCGCTTCAAAAGGATTGCTTAATCCCTCTACTAAGTAGCTTCTAGTTTTTGATATTGCTATAGCAGTTTGCATTTTATGATATTAATTGCTTGAGTGAATGTAATATTAAAATATTATTAAAAAGATTAAAAAAAATAAAATAATTTTTCAAAACCATTTTATGAATGAATTAAGTTTCGGTTTCTCAACTCAAAACTTCTATTTATTAAGATGTTTTTAATATTTTAAAGGTTGCACTAATTTCTAGGCTAAATTTTTTTAAGTACAAATTTTATTACAAATACTTTCCACATAAAAAGAGCAGGTACTGTATTTTAGACTGTAACCCCTATTTTTGCCCACTTATTTTCAAAACCATACACGAACAATTGCTTATGTACAACTATTTGTTTTATGCCGTTCCGTTAATGGGAGTTATTGGACTCCTTTACACGTTTATTAAATTTAATTGGGTTTCTAAGCAAGATGCTGGCAGCGACCGCATGAAAGAAATCAGTAAATACATTGCCGATGGTGCAATGGCATTTTTAAAAGCCGAGTGGAAAATACTTGGCTATTTTGTAGTAATAGTAGCTTTATTATTAGGCTTTATGGCTACAAAAAATGAAGGAAGCCATTGGAGTATAGCTGTATCGTTTATTATTGGTGCAGTATTTAGTGCTACAGCTGGCTACATAGGGATGAAAGTAGCCACCAAAGCCAATGTACGTACTGCACAAGCTGCCAAAACTAGTTTAAGTAAAGCCTTAAATGTATCGTTTACGGGAGGTGCTGTTATGGGCTTAGGTGTATCTGGCTTAGCTGTTTTAGGTTTGGGTGGTTTGTTTTTAATATTGAAACATTTTTTTGCTCCTACAGGTGATGCTGAAGGAATGCTTCGTACCATAGAAGTCTTAACTGGTTTTTCTCTAGGTGCGGAATCGATTGCACTATTTGCACGTGTGGGTGGTGGTATTTATACCAAAGCTGCTGATGTAGGGGCAGATTTAGTAGGTAAAGTTGAAGCGGGTATTCCAGAAGATGATCCACGTAATCCTGCTACTATTGCAGATAATGTAGGGGATAATGTAGGTGATGTAGCTGGTATGGGTGCTGATCTTTTTGGTAGTTATGTAGCTACTGTATTGGCAACCATGGTTTTGGGTCAACAAACTACTTCTATAGATAATTTTGGTGGTTTAGCCCCTGTATTATTACCCATGGTTATTGCTGGTGTTGGTATACTACTATCCATTGTAGGTACATTATTTGTAAAAATTAGTGATTCCGCAGGTGCTAGTACACATGCTGTACAGCGAGCTTTAAATATGGGAAACTGGGGTAGTATGGTACTAACAGCCATTGCAGCTTACTTTATTGTTAGTTACATATTACCTGAAAAAATGACTTTGCGTGGATTAGATTTTACACGTAACGGCGTTATGGGTGCTATTGCTGTAGGATTAGTGGTTGGTGCTTTAATGAGCATCATTACCGAATACTATACTGCCATGGGCAAACGCCCTGTGCTTTCTATTATTCGTCAGTCGGCTACTGGGCATGCTACCAATATAATTGGTGGCTTGGCTGTTGGTATGGAAAGTACTTTTTTACCAATACTCGTTTTAGCTGCAGGTATTTATGGTTCTTATGCTTGTGCTGGCTTATATGGTGTAGCTATAGCTGCTGCAGGTATGATGGCTACTACGGCAATGCAACTAGCTATTGATGCTTTTGGACCTATTGCCGATAATGCTGGTGGTATTGCTGAGATGAGTGAACTGCCTCCAGAAGTTCGTGAAAAAACAGACATATTAGATGCTGTTGGTAATACAACTGCAGCAAGTGGTAAAGGTTTTGCTATTGCCTCAGCAGCGTTAACATCGTTGGCATTATTTGCTGCGTTTGTAGGTGTGGCCATGCCCAATAACCAGCATATTGATATTTATAAAGCAGATGTTTTGGCTTCTTTGTTTGTAGGTGGGATGATACCATTTATCTTTTCTTCTTTGGCTATACGTGCTGTGGGTGAAGCTGCCATGTCGATGGTAGAAGAAGTGAGAAGACAGTTTAGAACCATACCTGGCATTATGGAAGGAACTGGAAAACCAGAATATGAAAAATGTGTGGCTATTAGTACCGAAGCTTCTCTAAAGAAAATGATGTTGCCAGGTGCTATAACTATTATTTCTCCATTATTAATTGGGTTTTTATTAGGACCAGAAGCTTTGGGTGGTTTTTTAGCAGGTGCTACTGTAACTGGTGTATTAATGGGAATTTTTCAAAATAATGCTGGTGGTGCTTGGGATAATGCAAAGAAGAGTTTTGAAAAGGGTGTTGAGATAAATGGCGAGATGTTTTACAAAAAAAGTGATCCTCATAAAGCATCGGTTACTGGCGATACTGTAGGTGATCCATTTAAAGACACTTCTGGGCCAAGCATGAATATTTTGATAAAGCTAATGAGCATTGTAAGTTTGGTAATTGCACCCAGTTTGGCACAAATGAACCATACTGCTAAGGTAGATACTATAACAAAAGATGAATATGCTGTGTTGAAGGAGTTTGGTGTTTTAGATAAAGATGGAAAAGAAACTTTTGTAGTTCAATTAGGTGGTACAAGAAAACGACAACCACTAAAAGAGGAAGTATTAGCACAGTTAGAAAAAACAGAGCTAATGATTTCCCTTGCAAAGACAAATCTTGTAAATGATAAAACTAAAATGGTAGAAATTAAAAATGGCAAATTGTTTATTGATGAGCAAGAAATCCAGTCTACTGTTTTAAAGGAGAAAAATTTAGAGGTAGATAAAGATGCTAATATAAAATTGGAATTATAAAAATTTCGTTTCTCAATAAAAAACCCGTCCAACAGTAATTTGAGCGGGTTTTTTATTGCTGAATAATGAAATACAGTACAAGTGTGCGACGCAACTACAGCTAAATTTATATGCTGCAGCTGGCTACATAAACCTCCTACTCCTTTACTTTAATTTGGTCTTCGCTGGTAATAATAATTTGCGGCTTGCCTTTAAATTCTATAATTTTTCCTGTAATGCAAACTTCTTTATCAGTCCATTTTTCTTCCGGTGCATAGCCCAATTTAGTTCTCATTTCTCCATACACCACCACTGTAAATGTGCTTTTTGGGAAAGCAGCTCCCATATTTATTAAAGTGGGCTGGTTTTTGCCACTCTCAAAAAATTTACCTCCAAACACTTTACCACAAACGCTTAAGCTATCGCCAATATGTTGGGCAGCCTCATCTGGCTTTATGGTTTTGGTTTGGGCAAATGAAAACGCTGTAACTAAAAGTGCAACAAAACTGAGGGTAATTTGTTTCATGTATATAAAATTATTGAAGGACAAAACTACAGCAAATAACTTTATAGTTTGTTAAAGCATTGCTTGGTGTGTAAGGTGTTAAAAGAGATAGCGTCTATCAACCAAAAGAAATAAACCATCGTACATTGAACATGAAATTAACTACCATGCAAAAAATTTTTATTAGCAGTTGCTTCATTTTAGCAACCTTTATTTCTTGTGCTCAAAAAAATAATACAAAAAAAATAGTTATGCATACAACAGACAGTGTTATGCCTGCTAAAGTAGATACAGCCGACTTTGGTGAAGGCTGCTTTTGGTGTACAGAGGCATTTTTTCAAAGATTAAAAGGTGTGATAAGTGTAAAAAGTGGTTATGGTGGTGGACATGTAACAAACCCAACCTACGAGCAAGTTTGTGATAAAAGCACTGGACATGCCGAAATGGCAAGAATAACTTTTGACCCTACGGTTATTACTTATGATGAACTTTTGGAAGTATTTTGGAAAACCCACGACCCTACAACATTAGACCAACAGGGTGCCGACAAAGGTCCTCAATACCGTAGTGTTATATTTTACCATAGCCAAGAGCAAAAAGAAAAGGCAGATAAATACAGAACTGCTTTAAATCAAAGTGGGGCTTGGGATAAGCCTATTGTTACAGCGATAGAGCCATTTAAAAACTTTTATCCTGCCGAGGATTATCATGACAATTACTACAACGATAATCAAAATCAAAGTTATTGCAGATATGTGATTGCCCCTAAATTGGAAAAATTTGAAAAAGTATTTAAGAATAAATTGAAGCAGCCCATTGAGTAATCATTAACTAGGTTGGTTAGACAACTTTAATGCTTTTTTGCGACATACGTTGTATAAATCAAATGTTCTACGTAGTTTCAAAAAAAATGCCATGAGAATGCATACACTTTGGATGGTGTTTGTTTGCTTGATTGTATCAAGTTCAACAAATGCACAAGTATTTCGGCAGCAAAAATTACAATTCGATGCTTATAAATTGGAGCTTCCTAACGAGTGGAAAGGAAGAGGAAGATTTACATCCATTATTACAGATATTTTAGACACATTGATACCTGAATTAAAAAACAAAAAAGTTTGTGTAGACTGTAATGCAGCTTACAAAGTAAAACTTGTAGTAAACAATCCATCTATTTCAACCCAAAATATAAAAGAGCAAAGCTCAAACATTAACAGCAAAGACAAAATCTTTGAGTGTACTACCATTTTTAGTTTTACATCTGGCTTTGCCTTGTATGCAAAGGATGGGCATTTGATAGTTGAACTTTTATTAGTAGAGCCAGAAAATCAATTTACCATTACCAGAGAATTTAAACTTGCTAGAGATGCTTATACTACACCTGTAAGTAATAAAGCTCTTGGAAATCGTAGGCAAAGTACTGTTTTGTTTGATACCCCATCGCCTTACGAGTATGTAAAAAATAACCTAGAAGCAATGTTGCCCACACAAAAAGAATTACTACAATTTACGGAGCAAAAAATATATGAAGTAAAAAAAATTGTGGCAAAACCAAGCAACAATTAAGCAATAATTTACTTCACCACTACCTTTCTCAGCTCCAATAAGTTTAAAGCATTGGCATACATACCTTCTACATTTTTGTTTACCAAATGTATTGCCATATCGTACCAAATAGGCACTACTGGGGCATCGTTTATTACCATTTGATCCATTTGCCTATACAAACTGTAACGCAAGCTATCATTTGTTTCAAGCAATGCTCTTTCATACAGTACATCAAAAACAGGATTTTTATATCTGGTATAATTTGGTGGTGCAGGATTTTTGCTATAAAACACTGCTAAATAGTTTTCAGCATCTGGATAATCGGCTATCCAACTTGCCCTAAAAAATAATGCCTTGCTTTTACTTGTTTGCTCTAGCAACAAACTTTTCTGCACTACTTCTACCTGAA
Source organism: Chitinophagaceae bacterium (assembly GCA_043776595.1). Lineage (GTDB taxonomy): Bacteria > Bacteroidota > Bacteroidia > Chitinophagales > Chitinophagaceae > UBA1930. Next base: position 5,383 of record JAYVRD010000039.1, on the reverse strand, counting down.
TTTTTATACCCACTTCTTCACATTGTTTAGCTATAAAACTACCAATGTCTGCATAAATGGGTATGGTTAATAGTTTAATAGTTGGTAACTCTTTGCCTTCCAAACCAGCACCTTTTATTAAGGCTTTTGCTTTCGCAGGATTGTATTCATATCCCTTAACAAATTCAACATTTTTACTGGGCAAACCACTTGGCACAAAACCACTTTCGGCAGGTGTTCCAATCCCATTTCGCATGTACATCATCAATTGCTTACGATTGATAGCGTAGTTTATAGCTTGTCGTATTGCTTTGCTTTTTGTGGGCGAATTTTTAACCAGTTCATTGTCTTCATCTACCAAAATGCCCAAGTATTCAGTATTAAGGTAAGCATGTTTATGCAGCAAAATTTTATTCTGCCATTCTGTTCTCAGTCCTCCTTTTTTTGTGAGCACTTCATCTTTAAAACTTGGGTCTATATCGTTTATAAAACTAAGTCCACCTTGCCTAAACTGTAAAAATTCGGTAGCCTTATTATCAAAAAAAGTAACCTTCACCGCATCTAAATAAGGTAGCTTTTTTCCAGACGAATCTTTCTCCCAATAATGCTCGTTTTTGTGCAGTACAAGGGCTTGACCTTCCTCCCACATAAAAAATTTGAATGGACCAGTACCACAAGGATGTCTTCTAAAATCCTTTCCATATTTCTGCACTACTTCTTTAGGCACAATGCTGCAATATTGTGTACTTAAAATACCCAATATAGGGTTAAAAGGTCTTAGCAACTTTAATTGAAACGTAGTATCATCCAACGCCACAAAGGGTTGTATGCTATCTACTCTATTATTAAAAATCCAACCACCACTGCTAGCAGTTTGCTTGTTTATAATGCGTTGCAAACTATACACAACATCTTCAGCTATCATTTTTCTGCCTTTGCCATTTACAAAAGCTTCGTTATCGTGAAAAAAAACATCACCCCTTAAATGAAATATGTACACCATTCTATCGCTACTCACCTCCCAACTTTTGGCAAGGCTAGGCACTAAGTTTAAGCCAGTATCAATTTCCACCAACGTATTATACAATTGATGCACCGCCCACGTAATACTTTGATTTTTGGCAAAGGCTGGGTCAAGTGTTGCAATGCCTGTACTTTCATTGTAGGTAAATACTTTTTTGTTACTTTTTTCTTTGTTGTTGCAAGAAAAAAATAAGCTGATAAATAGCCCAAAGACCATCCACATCTTACCATTTACACTAAACCTTACACCTTTATTCATTTGCTTCCAATTCATCTGCTCGAATATCTTACTTTTAAAACATGAATAAGAATTTTTTTGTAGCCAGCAGCAGAACATCTATTAAACTGCCGTTGCGTCGCACACTTGTACGTTCGGGGCAATGGGCAACTTTGCCCATCAAAAGTATTAACCATCATAAAAATAATTACGCTGCAATTCCCCTCTCCTTTGGAGAGGGGTTAGGGATGAGGTCAAATAACTACGCTCTAGTTCCCCTCTCCTTTGGAGAGGGGCTAGGGGTGAGGTCAACATTCCTTTTCATTTTTTTCCTACTAAGCTTCACTACCCAAGCCCAACCCATGCAAAAGAAACAAACCTTTACCCATGCCGATACCCTACGTGGCAGCTTAAATGAAAACAGAGATTGGTGGGATGTGCTGCGTTATGATATAACTGTGAAGCCAGATTATGAGAAGAAGGAGATTCAGGGGAAAACAGACATTTATTTTAGAGTTATTAGTAAAGAAATGAAGAATATACTTCAAATAGATTTACAAGAGCCATTGGTTATAGATAGTATTATTGGTGCTTCAGAAGCCCCATTAAAATTAAATGGTTCAAAAATCGAATTCACTAAACAGGATGGTGTTTATTTAATTGGCTCGGGTTGGTTCGACTTAAATGACAATGCAAGGAATGTAATTATAAAGGAAGCAAAAATCACCATCTTCTACCACGGCAAACCCAAAGAAGCCATACGCCCACCTTGGGATGGTGGTTGGATTTGGAAAAAAGACAAACAAGGCAACCCTTGGATGAGTGTGGCTGTGCAAGGTTTGGGTGCAAGTGCTTGGTATCCTTGTAAAGATTATCAAGGCGATGAACCTAATAATGGTGCATCTCTTACTATGATTGTTCCTGATACCTTGATGGCAGTTGCTAATGGCAGATTGATTACCCAATCCCTAATCCCCAATTCCAAATTACATTCTTACACCTGGCAAGTAACCAATCCCATCAACAACTATAACATCGTTCCTTACATTGGCAAATATGTAAACTTTACCGACACCCTCATGGGCGAAAAAGGTAAACTAGATTTAAGTTATTGGGTGCTAAATTATAATGTAGAAAAAGCTAAAGAACAGTTTAAGCAAGTGAAGCAAATGCTAAGGGCATTTGAATACTGGTTTGGCCCTTACCCTTTTTATGAAGACAGTTATAAACTGGTAGAAGCTCCACATTTAGGCATGGAACACCAAAGTGCTGTTGCTTATGGCAATGGCTACCAAAATGGCTATTTGGGTAGAGACAGAAGCTCTAGTGGCTGGGGACTTAAATGGGATTATATCATCATTCACGAAAGTGGGCACGAATGGTTTGCCAATAACATTACCACCAAAGACATTGCAGACATGTGGGTGCATGAAAGTTTTACCACTTATGGCGAAACACTTTTTGCAGAATTTTACTATGGCATCCAAGCTGGTAATGAGTATAACTATGCTTTCCGAAAAGAAATAAGTAATAAAGTGCCAATAATTGGTACTTATGGGGTAAACCGAGAAAGTGATGCTGGGCTTGACATTTATTTTAAGGGTAGCAGTATGCTACACACTATACGCCACGCAATAAATGATGATGAAAAATTTAGACAAATATTGAGGGGCTTAAATAAAACCTATTACCACCAAACTGTTACTACAAAACAAATTGAAGATTACATCAGCAAACAAGCAGGCTTCAATTTTAGTAAAATTTTTGACCAATATTTACGAACTATACAAATACCTATCTTAGAATTTAAGTGGAGTTCCGATAAGAAAAAAGTAAGTTACCGTTGGACAAATTGTGTAGCAGGTTTCAATCTTCCACTCATTATGATGACAGATGTTAATGCAAAGAAAATTTTACCAACTACGGTATGGCAAACTTTAAAAGTAAATGCTGCACAAAGTAACTGGTGGAATGAAAATGAAATTGTGAAGTTGTATTATGTGGGTTGTAAAGAAGTAAAGTAATTTTCATTCGCAGGAACGAGGAATCTGATAAACATAGTAGATTTTTTATGAAGCCAGCAATAGAATAAGAGTTAAGCTGCGGTTGCGTCGCACCTATTTAGCTATGAATTTCTATTTTACTTTTCCTATATAGGTTTTAGACCTTTTGTCATCAAATTTGTGAAGACAAAAATTTGGGCGTGCTGCTATGTTTGTGTCCTCACAAACATAAATACGATTGGTAAGAAAAGTTTAATCTCCTTCCTACAGCTTAACATGTGCGACGCAACCGCTGCCCAATTGAAATACAAAAGCTGGCTACCAAATAAATTCTCAATCATTATCTTGCACACCAATGGCTACCATTCGTAAACAAGCAATTATTTCAAGCATTCTATTGTACATTGGCTTTTTAGTTGGTGCAATTAATATGTATTTGTACACCAAAAATGGCTCGTTTACCAAAGAAGAGTTTGGGCTTACAAGGGTGTTTATGGATTTTGCCCAAAATTTTTTAGCCTTTGGCAGCTTGGGTTTTATACAAGTGATGTATAAATTTTACCCTTATTACAAAGACAATTTGCCCGATAATAAAAATGATTTGTTGGGCAGGGCCATGCTTACTGCTTTAATTGGGTTTGTGGTTATTCTTACTTGTGGTTTAGTGTTTGAACCTTTAGTAATAAAAAAATTTATTGAAGGCTCTAAACTATTTTTAGATTATTACTATTGGGTTTTTTTATTTGGTTTTGGGCTTTTAATGTTTGGTGTGATGGAAGGTTTTATGTGGTGTATTCATAAAAGTGTATTGAGCAATTTTTTAAAAGAAACTGTTTTTAGATTATTGACTACTGTTTTAATATTGTTGTTTTGTTTTAGGGTAATAGACTTTAAAACCTTTATGCACATCTACTCATTTTTGTACATTGTCATTTTTTTAGTACTACTATTTTATCTTATACAAACAGGCAACTTTCATTTATCGTTTAAACAAAGTAGCGTAAGTAAAAAATTTGGTAAAAAAATGCTGGCTATGCAAAGCCTTATTTTTACAGGCACTGTGGTACAAACTTTAGGACAAACTATTAGTGGCATTTTATTAGCCAGCAAAAGAGGAATTGGTATTGCTGGTATTTTTACACTTGCTCAATACATGGCAAATTTGGTGCAAGTACCACAACGTAGCTTGCAAAGTGCAGGCACAGCAATACTTGCAGAGGCTTGGAAGAAAAAAGATTTTGCAGAAATTCAACGCATCTATCAACGCAGTTGTATAAACATGTTTTTGTTTGCAGCTTTTATTTTTGGCAACCTTGCATTGAATGCAGAAGCTGCTATTGTAAAACTAAATATACAAGAAGGCTATTTAGCTGGTGTACAGGTAATGCTAATTATTGGCTTTGCCAGATTAATTGATGCAGGCACTGGTTTAAACAATATCATCATTGGCACTTCTAATTTTTGGAGATTTGAATTGTTTAGTGGAATGATTTTATTAGCATTAATTATTCCGCTGAATTATTTTTTAATTGAAAGAAATGGCATGATTGGTAGTGCGTATGCCGAAGTTATTTCTTATACCATTTTCAACTTTGTACGTTTTGAATTTTTGAGGCGAAAATTTGGTATGCAGCCATTTAACATTAAAACATTGTACGCTATTTTGCTGACTGCTACTTCCTATGCCCTACCCTATTTTTTATTGAAAGATTATAGTGGCTGGGTAGCAATGATTGGCAAAAGTATACTATTTACTACTGTACTTGTTGGTGGTATTTTTTGGCTACGCATTACGCCAGATGCATGGCAATTGTATTATAGATGGGTGAAAAAAGAAAAATAAAGAAATCTGTAACTTCAACATTTAAATATCTTACCAAAAAACCTAATTCAATAATTGCGGTTTCTCTCTATACAGTTTCCAAACAAATTCTCCGAACAAAGTATTTGCCCAAGCAAACCATTTGCGTGTGTAATTACTAGCATCATCTTTATGGAAGCTTTCGTGCATAAAACCTGTGCCAGCATGTGTTTTTTGTAACATGGTTAAACACAGTTTTATTTCTTTATCATCATTACTAGTTAAGCCACGCATGATAATACTCATGGGCCAAATCATGTCCATGCCACAATGTGGACCACCAATACCTTCGGCTGCTTT
>JAYVRD010000038.1:0-10932 GCA_043776595.1 Chitinophagaceae bacterium | reverse complement strand
TTGTAATAAAAGGTAGTACTTCTTTGCTAATGCCATTGCCCTCATTGCCAATTATTAAAATGCCTTGCTTGGGTTTGGATGTGGTGTAAATACTTTGTCCATTTAATACAGCACCATAAATAGGCATATTAATGCTTTGTAAAAAGGTGGGCAGCTCCTTGTACCAAACTTTTGTTCTTATCACGCTACCCATAGAGCTTTGTACTACTTTGGGGTTGTATAGTTCTACAGTATTGTTGCTGGCTATTATTTGGGTAATGCCAAACCAATTGGCAATACGTATAATGGTACCCATATTACCAGGGTCTTGTATGCCATCTAATACTAGCGAAAGTTGATTTTCAATAATGGGTTCTGCAGTTGGCTGTTGTTGCTGTACAATAGCCAGCATACCATTGGGCGTTTGTAGGTTGCTGATGCGTTGCAATTCATCTTGCGTTACCGTTATACATGCTACATTGTTAGCATTGCTTGGGATATTTTCTGCTAAGGCAAATATTTTTTTTACTACAAAATGACTGTTTAAAAACTCATTTACCAACTTTATACCTTCGGCTACAAACAAGCCATCTTCTCCCCTTTGTTTTTTGTGGTACAAACTTTGAATATATTTGACTTCATTCTTAGACAACATACTTTCTTTATGCTTTTGAACAGGAAACCCATTTACCCATTTGCAATACTACTGCTATTGATGGCTTCCTGTACGGTAATTAAAAATTATCCTACCACAAAAAGGTTTGTAGCCGCTAACCAAATTGAAATTTATGGCCCCATAAGCAAAGATGAGAAAAACCGCTTGGCTGCCGACTTAAATAATTATTGGGATGATAGCCTAAGAGTAAAAAGTAGTGACCAACTATTTGTTATTAAACGAATAAAAAATCCAGCCGTTTATGATAGCAATAATATTGCACGTAGCGAGGTTTTTATGAAAGCTTACTTAGCTTCAAATGGATATTACAATGCGGTTTTTAAAGATACACTTTACAAAATAGTTCCTTCTAAACATAAAAATTTAGGAATTTTTCCAAAGTATAAAAATGGGCTTTTTAGACGCAAGTTATCCGATAGTCTAAAAATAATTGGTGTAAAAATGAAGATAAACGTGGGTAAGAATTTAAAGATAGATTCTACTGGTGTTAACTTAATCGATTCTTCTAAACACACTGCTACAGATACATTATTACAGCAGCTTGCCAATAAAGCCAAAAAAGAATCGGTACTAAAAAAGGGCAATCCTTACTCTAAGCAAATTGTGAGTTTAGAGTTAGATAGATTGGTAGCATTGTATCGAAAAAATGGATTTTACAGATATAGTCGAGAAAATTTATATGCAGATGTAGATACGATCGATTTAAAATTATTAGACTTCACTCTTGACCCTTTTGGGCAGGCAAAAAAAATAGCTGAAGCTGTAAAACGCCGAAAAGAAAACCCCGAAGCAGATATTATTATTAGACCACGCAAAATAGCAGACTCTACCAAAACCCAACAGTATTATGTTGGCAATTTGTATTTCTACCCCGAAACAAAAGTGTATGAAGATGAGGACAGTTTAATTTATTTAAAAAACTATAGAGTAAGCGATACGAACCGAGCTGGCTATGTATTAAAAGATAAATTAGGCAAGTTTCATTTTCGACCCATACGTTCTAGGGTATTTATGCGTAAAGGTGCTTTATACAACGAAGATGATTATTACCGTACTGTCAATTCCTTATCTGGATTAGGTGCTTGGCAGCAGGTAGATGTAAAACCTGTAATTCTTAGAACAGCTACCGATAGTAACTTAATAGACTTCCATTTCTTTTTAATACCAGCACCCAAGCGTAGCAGAATTATTGATTTTGAAACCAGCCGAAACACAGGAGATATTGCTTCGGGTGGTGTATCGCTTTTTGGTATTGCCAATTCAATAACACTCATAGATAGAAACGTTTGGAAAGAAGCTATACAAGCAAATACCACATTGCGTAATGGGGTAGAGCTAAACTTTACCGATAAAGACAAGCTACTACAAACCATTCAATCCAGCTTATCTCACTCCTATACTTTTCCAAGATTAATTGCACCCAACTGGATGGTAAAACGTCAAAAACGTTTAGAAAACCCAAGAACAGTTTTTAACTTAAACGCATCTTATACCGACAGAAAAAATTATTTCTTACAACGTTCTTTTGCCGCATCTTGGGGTTATGAGTGGGTGAGCAAACTACCTAATGGCAGAAAAAACAATTGGATTTACAGACCATTAGATATTGGCATTTCATCTTTAGAATCTTTACCCCTGTTAGAACAAGCCTTTAAAGATTTTCCAGCTTTACGTACTGCCTTTAATACTGGTAAAGTGATTAGTCAAAACCTTACATATTTTACCCAGTTCAACTCCAATCGAAAACCCAATCATACCCACAACTTTAAATTCTCTATTGAAGAAGCTGGCGGTTTATTAGGTCTTATTCCAACATTTCAAAATGATATTTATCAGTACTTAAAACTTACAGGAGAATACAAAGCCTTAATTAAAAAAAGAAAAAATGCCATTGCCTACCGTTTTTTTGCAGGCGTTGGTTTTAACTATTCTAAAGATTCTATCATTGGCAATACCCTACCTTTCTTTAAACAGTTTACTGCTGGTGGTCCCAATAGTATGAGAGCTTGGCAGGTAAGGCAGTTGGGCTTAGGTTCTTCTATCGTGTCTGATACAGCAGCAAAAAATACTTTTAAAGACCGCTTTGGCGATGTGCAATTAGAAGCCAATGTAGAATACCGTTTTAGATTAGCAGATGTTGGAGGTGTAAAATTAGATGGTGCTTTGTTTGCAGATGTTGGTAATATTTGGAATATAAAAAAAGATACTAGTAGCAGAGCCATTAATACAGAACTAAATTTTGCACGTTTATACAACGATGTTGCCATAGCTGCTGGTTTTGGTTTGCGTATAGATTTTAGTAACTTCTTTTTAATACGCCTAGATCTTGGCTATAAGCTTAAAGACCCAGCACGCCAAACACCTGGTGGATGGCTTAAAAATCTTCAATTCTCCGAAACCAGAAATAATGGTGCCAATGGAATAGAAGTAACCAATATGGCTATACAATTGGGCATTGGCTTACCGTTTTAGTTTTACTATTTTTATTAGGTATCAAATAATTTTTTGGGGACGAGCTTTTGAAAATCTATTTGGCTTCGGTTGCGTCGCACATGTGTAGCTAAAGAATAAATATTAAGCTTGCTTACCTACTGTATAAGCTTTGGTAAAGCTGCACACATTGCTGCATGCCCAAACTTACTTTTTCAAAAATTTTGTATAAAAGAGTTTATTACCAAAGCAAAAAAGCCAAATAGCAATTCACAGCTAAACATGTGCGACGCAACCGCTGCTTAATTCTTATTCTACAGCTTGCCCCCTAAAAAAAATTATTATTTATTATTGTTGCAATTTTCATTTTGGCATAGCAGTACATTTGTCATTACACTTTATGCTAAAAACTACTGTTGGATACCAAATAATTAATCAATGGCTTACAAAAAAAGGCTTCACAGCTTTTCAATTTCAAGAAGAAACTTGGCAGCATATTATTAATGGTAAAAGTGGTTTAGTAAATGCACCTACTGGATGTGGCAAAACATTTTCTGTTTTTTTGGGTAGCATTATACAGTTTATTAATCAGCATCCTACTACCTACACTTCAACAAAAAATAGTGGCTTACAATTGCTTTGGATAACACCACTAAGGGCATTGGCAAAAGATATTGGTAGAGCTATGGAAGAGGTAATTGCCGAATTAGGGATGCAATGGCAAGTGGGCATTAGAAATGGAGATACTAATACCAGCGAACGCCAAAAGCAAAAACGCAATATGCCCGAAGTGCTCATTATTACACCCGAAAGTTTGCACTTATTACTAGCACAAAAAAACAATGCTGATATTTTTAAAAGCCTACAAACTATAGCTGTAGATGAATGGCACGAATTGCTGGGAAGCAAACGTGGTGTGCAGGTAGAGCTTGCTTTGAGCAGAATAGTGGACAGTTGGCACTTGGCAGTTGATAGTTAGGAGGCAGAATTAGCTACCAACAAGCAACTATCGCTTTGGGGCATTAGTGCTACTGTGGGTAATTTGCAAGAAGCTGGCGATGTGTTGTTATCGTCTCTTAAACAATTACGCTCAAAAGCCCATTCTTTTAAAGAGAGTTTGGATGAAGTAGCATATGAAGTGATAAAAGCCAACCTTTCCAAACAAATAGAAGTTCATTCCATTATACCAGATAAAATAGAAGAATATCCTTGGGCTGGACATTTGGGATTAAAGTTGGCAGAAAAAGTTATTCCTATAATTGAGCAAAGCACTACGACACTCATTTTTATTAATACCAGAGGCATGAGTGAACGTTGGTATCAAACATTGTTAGATGTTGCACCACATTTGGCAGGTGCCATTGCATTGCATCATGGCAGTATAGAACAAGAATTGAGGCTTTGGGTAGAAGATGCTTTACATACCCAAAAACTAAAAGCAGTAGTGTGTACTGCTAGTTTAGATTTAGGTGTAGATTTTCGTCCAGTAGATACTGTAATACAAGTGGGTTCTCCAAAAGGTGTTGCACGTTTTCTACAACGTGCTGGGCGAAGTGGTCATAAGCCGGGCGATGTTTCAAAAATTTATTTCTTGCCAACACATGCTTTAGAATTGGTAGAAGCGGCTGCTTTAAAACAAGCCATTAAAGAAAATACAATTGAAAGTAAAGAACCCATGATGTTGTGCTTTGATGTACTTATACAATACCTATGTACACTAGCTGTTGGTGATGGTTTTATACCAGAACAAATTTTTAAAGAAGTAAAAAATACTTTTTGTTTTAGCGAAATAACTGTATACGAATGGAGAGAAATTTTGCACAATATAACCCAAGGTGGTGCTGCATTGCAGCAATACGATGAATATAAAAAAGTAGAAATAGAGGATGGCGTTTATAAAATAAAAAGTCGTAGGCTAGCTATGCGTCATCGTATGCACATAGGCACCATTGTAAGCGATGCCATGCTAAAAGTAAAGCTACTAAATGGTAAGTTTATTGGTGTAATAGAAGAATATTTTATAAGCCGTTTAGAATTGGGCGATGTATTTACACTAGCAGGTAGAAACTTAGAATTGATGGGCATAAAAGATATGAGTGTAATGGTAAAGCCTTCAAAATCTAAAAAAAGTATTGTACCTAGTTGGATGGGTGGAAGAATGAGCTTAACAGCCAACTTGGGGCATATCCTTCGCCAAACATTTAATAAAGCATTGGTAGATGAAACGGAGATTGAATTAAAAAGTCTGCATCATTTGTTCCAATTACAAAAACAATTATCGCATATTCCTCAAAATACTGAAACGCTTATTGAGCAAATAGAAACCAAAGATGGTTTTCACTTAATGGTTTATCCTTTTGAAGGTAGGCAAGTGCATGAAGCCATGAGTGCCATACTTGCCCAACGTATTAGTAAAATTGTACCCATTACTTTTTCTATAGCCATGAACGATTATGGCTTTGAACTTCTAAGCGACCAACCTATACCAGTTGATGATAGCAACGTGCATGAATTGTTTACCACCAACAATCTGCTTGCTGATATCCAAAAGAGTGTGAACAATATAGAAATGGCTAAACGAAAGTTCAGAGACATAGCTGTCATTGGTGGACTTATTTTTCAGGGTATGCCGGGTGAGCAAAAAAAAGCAAGGCATTTACAATCTTCAGCTTCTCTGCTTTTCAAAGTGTTTAGCGAGTACGAGCCCAATAACCTTTTATTACGCCAAGCTTACAACGAAGTGCTAAGTCAGCAAATGGAAGAAGCAAGGCTAAGAAATGCTTTGCAACGCATCAGCACCAATAATATCATCATCACTTTCCCTCATCAACTTACGCCACTTAGCTTCCCTATTGTGGTAGATGGATTGAATAGAAATAACCTAAGTAGTGAAAGTTTAGAAGCTCGTGTGCAAAAAATGCAGACACAATTACAACGTTGAATGAGCATTATTCCTAATTTTAAAACGCAATTGTTATCCAATGAAAAAATTCTTATTATATTTTTTATTACCAGCTTTTGTTGTGCTTCAAATTTTTCAACCAGAGCGTAATACCTCTATAGAAAATTTTGTAACTGATATTGGCAATACCCACAAAATGCCAGATAGTATAGAAAACATCATTACCTCTATTTGCTACGATTGCCATAGCAACAATACAGAATACCCATGGTTTACTAACATACAGCCAATAGGTTGGTATGTAAACAATAAGGTAACACATGGTAAGAAAAATCTCAATTTTTCAGAGTTTGGCAAACTAACCATTGAGTTGCAAGCAAAAAAATTAGATCAAGTAAGCGAAGCACTTACTCAAAAAAATATGCCACCAAACTCTTATATGCGTTATAACAAAGCAGCCAACCTTACCGATGCACAACGCAAAATGCTGTCAGATTGGGCTATACAACTAAAAGCAAAAATTCTTTTTCTAAAAGATACGAGTGGCACTAAAAGTTCATCGGGGTATAAATAGTAGTTTTTTAGGTAGCCAGCTTTTGTTTTTCAATTCAGCAGCGGTTGCGTCGCACATGTTTGGCTATAGAATATCTATTTGGCTTTTCTTACCTAGCGTATTAATGTTTATAAATACACAAACATGATGAAGTCTAAATTTGTTTTTTTTTCGTCCATAATTGTGTCTTCACAAATTAGTAAACAAAAGAATTAGAGTTATAAATGGTAAAGCCCAATAGAAGCATTTTGTTTAAAATGTGCAACGGCAACCACAGTTCCATTTTATCCTGTTGCTAGCAACTTAAAAAATACATTAACCAACCAACAGAAACCATCCAACCAAAACCCTTTAAACTTAACCTAACAAAAACAAGAGATTATTTTATCTTGCAGGCATGAGCATGGAAATGGAACATCACAATTTACAAGAACAGTTTGAGCAGGTAATTACTACAAACGATAAACTACTCATTCGTGAGTTTTTAGACGAGCAAAATATTAGTGATGTTGCAGATTTAATAAACGATAACCCAGACCACGAAGCTCAAATAATTGCTGGTATGAGCATCAACCGTGCCTCTAAGGTTTTTAAAATTCTTGACCTTAGTACACAAAAACAAATTATAACAGAGCTGCCCCCCAACAAAACTGCAGAGCTTTTAAACGACCTTCCTGCCGATGATAGAACAGACTTTTTAGAAGAGCTACCCAAAATTGTAATTAGGGATTTAATAAAACTATTAGACCCAGAGGAGAGAAAAATAACCCTGTCGTTACTTGGCTATCCAGAAGATAGCGTAGGGCGTTTAATGACCCCAGATTATGTATATGTATATGCACACAACACAGTACCAGAAGTTTTTGAAACAATAAGAAAATATGCCAAAAACAGCGAAACTATTGACGTGATTTATGTAATAGATGAGCAGGGAGAATTGGTAGATGACATGCGGATTAGAGATGTTATTCTTGCATCGCCTAATAAATTAGTAAGTGAATTAATTGATGGACGTGTAGTAGCACTGCATGTAAACGACGACCAAGAACATGCCAGCCAAGTTTTTAAAATGAATAATCGTGTAGCACTACCAGTAACCGATGAAAATAATAAACTGCTTGGCATAGTAACCATAGATGATATGCTATGGGTAGCTAATGAAGAGTTTAGCGAAGACATGCAAAAAATGGGTGGTACCGAAGCATTAAATGAACCTTACCTAGATATACCCTTACTAAAACTATTTAGAAAACGTATAGGCTGGTTGGTGGTGTTGTTTATTGGCGAAATGCTTACAGCTACAGCCATGGGCTACTTTGAAGATGAAATAGCCAAAGCCGTTGTGCTAGCCCTATTTGTACCCTTAATTATTAGTAGTGGGGGCAATAGTGGTAGCCAAGCTAGCACCTTAATTATACAAGCCATGGCCGTAGGCGAAATAACTATTGCTGATTGGTGGCGTGTGCTACGCAGAGAAATTTTAAGTGGATTAATGCTGGGTACAATATTGGGTTTAATAGGTTTTATACGTGTAGCTGTATGGCATAGCATTATACCTGGTATGTATGGCGAGCATTGGCTACTTATAGGTTTTGTAGTAGGTTTATCTTTAATTGGTGTGGTGCTATGGGGCACATTAAGTGGCAGTATGTTGCCCATGTTATTAAAACGCCTCGGTGCCGATCCAGCAGTTTCTTCAGCACCATTTGTAGCTACCTTGGTAGATGTAACAGGACTTTTAATTTACTTTGGTACAGCTTACCTTTTTTTACAAGGCACGCTGTTAAAATAATTTTTTAAAAGTGGTTGCAAACTTTTGAATAAGCATTGGGCTGCGGTTGCGTCGCACATGTTTAGCTGTGTATTGCTATTTGGCTATTATCGTAGCGTATATATATCCTTTTATTTTATAAATCAACATTGCATTTTAGTAGCATTTCTACTACATAATAAAAGCTTAATTCTTATTGAATTGCTTAAAACGTGCGACGCAACCGCAGCTCAATAGGTGATTTACTGCTGGCTAAAAAAATTATTTCGTTTCTTCTATTGGTTTAAACAAGTAACGTCTATATACAATATGCATAATAACATCTGCCACTGCTTTTAGCGATAAGAAAACCAATGGTGCTGAAATATGGAAAAAAACAGGTAAAAGTATAGTTAAGTGCATGGGTATAATACGTGCATAAGGCATAAAAAACATGGCCCCAAAGTTTATGTTTGCCGTTTTGTTGTGTATTTTATCTTGCACAAACTGCATTATACAGCCTGCCAATATTGCCCAAAAAGATAGTTTAATGAAATCCCAATCGAGTAGGGAAATTTTTAAAACCTGAGTAGTAAGAAAAATCAAGTATCCAAAATGAAACATGCCATAGTGAACAGCAAAAAAAGCTGCTGCACAACCTGGTTTGTCTTGCTTCTGATTGTTAATTGTTAAGTCGCCAAAATTTTTATTAGAAAAACTAAGCATACCAATTACGGTAAATACGCCAATCATCATGCTTTGTATCCAAAAAATAGCAATAAGGGTATTGATGCTATTGGGATGCTGGAAATAATAATAAATGGAATAGGCATTGAGGGCCAACAAAAGCCAAAGTCCATAATCTTTAAAGTTGCTTCGCTTTTCCAAAGTAAATTTTTTTGGAAAAGTAGGTAGAATTGATGAATAAAATATACCCACTAAAGGGTAAAAGAAAACCCTGCTTTAGAAAAAGTAGGGTTTATAAAATGTGTATTTAATAAATCAAACCATAAAAACAAAAAGAAACTCTACTAATATTTTATGATGCTGCAATGCTAGTTTCACTAGCAAATTTGCCTTGTAGCATATTTCTTAAAATAGCTTTTGCCCTACTAAATTGAGATTTGCTGGTACTTTCGGTAATACCCAATTTGTCTGCAATTTCTTTATGCGAAAAACCTTCTACTGCATACATGTTGAAAACTGTTTTGTAGCCATCGCTTAAGCAATTTGCATTTTTAAGTAAATCTTTCTCAAAAAGATTGTCTAAGGCTGTTTTGTATTTGTCTGCCAAAGTATTTTCTAAACCTTCACTGTCAGAAGTAACCATTTGCTTGCGACGAATATGCTCGATAGCAGTGTTAACAAAAATGCGACGTACCCAACCATCAAACGAACCTTCGCCTCTGAATTTATGTAAATTGTTGAATAGCTTTACAAAAGCTTCTTGTAAAATATCTTCTGCATCCATTTGGTTTCTTGCATAACGAAGACACACTGCAAACATTTTAGAGGCATAATGCTCGTACAAACTTTTTTGGCTTTTTCTGTTACCGTTTATACACTCACTTACTAATGTTGCTTCGTTTAACGTGATGGCTAAAGACATATTTGTAGATTTAGGCTACAAACGTTAAAACCATATTAATGCCAAAAGCATAACATGTTGATTTACAATATAATTAGTAGTAAATGAAATTGTGTTTTCTCCACCTAAAGGAATAGATTTCCAAGAATGGGATGAATGTGTGTTATTATGCAGAAAGGATACTATAAAGACGCTTTTATACCCAGTCCAGGTTGCGTTGTTAACGAAATTTTACCAGCTTCAAACGAAATACCTGTAGCCAAATCTTGTGTGAGGAGTAATGGACCATCCATATCTACAAAATCTAACTGTGGTAAAAAGTGAGCTATAGCCGCCGAACCAATAGTAGATTCGTTCATGCTTCCCATCATTACTTTTAGTCCTAACTGTTTGGCATTCTGAATCATACGCAAAGCTGGTGTTATACCACTACACTTGGTAAGCTTGATATTGATACCATGAAAATGGTCTTTACATTTTGCAACATCGCTTTCAAACACACAACTTTCATCGGCTATTAAAGGTAAAACAGATTTTTGAAATAAAACTTTCATTCCATCCCAATTATCTTTTGCAAGTGGTTGTTCAATAAATTCTACTCCTAATTGTTTCAAAATGGGAATTTTAGTTAGAGCTTCTTCAAGTGTCCAGCCAGCGTTCGCATCTATTCTAAATTGGCTGCCAGTGTGTTTGCGTAGTTCTGTAACAATTTCAATATCTTCTACTGTACCTAATTTTATTTTGTAAATAGGGTGTGGTTTGGCTTTCACTTTGGCTGCCATTTTGTCAATAGTATCTATGCCTATGGTGTAATCAGTAATAGGTGTATTTTCCCAAGTGGTATTCCAGAGTTGATATAATGGTAGCTTTTTCATTTTGCCATACAAATCCCAACCAGCCATATCTAAAGCACAAACTAAAAAAGGATGATTAGGAAGTAGATGATGCAAGTAATGCCAATATCGCTCAGGATTAGTAAAGGCAAATTTTTCTATTAATGTTTTGTTCTTTTCAATAGTTTCAATCATCTCATCCACAGTAACATTGTAGTAAG
>JAYVRD010000037.1:0-2805 GCA_043776595.1 Chitinophagaceae bacterium | reverse complement strand
ACGGTATAGCATTTTTCCTTGGACGGGTGATGTAAGTAGAAGTTGGAGTGGCTTGCGTGCCCAACTACCCATACTCTTAGGTATGAGTATGAGTGGCGTACCATATGTACATAGTGATGCAGGTGGTTTTGCTGGCGGCGAAGGTGATAATGAACTCTATATTCGTTGGTTGCAAATGGCAGCTTTCACACCCATCTTTCGTCCACATGGTACAGCCTTGTACCAGCAAGATCCTAAAACTTTTAGCTTTCCCAGCGAAGCTGCATTGATAGATACACCCTACAGAAATATTGCAAAGCAAATAATTGAGTTACGTTATAATTTGCTGCCTTATAATTATACATTGGCTTATGAGCAAGCAAAATATGGCAAGCCAATCATTGCTCCTTTGTACTATCATTATCCAAACGATACTATAGCTGCCAATATACAAGACGAGTTTATGTGTGGTGAAAATATTTTAGTAGCACCTGTATTACAAAAAGGAGCTAAGAGTAGGAAAGTGTATTTGCCAGAGGGCAATTGGTACACTTATACATCGCCTAAAAAAATAGTTGGCAATACTTGGGTAGATGAAAAAGTAGATTTAAAAGATTGCCCATTGTATGTAAAAGAAGGAACTTTTTTACCGATAGATGTACCAATATTTTCAAAAAATAATGGCAGCAAGCAATTCATGCATCAAGCTAATATGATAGATTACTTTCCATCAACTAATGTTTCAACTTATACTTTATACATTGATGATGGCATCAATAAAAACGCAATAAAAGACAAACAGTATCAACTTGTATTTTTCAAAGGGGTTACAAAAGGTAAAAAAGTAATCATTGATATAGCTGCAACAAATGATAATCTGTACCAAAAAAATAAAACCATGCTTTTCTCTTTAAGGCTACCATCTAGTTTAAAAAAATTAGGTATTGCAATTGTAAATGGAAAGCAAATAGCGACGAGTGAGTTATCTAGCAAAGGTTGTACAATTCATTTTAGTGGTAAGCCATTACATATAGAATTAGAAATGGACTAAAGGAGTAGTTCTATAAATTAATAAATCCCACCAAATGCTTGGTGGGATTTATTTTTAGATTACTTGCTGGGTGTTTTGTTCGTGCTGATTTTTACACGGTTTGCTCAAAATAAAATAGTGGTGTTTTTCATAGAGTAGCCTAAAAGCGTTTATAGAATAAAAGTTACTTTTATGTTTTGTTATTGTAAGCCCTTTTGGGTTGTATGATACCCAGATACGACATGATTTAGTTTTTAATAGAGGTAATAAATTTTGATAGCTCACTTGTTTAATACGACTACTACTGATGAAATGTGCGACGCAACTGAAGTTTAATAGCACTACTTCTGCTAGTTCAATACTACTACATAAAATAATCCCACTCTTTTTTATGGAGTGGGAATAATTTTTTGTTTTCTTAGACTAGCTTTTTGCTTATTTTTTTGAGTGCTGCTGCAAAAATTTTTGCACTTTGGTTGTAAGAACATTGGATAAAACGGGGCTTTCATAGTGATTTGTTTTCTAGTACGAATTGATTATGCCAAGATACCCGCAATACTAAGATGCGGACGTACTGCTATAGTTTTTATGCTACCCTTAAAAGACATGGTACTTAAAAATTGCTGCCTCAAATTTGGAATCTAGTGTTATTACGTAGTATGGTTATCATTTTGTAGTAAGTCTGGGCGTTTTTCTTGTGTACGTTGAAGGCTTTGTTCGTATCGCCAATCTTCTACTTTTTTGGGGTCGCCTTGAAGTAATATGTCGGGTACTTTCCATCCATTAAAATCTGCTGGTCGTGTATAAACTGGTGGTGCTAATAAATTATCTTGAAAAGAATCAAAGAGAGCAGAAGTTTCGTCGTTTAAAACGCCTGGTAGTAATCTGCCAATAGCATCTACCACAATAGCAGCAGCTAATTCGCCCCCACTTAAAACATAATCTCCAATAGAAATTTCTTTGGTAATGTAGTGGTCTCTTATGCGTTGATCTATGCCTTTATAATGCCCACAAATAATCAATAAATTTTGCTGTAATGAAAGTTGATTGGCAGTTTGTTGATTGAAAGTTGGGGCATCGGGTGTCATGTAAATGATTTCATCAAACTGGGTTTGTTGTTTCAATTCTTCTATAGCATTTACCAATGGTTCGCACATCATAACCATGCCTGCACCACCACCATATTGGTAATTGTCTATCTGCCCATGCTTATTAATAGCCCACTTGCGTAGATTGTAAGTGTGTATAGTAAGCAATCCTTTTTCCTTAGCTCTTTTCATAATGCTGTGAGCAAAAGGGCTTTCTAATAATTCGGGAACGGCAGATATGATGTGAATTTGCATGGGTGCAAACTTAGTGGCTAATTATTCTTAATTTACAATAAATGTTACGCTTTGTTTATGCTTAAAAGTTACTCTTTTCCCATTTAGTTCGGCAGGCGACCACTTGGGGCTTAGCTTTAAAACTCTCAAAGCCTCTTCAGCTAATTTTTCATGAATTTCTGTTGGATTTTCTACTTTAATATCAGATACATTTCCTTCGTTATCTATCGTAAATACAAGTATCACCGTTTGCCTTACAGATGACTGCCCATTGGGTACTTTTACATATTTATTGGCAATTTTTGTATTCAAGTTTTTCTGTAGAAATTTTTTCCAACCTGCCATACCACCTGGAAATTCAGCTACTCTTTGTACTGAACGAAATTCATTATCACCTGCTTTGGCTGTATCCTTTGTAGCATCTTGTGCTGCACATATCATGCTGCTAAGCATAAAAAAAGCTATTAGTGTGTG
>JAYVRD010000036.1:0-2820 GCA_043776595.1 Chitinophagaceae bacterium | reverse complement strand
GCTGGTAAAGATGGAGCTAAAGCCATTTTGAAACACTTAGCCCCCAACCCCTAAAGAGGAGTTATGAAAAACCAAAACAAGTTTTGAATTCGTTCACTTCCTTATCTCCCTTTAGGGAATAAGGGTAAAATATTTCCTTATGGCAGATATATCAGCAAATTTCTTAGGCATCAAATCACCCAACCCTTTTTGGCTGGCTAGTGCCCCACCAACCGATAAAAAAATAAATGTGCTCCGTGCTTTTGAAGCTGGCTGGGGTGGGGTTGTATGGAAAACCTTGGGCAGCCAAGTAAAAAATGTGTCCTCTCGTTATTCATCAGTTGAATATGGTGGGCATCGCATGATGGGCTTCAATAATATAGAACTCATCAGTGATAGACCACTTGACATCAACCTCAAAGAAATTACAGAATGTGTAAAGTTATTTCCCGATAGGGCAATGATTGTTTCGCTAATGGCAGATAATAACAAAGAAGCCTGGCACGAACTCATTATGAAGTGTGAAGATGCTGGAGCCATGGGCTTCGAACTCAACTTTGGTTGCCCACATGGCATGACAGAACGTGGTATGGGTGCTGCTGTTGGTCAAGACCCACACATTGCCAAAATGGTGGTAGAATGGGTAATGGAAAAAGCCACCATTCCTGTTATCACCAAACTAACGCCTAACGTCCACTCTGTTGTTCCAACTGGTCGTGCAGCTGTTGAAGGTGGCACCAATGCACTCAGTTTAATCAACACCATACAAAGTATTACAGGTATAGATTTAGATACATTGGTACCTAATCCTTATGTGGCTGGCAAAAGTGTTTTTGGTGGTTATTGCGGACCTGCAGTAAAACCTATTGCTTTAAAAATGCTCACCACCATTGCACAAGATGAACTCACCTCCAAAGTACCTATTAGTGGTATTGGTGGCGTAAGTACTTGGAAAGACGCAGTGGAGTTTATGTTGCTTGGCAGTACCACAGTTCAAGTTTGTACAGCAGCTATGACTCATGGTTTTAGAATTGTAGAAGACTTGTGCGAAGGCTTAAATAACTGGATGGATGAAAAGGGCTACGCTACTATCAACGATTTTATTGGTAAAAGTGTGGAGAAAATTACGCATTGGGAAGACCTCGATATCAACTACCACCACATTGCAAAAATAAATCAAGATAAATGTATTCACTGTGGCTTGTGTTATATTGCTTGTGAAGACACCTCACATCAATCCATCAATATTGCCAAAGGCAATCCTTATAACACTTATACTATTAAGGATGAAGAATGTGTAGGCTGTAATCTATGCAAGCTGGTTTGCCCTGTACAGGATTGCATTACTATGGAAGAACATCGTGTGGCACCTGAATACATCAATTGGAAGCAATGGCAAGAGCAGGGTTTGCCTTTGAATGACCATTAGACACTACATGCAGGTTTATGTCGGCATGGTTTTTTCATTGTTGATAAAAATTAAAAAATCAGCAATGAAAAAACAGCTTCTTTTAGCATCTGCCACTATACTTGTGTTAGCAGCATGCAACAACGGTTCTGAAAACACATCTACCAATGCAGATAGTGTTACCAAAACAACCACTACAACGGTTACTAAAACAACCTACTCAAAAAACCGATTGGAGAAGGCAAAAATGGTTGACATTAAAACAAAAAAAGAAATAGTATTGGTGTACGATACTGTTCATTACTACTATGTAGATGCTGCCACTAAGGAACAACCAAAAGGTTATTATTATGATGAAGTATCAAAAGATACTTTTGATTATAGAGGCTACATTGTTAACCACAGTTTAATTTTAAAAGATGGCGATTATATGGTTGATGAAACCAAACTATTCGAAAATCCTTATAATGTAGAAGTAAAGAATGATATTATGCTTGCTCCAGAGGCTAATGTAAATAAGAAGATTAAAGACAACGGTAAGGTGTACAAAGAAAAAACAGATACTAGTAAAATAAAAATTACTGATCGCAAAACAAAAATTAAGATTACCAAACCAAAAGAACAAGAATAATTTTGAATCAATAAAGCTAAAAGCTGCTTCCTTAAAGAAGCAGTTTTTTTTGTTTTATACAAAGAAGAAAAGATACATTTGGTAGCAAGCTGAAGAATATAAATTTAGCTGTAGTTGCGTCGCACATTTCAAATGAAGAATATGAATTGAGCTTTTATCGAAGCGTAACTATTACCATAAAGTACAAAAAGGTTTTTGCAAAGAACACGAAGTCTTAGTGAACTTTGTGGGTTTTCACTTAGGGGTCTTTGTGGTTAAAAAAAGTTTAATAAAGAAAAGAAACTTGCAGTGTGCGACGCAACAAGTGTTTAATAGAAATCCTACAGCTGGTTACCAAAAAAATCTATGTAAATTCATCTAATTGTCATATTTCTTTGCCCTAAAATTATAGAACATGAAAATTAACGAAACCCGCCTACAGCAACATTTTGAAGCCATGAACCTTATTGGCGAAATTAGCACCAATCGTCCTGCTCATTCTGTGGATGGTGGATTAAGCCTTTTGATTGCAGCAGGTATTAGGCTATGAGGCAAAAAAAATAAGATACAAAAAGCCGCAACTAAAGAAGCAGTAAGCAATTACAGCAAATCAACTTCAACAAATCTCAATAGCGTTTATTGGGATTTTTATTTAGGTAATACGCCTACAAATAATGGCTATAATAAACATGATCATTTTTTATCAAACGCTTTTCGAAAGACCGTTTGCTACGTCCTAAAATAGGTTGACACCAAACAGTGTTACCGTTATAAATATTCGACAATTTAGAATTATTATATAAAGTCTAATTAAAAATTACAC
>JAYVRD010000035.1:0-11055 GCA_043776595.1 Chitinophagaceae bacterium | reverse complement strand
TATGTAGCCAGTAGTAGAATAAAAATTACGCTGCGGTTGCGTCGCACATGTTTAGCTTTGAATAAAAATTTAGCCTTTATGTAGTGTAAATTTTATATGATAATGGGGAAAAGAAACTTTTATCTTCAAATTAGGAAAAAATTTTTGGTAATAAAATGGGACTTGATAGCATAGAATTACTTGTAGAAACAGAGAAGTATTTTTCAATAAAGATTCCAGATCGTGATGCTGAGAAAGCAAATACTGTTGGGAAATTTATTGATTGTATATCCACTATTTTAAAAATAAACCATTATGACTTTAAACTTAGGAATGATACCTTTCTGTTAATTAAAAGAAGCTACCAAATTTTAATTGAAATACATCAGGACTTTCTCATAACGGATAAAGTTATAAATACTTTAAATTTAGATGATGTTCAAACAATAGCTAAATTAGAAAAGGCAATTAATCTAAAACTTCCAGGTATTAATACTTCTAAAAAAGACGGTAACGGACTTTTTGCTAAGTTTAAAAATTGGATAGATTTTTCTATTGAATATGATTTTAATCAAGTAACATGGAAACAGTATATCAATGCTATTCTTGCTCACAATTTAGAAACTGTTATAAATCCAACTCACATCAGTTCTAAATACGAAGTGTTAATAGCACTAACAAGATTAATTGTAGATAGAATTGGGGTTGATTACCTAGAGATAGGAATTGAAAAATCTTTTACAGATGATCTGGGAGTTGACTAAATTTTTATTCTATTCCACTATAAAAGCCAAATCTTCATCCATAGCTTAAAATGTGCGACGCAACCGCAGCCAAATTGAAAAACCCAAAGCTCACTAACAAAATAAATAATCACTTGCTTATGAATACGGCTGAATACCAACGCTACGATGTAGCCAAATACAAAACACCTACTGGCAGCACTTTAAACTGCAAAGGTTGGGTACAAGAAGCTGCTTTGCGTATGTTGCTAAACAACTTAGACCCCGAAGTGGCTGAACGTCCAGAAGATTTAATTGTATATGGTGGGCGTGGCAAAGCTGCTAGAAATTTTGAGGCTTTAGACTTAATAATTAAAGCCCTTAAAGATTTGAATGAAGACGAAACCTTACTAATACAAAGCGGTAAACCAGTAGGCATTTTACAAACTCATAAAAATGCTCCAAGAGTTTTGATAAGCAATTCTCAACTAGTACCCAAGTGGGCCACTTGGGAGCATTTTACTGAGCTAGAACAAAAGGGGTTAATGATGTATGGACAAATGACTGCTGGCAGTTGGATATACATTGGTAGCCAAGGCATAGTACAAGGTACTTACGAAACCTATGCAGCCGCTGCTGATAAACATTTTGGTGGCACACTAAAAGGTACACTTAATGTAACAGCTGGCTTAGGTGGCATGGGTGGTGCACAGCCATTGGCCATAACTATGTGTAGTGGCGTAGCTTTAATAGCAGAAGTTGAAGAGTGGCGTATAGACAAACGCTTAGAAACAAAATACCTAGATGAAAAATACACCGATATTGATGCAGCCATTGATGCAGCCCTTGCTTATAAAGCTGATGGTATAGCTAAAAGTATTGGTGTGCATTGCAATGCTATAAGCCTGTTGCAGCGTTTGCTTCAAAGAAATATTATACCTGATACTTTAACCGATCAAACATCGGCTCACGATCCATTAATTGGCTACATTCCTCACACATTAACCAACGAGCAAGCCAATGTATTGCGTGAAAAAAATCCTGAGGAATACATACAATTAAGCTACGAAAGCATGTACTTGCATGTACAGCTTATGTTGCAACTAATGGATAAGGGAGCCATTACATTTGACTATGGAAATAATATACGTGCTAGGGCAGAGGAGTATGAAAAGTCCGCAGCTACCAACAACCAACCACTAACTACCAACTACCAACTTGGGCGTTGTTTTCAGTTTCCTGGTTTTGTACCAGCCTACATTCGTCCATTGTTTTGCGAAGGCAAAGGACCTTTTCGTTGGGCTGCTTTAAGTGGCGATGCAAATGATATAGCCGTAACCGACGAGGTAATTATGAACTTGTTTCCACAAAATACAAGTATGCTCCGTTGGATGAAAATGGCACAAGAAAAAATTGCATTTCAAGGTTTGCCAGCACGTATTTGCTGGCTTGGGCAAGGCGAAAGGGAAATAGCTGGACTTGCTTTTAACCAATTGGTAAAAGAAGGGAAAGTGAAAGCCCCCATCGTTATTGGCAGAGATCATTTAGATACTGGCAGCGTAGCAAGCCCCAACCGAGAAACTGAAGCCATGCTTGATGGTAGCGATGCAGTGGCAGATTGGCCCATACTCAATGCACTTATAAATACTGCTGGTGGTGCCAGTTGGGTAAGCTTGCACCATGGTGGTGGTGTAGGTATGGGTTATAGCATACATGCAGGTATGGTAATAGTGGCAGATGGTACAGACGATGCAGCAGCAAGGCTTTCAAGGGTGTTAAGAAACGACCCAGGCATGGGTGTTATTCGCCATGCCGATGCTGGTTATGATATTGCTTTAGATACTTTACGTAACAATGGATTGAGTTTGGTAGATAGATTACGTAATTAAGTTTATGTAGCCTGCGTTTGTAGTGCTATTTAGCTTCGGTTGCGTCGCACATTTTAAGCAATTGAATATCCATTTAGCAGTCAGTAGTCAACAATCAAAAAAGAAACTCGCAACCATTTTTTAAAACTTCTACATTCCAACACCAGTAAGCTCATAAAGCACCTCATTCGGTTCGGTCTCGATGAAATCGAGATTGAAAAAACCCGCAGGATATTTTTTCAAGGAAGCGAATGTAGTGCTATTGAGCTTACGAAGCCATGCGGCTTGAGCTAAAAATTTTTAATTTTGAAAAATATAAAACATAAAAATTCAATAATGAGTATACAATACAAAATATTCACTAATCAAAACCCTCAACATATCTTCTACATTCCAACACCAGTAAGCTCATAAAGCACCTCATTCGGTTCGGTCTCGATGAAATCGAGATTGAAAAAATCCGCAGGATATTTTTTCAAAGAAGCGAATGTAGTGCTGTTGAGCTTACGAAGCCATGCGGCTTGAGCTAAATTTTTTAAACTAATTATTCTCTTAATAAATTCCACACATCGGTTTACTTTGTACAAAATTTACCAACTATGGCTTTAGAAGTTACCTGCCCCAATTGTAGTCATCATTTTCATTTAGAAGATGCATTAAACGATGAATTAAAAGATGCCATAGAAAAAGAAAAGCAAGAGCTACGCCAACAAATGGCTGCCTACAAAAAAAATGCAGAAGAAAAAATAAAGCTTAAAGAAGACGAACTGAAAAACGTAGCTGCACAGCAAGAGCAACTTTACCTGCAAAAACTACAAGACGAACTAAAAAAGCAAACACAACTACAAGAACAAAATATAAGAAAATCGATAGCATCCGATTTTGAGAATCAACTAAAAATGTTGCAACAATCTGTTGCTGATAATGACGAAAAATTAAAAGAAGCTCGTAAAAAGGAATTAGATTTTTTGCAAAAAGAACAAAAGCTAAAAGTAGAAAAGGAAGAGATGGAAATAAACATGCAGCGGAAGATGAATGAAGAAAGAGAACGAATGAAAGAGCAGTTGCAAAAAGAAGAAGCCGATAAAACAAGTTTAAAAGAAGAGCAGTTTAACCTGCGTACCAAAGAACTGGAAATGCAAATAGAAGCCCAGAAAAAATTGGTAGATGAAATGAAACGCAAGGCTGAGCAAGGTAGTATGCAGTTACAGGGCGAAGTGCAAGAATTGTTGTTGGAAGAAATGCTAAAAGCAACTTTTCCATTTGATAAAATTGAAGAAGTAGGTAAAGGTGTACGTGGTGCAGACTGCATACAAACCGTAAGAAATCAATTTGGCAACGAAGTAGGAAAAATTATTTACGAAAGCAAAAGAACCAAAGACTTTGGTGGCGATTGGATAGACAAACTAAAAGTGGATATGAGAACTTTGGGTGCAGATGTGGCAGTTATAGTAACTCAAACTTTGCCTAAAGATATGAGCCAGTTTGGCGAAAAAGATGGT
The DNA here is from genome assembly GCA_043776595.1 of Chitinophagaceae bacterium. Taxonomy (GTDB): domain Bacteria; phylum Bacteroidota; class Bacteroidia; order Chitinophagales; family Chitinophagaceae; genus UBA1930. The sequence continues at coordinate 6,984 of JAYVRD010000035.1, read as the reverse complement.
GTGTACATTTGCACTTTTACCGAAGCAAGAAGTGTGGCTTTACTATTACGCAATGGCTTACTAAAAGTTTTTGATGCAAAAAAAAGTCAAGAAAATAAAGGCGACAAAATGGTAATGCTATATGATTACCTAACAGGTAATGAGTTTAGCGAACAATGGAAAGCCATACGAGAAGGCTTTATGAGCATGAAACTATCTATACAAAGAGAAAGAGATGCCATGGAAAAATTGTGGAAAGCCAGAGAAAAGCAACTGGAGAAAGTATTACTAAACGCTGCCCACATAAAAGGCAGTGTAGAAGGCATTGCTGGTGCCGATGCAGTAAATCTAAACTTGCTAGATGACACAGAAACCCTATTGATTGATTAAGAAATAACAAACCCCAAACACAATCCACCAAACATCTTATACTGTATGTCTAAAGCTATGGGTGCTGCATTATGTGGTAAAAAAGATGCAGCAAATTTTCCTTCTTCTTCTAGTTCAAACTTTTCTAATCGTATCATTTCACTAAAATCTACTTCGCCATTGCCCCACCATTTAAAAATGGCTTCTTTGGCACTCCAAAGTAAGGTTGGTAGTTGGTAGTTGATAGTTGGTGAGCTATTCAACAATTCTAAATCTTCAATTCCAAATTTCATTCTTTCTTCACTACTTAAAAACTTGGTGGCAATACGCATTACCCTTGGTGTAGCTACCTCAATATCTATACCTACACGTTGTTGGGTGCTTACTATGGCTGCTGCATAATCTCCACAATGAGAGATGGAAAAATGGTATTGCTCGTTGGGCAAAAATGGCTTACGTGTGCTAGCTATTAAAATTTCTTTGTAAGGAAAAGCTGGATATAAATAACGCAACAAAAACCTGCCAGCCAAATGCTGCAAACGCTTGTGTGGGTGTGTAATCTCTCGTTGCAATGGTACGCTGCCAGCAAAAAAAGCCTCACTTTCTTCAATTTTCCAAATGGCTAAACGTGTGGTGGCGTTGATATTTTGTTGATAAAACAAAGGCATGTGGCTTGCTAAGATTTTAGAATGCAGATTTACGATTTATATTGCAAACGCTTAGCTCAATATTATTCCATAGCTAAACATGTGCGACGCAACCGCAGCTAAATTTTTATTCTACAGCTGGTAACCAAAAAATAAAAAACATGATTTTAACCGATAAAAGAATTTTAGAAGAGATGGAAAAAGGCACAATAAAAATTGTGCCTTACAATCGTGAAGATTTGGGTAGCAATAGCTACGATGTACACTTGGGCAGCACGCTGGCTAAATATGTAGATGTACAATTAGATGCCAAAAAACACAACAAAATTGAACCTTTTGAAATACCCGAAGAAGGCTTTGTGTTGCAGCCACACGAATTTTATTTAGGTGTTACTGCCGAGTATACTGAGACCCATGCACACGTTCCTTTTTTGGAAGGCAAATCTTCTACAGGTCGCTTGGGTATTGACATACACGCCACTGCTGGCAAAGGCGATGTAGGTTTTTGTGGCAACTGGACACTAGAAATTAGTGTAAAGCAACCTGTAAGAATTTATGCTGGAATGCCTATTGGACAGCTTATTTATTTTCCGGTAGATGGCGAAATTGAAGTGAAGTACAATCAAAAAATTAATGCAAAATATAGTGGACAACCCAACAAGCCTGTAGAGAGTATGATGTGGAAGAATAAGTTTTAAGCCCCATCTCTAAAGTGGGAAATGGAGGAGAACAAATAGAAGTTGATAAAGACTTTTTTGGGGACAAACTTTTGTAGTACTATTAAGCATCGGTTGCGTCGCACATGTTAAGCTATGAATATCTATTTTGCTTTTATTGTAGCGTAAATAAAAAAGTAAAGTTGTTACCTTAACATCGATCCAATCCATGTCTTCCATGTTCCCATTAAAATCAAAACATTGAATCTAACAGCTTTTATACAACATCAAAGTGCAAAGCCACCAATAAGTAAATGGTGGCTTTTATTGTTGTTGATACTATTGTTTGTACCACATTTATACATTAGCTACCAATGGATGCTGCAAAGCCAAAACCCAGATTTGCATATAAGAATTTTGGGAACAAGATTGTTGGAGGCTGGCAAAAACCCTTACACTTATTACTGGCAGCCTAGCGATACTATTAATTTGTATAATCCCAATCTTGCCATTTATAGCAGTGCCAATGGCGTTACTAACACACCCTTTGTTTTATGGCTACAAAAGCCTTTGGCTGCTCTTAGTTTTTGCACCATGAAACAACTTTGGTGGTGTACAGAAGAACTGTTGTTGCTGGCCACTGTTTGGCTAAACTTACTGTTGGTTGCAAAAAGAAGTAAGCAAATTTTATTGCTTGTTATTGTTAGTGTTTTCTTTTTGTATAGTCGTAATTGGTGGCTGCATATATACAATGGGCAGCTATATGTGTTGTATGCTTTTGTATTTGCATTAGCAGGTTATGTTTACACCAAAAAGGAAAAAAACATAGCCATTTGGCTGTATCCAGTTATGAGTTTGGTTCGTCCGTTTTTTGCAGTTGCATTACTGCCACTATTATCATTTAATAAAAAACTGGTAATGCAGCTTTTGGTAGCAGGGGCATTTACTTTTTTTCTGTTTAGTGTATCATCTAACATAGAGACTGTAAAGCAATATAGTAGTGCTATGAAAGTTTATGCCACCGAAGAAACAGGTGGCTTTGATGCTGTGGCAAGAAATAAAACGTATCTATCTGCCAATTACCCAACTGAAGCTTGTGTAGCTTTTGATGCCAACCAAAATAGTGGGTTAAATGCTGGTTGCTTATTTAGTCTGCAGCATTATTTAGTTAGGGTAGGGCTTAGGGTAGATAACACCAATGTGTATGCAGCTTTACTAATTAGTTTGGTATTACTAGCTATGGCATTCAACAAAAAATATGCTTTTGCAAATAGTAATGAGCAGCAATTACTATTTTCATTTTTGCTATACTTGCTTTGCGAGCTAATAACTCCTGCATCAAGAAACCCCTATAGCTTGGTACAGTATTTAGGCTGCTTGGCTTTGGTGGTAAATGTTTTACATACGCGTTGGTTGTTGCTATTGGTTATTGGTTTTGCTCTCAACCATGACTTTCCTGTACGGTTTGTTTACCAAAGAGAAATAGGGGAGTTGATAGTTTTAATTTGCTATGCTGCTGCCATTTTTATAAAAAATAAAACTAACTATTCAACCGCCACAAAGCAAAGTTTAACAGTGTAGCAAAACTAACCCAACTTATGTAGGGTACTAAAAGCCAAGCTGCTGTTTTATTAAGTTTAGCAAACCAAACAATGGTAAGTAGAATAAATAACCACATAGCTATAATTTCTACCAATGCCCAACCCAATTGGTGGTATTTAAAAAAGATAATGCTCCAACAAAAATTAAGTGCAAACTGAATAATGAATAATGTAATAGCTGTGCTTTTGATACTAGCTGCTGGCTGCTCCCAAATTAAGTAAAAGCTAATACCCATCAATAAGTACAATACACTCCATACTGGGCCAAACAAATAATTGGGCGGATTGAAGGATGGTTTTTGCAAACCTGCATACCATGTAGGTATTTCGCTGGTTGTAAAAACAGCACCCAAGCTGCCAATGCCAAGTATAAGCACAATTGAAACAATAAGTTTTAATACGTTAGATTTTTCCATATTTCTTTTTATAAGTAATTAATAAACCAACCACTTCATTATAGCTTTCTATGCCCTTGGTTTGATCGTTGGCTTTAAGGTATTGGTTGTACATGCTTGCCATGATGGGAGAAATATTGTTGCTTCTTTTATTGAAAAAATGCCGAATGTCTCTTAGGTCTTTTCTCACCCATTTGTCCAAATCGTTTCTGTGGTTGGTTTTAAAATCTTTTATAAATAATTCGCTAGCGGCATATTTATATAAGTCTAAGTAAACACTGTATTTAAAAAAGTTATCGTTACTAGCACTGCAAGCCAAATAGCCTACAAAATTCGCTTCGCTTTCGCTGGCATAGCCAAGTTGGTGTGCCATTTCGTGGCAGGTAATATAAGGCTGCATTACTGTGGGCAAATCGGTTCTTATCTGTGCTTCACCACTAAAAGGGTTGTAGTAACCAGTAAAATTAAAATAATCACCCATACTATTTAGCAAGGGTTTTTTAAGAGATGGAAATTGATACTTTAAAAAACTGTATTGCTCTGCTACTGCATCATATCCATTTTTGGCATTCGTGTATATGGTGGATGTATTTGGCTGTGGTAAGGTAGAATCGGTACTAATGGTTTTTCTTAATTCATTTATTTTATCAATTAAATCGCAGGTAAGGTCTTCTAATTCATCTTTGGTATAGCTATTTTTAGTAGGTAGTTGTAGTTGGTATGCAATGCCTGCTCTATTATAATTAAACCCCCATAACACATGAAACCATATAAAAATCCACAGTATTTTATGTAGTATTTTCAAGCTTCCCAAACCGATACTTTGCCAGGTTAACTTTCTTTTTACCAATGTAGTTATGCCTCTTATTACCCATCTTACTATTGCCAAGCCAAACAGACAATAAAAAATATCGCCTAAACTAAAAGAACACCAACCCGTAATCATCCTTAAAAACTTTGAAATGGTTTTGTATACCCATGTGCTATAATAATTTTCTATCGCAAGAGGAAAGCATTTTAGTATGAAAATAGCTGCAACCAATAGTAATGGCAAAGCCCACTTGCTTGCAAAATGGAGTATTATTGCTTTGTTTTCGGTTGGCTTTGGCATAAATAAGCCACTAATTACGCTAAGAAAGCCCACACCAACAATTTTCCTTTTGCTTTTTAGCTTTCACACCTTACCTTTGCCCACCCTAAAAACAAGTAGATGAATAACCGCAGGGAGTATGACATAGCTTTTGTAGGGTTAAAGGCTGGTGAGCATGTATTTGAATACAGGGTAGAGGACAAGTTCTTTGCAAATTATGGTGAGCAAGATTTTACAAATTGCATTGCCGATATAAAGCTGACACTGGACAAAAATATTGGCTTTATGCAGTTGCGTTTTGATGTAGGTGGTAAGATAGATGTATTGTGCGATAGATGTGGTAATACCATTACCAAACAGTTGTGGGATGAGTTTAACGTTGTAGTAAAATTGGTAGAAGAACCAACAACCATGAACGACCAAGAGGAAGACCCAGATGTGTACTACATTGCAAGAACTGAAAGCCATTTACACGTAGCCGATTGGCTGTACGAATTTGTAAACCTAAGCATACCTATGCAAAAGGTTTGTGCAGAAGATGCAGATGGAAACTCGCTTTGCAACCAAGAAGTGATAACCAAGTTGCAACAAATGGAAGAACAGGTACAAAGAGAAAGCAACCCCTTGTGGAGAGGCCTAGAGCATTTTAAAGATTTAGAAAATTAAAGTTGTCATCCTTTGGTAATAGAAGGATGGATGTTGAATAAAAATTGAAAAGTTTAGATACTCCTAATATTGGAGCTTAAAATTTGAGTTATGCCAAATCCAAAAAGAAGACACTCGCAGCAGCGTAGTGCAAAGAGAAGAACACACTATGTAGCCCAAGAAGTTACATTGAGTAAAGACACAACAACTGGAGAAATACATGTACGCCACCGTGCCCATGTAAGCGAAGGAAAGTTGTTTTACAAAGGAAAATTAGTAGCTGAAAAAGCACCGCTAAAAGCCTAATACAAACCTTGCAAAAGGTATGTTGATATTATAGTTACGCTCTTTTTTAATTAAAAGGGCTTTACTTTTTTAAATAACTATCTCTATCGATTAAGTTTCTTTTCTTATTGGTAGAGATATTAATTGCTAAGCAATGAATATTGGATTAGACATGATGGGAGGAGACTTTGCACCGCTTGAAGCTGTGAAAGGTTTACAACTATTTCTCAACCAAACACAAGGTTTAGCAACTGTATTTTGCATTGGCATAGAAGAGCAAGTAAAACCCTTGTTAGATGAATACAATCTATCTACCTCTATTCAAATCATCCATGCACCACAGGTTATTGGCTACCACGAGCACCCCACCAAAGCATTAAAAGAAAAGCAACAAAGTTCCATTGCTATTGGCTTTCATTTATTAGCTACAGGCAAAATAGATGCTTTTATAAGTGCAGGCAATACAGGTGCTATGCTTGTAGGTGCTATGTTTAGTATAAAAGCCATTGCTGGTGTGCAACGCCCTACAATTGCTACCATTATTCCTAAAGTAAGTGGTGGTACTGGTGTTTTATTAGATGTTGGGTTAAATGCAGATTGCAAGCCTGAATACCTCAATCAATTTGCCATATTGGGTAGTTTGTATGCACAGCACATTGTAGGTATTGCCAACCCCAAAGTAGGCTTGCTAAATGTAGGCGAGGAAGAAGGCAAAGGCAATATATTAGCTCAAGCCTCTTATCCTTTACTTAAAGAAAATACCCAAATACATTTTGCTGGTAATATAGAAGGCAGAGATATTTTTACCGATAAAGCTGATGTAATGGTATGTGATGGTTTTACAGGCAATATTATTTTAAAAATGGCAGAAAGTTTTTACGATATTGCTCAACAACGCCAGGTACATACCGATGAATACTTCTCACGTTTTCATTATGAAAACTATGGTGGCACACCCGTTTTAGGTGTAGCTAAACCCGTAATTATTGGTCATGGTATCAGCAACGATAAAGCCTTCAAAAACATGCTTACCCTTGCTGCCAAAATGATAGAAACCGATGTATGCGGTAAAATGAAAGCTAGTTTTCAGACCTCTTAATATTCTTTTTTTTCTTTTGTAACCCGCTGTAGTTAGTTAATTAAGCAGCGGTTGCAAGTTTATCCTGAGCAAAGCCGAAGGGCACATTTATAGCTGCAAACATCTATTTGGCTTTGTAATACAAATGAGATATAGAAAATACTTTTTTGCACACGGATGATGAGGATTGACTAGATGAACACAGATTATTTTGATAAATCAAAATCCAAGATTTCTGC
>JAYVRD010000034.1:0-2824 GCA_043776595.1 Chitinophagaceae bacterium | reverse complement strand
ACAACTGGGCATTCACCTACTTTACCAGAAGTAACAAACTCCCTTATCAAAAAAAATTACAAGAAACCGATAGAAGCCATAACTATAATTTTTCTACTGAACTATTGGCAAATACTCATCACCAGTTTCGGCTTAATGTTACTTACCGCACTTTGCAAATTAATAACACATCACTCACCAACTTGCAGGCAGATAACAGCTTACTTGGGCGTGCAGAATACAGCATTAACGAATGGAAAGGTTTTGTAACAGGGAATGTATTTTACGAGTTGGGTGCTGGGCAAGAGCAACGCCGAGATTTCTCTTACATAGAAGTACCTGCTGGGCGTGGCGAATATGCATGGAACGACTACAACCTAGATGGTATACCTCAACTAAACGAATTTGAAGTAGCACTCTTTTCCGATCAAGCCAAATACATTCGTGTGTTTACGCCTACCAATCAATTTACAAAAGCAAACTATACTCAGTTTAATTACAGTCTTAACATTAACCCAAAAGCCATAAGTAGCAGTATAAAAAACAAACACTTTAAAAATTTTATTACTCGTTTTAATATGCAGTCGGCTTTGCAAACGGCAAAAAAAGTTTTAAGCCAAGGCAATCCAGAGTTTAATCCTTTCAAAGGAAAAATTGGCGACACCACCTTAATAAGTTTGGCAAACATTATTAGCAACACTCTTTCATACAATCGCTTTAGTGGCAAATGGGGTGCAGATGTAAGTAATGTACGCAACTACAATAAATCATTACTTACTTATGGTTTTGAAAGCAGGCAATTAAACGATTGGACGCTGCGTACACGTGTCAATCTCAATCGTCAATACACTATCGAAGTCATACAAAAAATAGGTAGCAATAGTTTGCTTACCCCAAAATTTGCCAATCGCAATTACGACATTGCAAGCCTTAACACAGAGCCTCGATTTACGTATACTTATCTCACCAAGTTTCGAGTGCAAGCAGCCTACCAATACAGTAGCAAACAAAATGCTGTATTGTATGGTGCAGAAAAAAGTACAAGCACAGGCTTTACTATCGAAAGCAAATTCAATGCAGTAAACAATACCAGTTTATTGGGTAAGTTTACCTACAGCAACATTAGCTACAATGGGAATGCAGGCACTACGGTTAGCTATATTATGCTCGATGGATTGCTGCCAGGTAAAAATTTACAATGGACAATTGAATTTACCAAACGCCTTGGCAACAACTTAGAGTTAAGTTTTAATTATGAAGGTCGCAAGCCAGCTGAGACAAGGGTCATCAACATTGGTAGGGCAAGTTTGAGGGCTTTGTTGTAAGTATTTTTATGTAGCCAGCTTTTGTAGTATTATTAAACAGCGGTTGCGTCGCACACTTGTACTTTAGGAATTTTTCTGGGCAGAAATTAACTTTAATTGTTAGTTATAGGAACTTGTTTTATGCGAATTGAAACGGGTCGTTTTATTTTTATTTTTTCATAAGTAGTCTTTTCAACGATTGCCACCACTTCAATTAAAATATTAAGCCCATAACCCGAATCTGGATTCTTGAATCCTAAAAAGTATTTTCCATTTCTACAACACTCCTTAATTTTCACAATACCTTGTTTCAAATTTTCACGTGTACCCTCTGTAAAAATTTTCCATTTACCATCTTCTTTATTCTCGAAAGGCAAATAGTCATTTTGATCTAATAAATAGACATCACAGTAGTTTGCTCCAGGTGGTTGCGAAAGTGCATTTATTCCAACAGATACCGCAATGCCACCCATTCCTAAAGCTTTGCTTATATCAGAATATAATTTCATACTCGATTTTGTAGAAGCAATTTGGTTATCCTCCCTTGTTGCAGCAAAAGTATAATATCACTCAACAGTATTGTTTGGTAATATTATTGGGAATGTAACCCTTGATTTGCCTCCTTTAAACATTGCATGGCTTCCACTATTAAGATAAAGACTAAGTGGGTTTTGAATTGTTATTGCTTCAAATTTTGTTTCCTTTTTAACATCTTGCTCTTCAGTAATAAAAGTTGTATCAGCTTGCGTTTTCCATTCAACAGTATTATTAAGGTTAGCTGTTTGTATGGATATTGGCAATCTTTTAATTAATATTTTGCCTTGTCTATCAAACATGTGCTTTGTAGCAAATTCAAATTTATAAATAGTCGTTTTGGGAATTTTTATTTTGATATTTTCAAGAGATTGGAAATTATTATTAGAATATAAGGTGGCATTTGTGCCATATTCGGATACTACAATAGTTTGCGTTCCTTTCTTATTATCAATAGCAAAATCAATTGTGATTTCATCTCCAGCAGCAAGTTTATAAAATAATTTTGGGTATGAAAACTCCTTGTTTGGATTTTTGTTTTTAAAGGAAGAAACAGCTAATGCCCCTGGAATGCTTATTGTTTGAGAAGTTAGAGTTATAGGTTCTATTTGTTGAGTAAACCCAAAACTATAAATCACAAGGGCTAAGAGTAAACAGGCAATCTTCATCTTTGATAAAATTAATTTTTTGAAATTGTAAACTGTATTTGTCCATCATCAAAATGGCATTTAACTGCATCTTTAATTGCTATTCTTAATTCAGTCATTGTTTCTGCTTCAGTAAAAATAGAAACGCCCAAAGACTTAGCTATAAAGCCACCCTCATCGCTTTCCTCTACTACAAAGATTATTTCTTGCATACAATTTATTTTCTCAAATCTACAATTAATCTATTTCTCACACAATTTTTCCAACACATAAAAAACGGCTGGACAAAACGTAGAATTTTTTAGTGTAATTACGGGTCGTTTCAAAATCACATCTTCATCGGTATAAGGAAAACGATGA
>JAYVRD010000033.1:0-2839 GCA_043776595.1 Chitinophagaceae bacterium | reverse complement strand
CCCAATAGCTGTGGCCCCAAGTGCCACTAGCACTGTGTACTGTGCAAGCGATAATTGGCATTGTACTACCAACGCTGGTAGTAGCTGGACGAATACTGCATACGGTACTGCTACCAATTATATTGAGATGAGATACAAGACTGGTATAGCTATAGGCGTTTCTTATACCAATGCCAGTAAAGTGTATGTTTCTACTTCACCCTTTTCGCAAAAGGTAGATAATACTTTAAATATAAATACACCACCCAATCTTTTTAAAAGTACTAATGCTACTGTGGCTATACCCACTTTTACAAATATAAAAGGCACGTTGCCTAATAGGTTTGTAATGGATTTTGCTATCAGCAAAACAAACGATGATAGCGTGTTTGTAGTATTAGGAGGTTATGGTAGTACCTCTCATATTTATGTTACTGGCAATGGTGGTAGCACTTGGGTAAATGCAGGATATGGTCTACCAGATGTACCCTTCAATGCTATTTTAATTGACCCTGTTGATTCACAAATTTTATATGCTGGTTGTGATTTAGGCGTGTATGTGAGCCCCAACCGTGGTGCAGATTGGTATGATTATAATTTTGGTTTTTTGGATGCTACACAAGTGTTCGATTTGCAAGTAACATCCGCCAATAAATTAGTTGCAGCTACGCATGGTAAAGGAATTTTAATTAGCGATTTATTTGTACAATTTATTTTGCCTGTAAAACTTCAATCGTTTACTGGTGTTCACGTAAATGGAATTAATAAACTGCAGTGGGCTGTTGGTAATGAAATAAATTTTTCTCATTACGAAGTAGAGAGAAGTTATGATGGAAATAATTTTACAGTAGTTGATAAGGTAAATGCAACAAATGCAGCTAACTATTATTTTAATGATAATGTAAAAAATGACATCAATAACAAATTTTTCTATCGCTTAAAAATGGTTGATAAAAACGGGGCTGAAATGCACTCTCAAGTTATAGAGCTGAGAAAAGAAAATAGCAGTACTGAAAGTTTGATACAAGTAATTGGTAATCCCTTTGTTACTCACTTTAATGTAAAAGTGATGCTTCCACAACGCCAAAAAATTGACTTGGAGTTATTTGATAATAGTGGCAAATTAGTGCGAAGAAAAGAACAATGGTTTGAAGCTGGTACTACCATTACAACTTTTGATAATACAGCTTCGTTTGCATCTGGAGTTTATTATTTAAGGACTTTTATACATCAAAAACCATTTTCTGTGAAACTTATAAAACTCTAAGTTTTGAAATTTTTATGATGAAAATTGTAAATGCCTTGGCACTTAAATTTTAGCAGTTGGTTGTTGTTCAAATATATTGTACCTCTTTATATCGAAGATTTAATTTTTCCCCAAGCCTTTTTTGCTATCCCATTTGTAGTCAAAGCTCTTCGTTTCTCCTAATCTTAGCACTATAATCACTCTTATTTTATCTGCTAAAAATTAATCTTCAAAAATGTGATACTAAAACTAGAGACTTCCCAAAATCAAATGCACATTTTCATAACTCCATTAGAAAGTATCTATAAAAAATGTGCATAATTATTCCCATTTTGAAACAACTCTTTAAAATGGATAAAATAACACCCATCATTTGCAACTATCTCCCATCAAAATCCATCATTCCCATTAATTACGTTGATTTTTTTGTATGCACAATCCATTATTCTCAGGCATAATTACAATCAAGCGTACCCCATCATCCAGTTTTCGTGATTAAAATCATGTTTAATCTGTATTGCCGATTAACTAAAATTAAAACATTATCTCATGAAAAGGTTTTTATTATTCATTTCTGTGTTTGTATTATTTGTGCTTTCAAATAAAGCATTAGCACAAAATATTACACTAAATCTTGGCGATTTTGTTTGGAACGACATAAATGCAAATGGCATTCAAGATATTGGAGAGTCTGGTATTGCTGGTGTTACAGTCAAACTTACTTATCCTGGTGGGGCAACTTCTACTACAACAACTAGCAGTACAGGAGCATACCTTTTTTCCAATCTTTCAGCGGGGACTTATTCTATTACATTCACAACACCAATAGGTTATACCTCATCACCTTCAAATCAAGGTGCAGATAATACAACTGATAGCGATCCTATCAATGGTACTGTTAGTGGTATTGTATTAGCTATAGGTCAAAACGATTTAACGATTGATGCGGGATTTTATAATAATTTTACTTGTACTAATTGTATATTAGGATATCCTGATAACAGTAATTTACCAAGATCTGCTGTTGTCTTTAATGAGAACGATGTATTGAGAGCAATGGAACCATCTTCTACCACTTGTGGTATATTACAAGGTGGTACAATTAAGGTTTGGTATAATGATGAACACGCCATTTTACTTGGTGTAGATAGTGTTGTTGTTAAAAGAGCTAATGGTACAAAATATTCTACAAAATATCCCATCACTCCATATTCAGGAACACCATCATGTGCCTCTGGTTTATCTTTTGGAACTACCATTTCAAGTGGTGCACAAGCAGGTAATGATGTGGCAGATGGTGGAGGTCGCCCATTAAGACCAGCTTTATTCTTAACTGACCTTACAGTTAATGGAACTACAAGCCGTGTTGGCGATTGGCAGCAAGGTGGAATGCCTTATAATCCTACAACCATTTGTGGTAGCTGGAAAAGTGGTTATAGATTTGTAGACAGTTCAGTAAGTCCAGTTATTATTGATGTTTTACCTTATGCAGACCCAGTAAAAAATGATTGGAACCTTGCAGGTGGCGAAGCTCCGCCAGCAGGCTCTGTAAATGAGGGTTATGGTGCATTAATTAAATGGGATGTTAACTCTTTAGGATTAATTCCAGGACAT
>JAYVRD010000032.1:0-11159 GCA_043776595.1 Chitinophagaceae bacterium | reverse complement strand
TCGCCTAATGTAGCTGGTGCATACGCTTTGTTGGTAGAAAAATATAGATTACTAAATAGCGGAGCAACCCCCAAAAGTGGATTAGTAAAGGCTTTGCTAATGAATGGTGCAAATGATATTGATAACCCTGGGCCAGATTATAAAACTGGTTATGGCTGGCTACACCTACCACGTAGTTTAGACATGATGAAGAATAACCGTTACATCAATTCATCAATTGTACAAGCAGCCACTAATACACACAACATTACAGTACCAGCCAATACTGCACAACTAAAAGTAATGGTGTATTGGCATGACCCAGCTGCTGCTGTATTTACAACCCAAACTTTGGTAAACGACATTGACCTTGAAGTACAAACACCAGCAAGCTCTACAATGTTACCTTGGAAATTAGATACCATACCTGCCAATGTATATAACAATGCTACACGTGGTGCTGAGCATATTAATAACCATGAACAAGTAACTATAGATAACCCTGCTGCAGGCACTTATAGCATTAAAGTAAAAGGAACAGCCATCAATGTTGGGCCATCTCAAGAATATTTTGTAGCCTACGATTTTGTACCCACTGGCTTGTTCCTAACTTTCCCTAAAACTGGTTTTGAACCCTTAGTGCCTGGAGAAACTGCTGTAATTGTTTGGGATGCTTGGGGGCTAAATACAAACACATCTACCTTACAATATTCTATAGATAATGGAAGTACATGGGTTGATATAAATACTGCCGTACCCACCAATGCTCAAAGATATGAATGGGTTGTACCCAACATTGCAAGCAGCAATACCAAAGTACGCATACAACAAAATAGTACTGCTTACGCAGATGTAAGTAATGTATTTACAGTTATTGCTCAACCAACAGTTAATGTTTCAGCAGTACAGTGCGAAGGTTATTTTGCCCTAGATTGGACTACAGTAACTGGTGCTACAGATTATGAAGTAATGATGAAGCAAGGCATACAAATGCAAAGTGTAACCACCACCAATGCTACCAATTATACTTTTAGTGGCTTAAACAAAGACAGCATATATTGGGTAAGTGTACGTGCTAGAATAAATGGAAAAGCTGGACGTAGGGCAACTGCTATACAACGCAGGCCAAATGATGGAACTTGTATTGGCAACATAAGTAATGGAGATTTAAAACTTGATTCCATTATTTCACCCAACACTGGCAGAAAGTTTACTTCAACAGAAATTACAAGTAGCAACTTAGTAGTAAGAGTTAAAAACCTAGACGATGCTCCCATCAGCAACTTTGATGTAAAATATTCTGTAAATGGTTTGCCATTCGTTTCTCAAAATATAACTCTTACAATACCTGCTGGTGGCTCTTACACTCATACATTTTCAGGCGTTAATTTTTCTGCCGTAGGCAGTTATAATATTATAGCTGTAGTAAAAAATACTGCAGGCGATGCACTAAGCAGCAACGATACATTAAGAAGAACCATTAGGCAAATACCCAATGACACTTTACAAATACCCTACTACGCCGAAAGTTTTGATACTGCACCTATGTTTGAAGTAAGAAGCAAAACTATTGGCTTGCCCAACTTAGATAAATGGGATTTTGAAAGTACCACTACTGAAGGCAGGGTAAGAAGTTTTGTAAATACTGGTATGGCACTAAACGGCACTAGAGCCTTAAACCTAGACGCTGCCAACTATATTGCTGCTGGCAATACCAATTATCTTACAGGTACATTTAACCTTGTTAAATACGCCCCCATATTTAGCGATGAACTAGGTTTGAGCATAGAATTTTGGTACAAACACCATAACCAAATACCCAATGCCGATAATAGAGTTTGGGCAAGAAGAAGTGATACGAGCAATTGGGTACAAATTTATAATTTAGATTCTGCACAAGGCGATGCTGGTGTTTGGAAACGCAGTGGAACAATTCATTTATTTCAAACAGCAGCAGCACAGGTTCCAACATCCAGTTTTCAAATACGCTTTGGGCAAAATGGAGTAATACAAACAGGGGATGATACTCATAACAGAGGCATAAGCATTGATAGTTTTAAATTGTTTACAGCTAGGTTCGATTATGCAATGATGGCTATTGATACGCCAGCAATTAGTAGTTGTAGCTTGAGTTCCTCCGTTCCTCTAAAAATAAAAATGAATGTAGACCAAGGTGTGCCAGGCTTTGTGCCCATCAAATACAGATTAGATAATGGACCAGTTGTAACTGAAAGTTTTTGGGGAGGATTTAATACCTACACTTTTACGAACACCTTAAATCTAACTGCTCCAGGTGTTCACACCTTAGATGTTTGGGTAGATTTTTTTCAAGATTACAACAAAGCAAATGATAGTATCATAGGTTATAAAATTTATAACCAACCCACCATATCTACCTTTCCTTACTTAGAAGATTTTGAAAATGGTGCAGGCAATTGGTACGCAAACGGAAAAAATAATAGTTGGCAGTTAGGTACACCATCATCTATAAAAATAAAAAAAGCAGCCAGTGGCAGCAAAGCTTTTAAAACAACTTTAGCTGGCCAGTATAAAGACAATGAAAAAAGCTATCTCTACTCACCTTGCTTTAATACCAGTAGTTTAGCCAACCCTTATTTAAGTTTTAGTTTGGCATTAGATATGGAACAATGCAATAACCCCTTTTGCGATGCTGCTTGGATGGAATATACTTTAGATGGTAAAACATGGAGCAAATTAGGTAGTGCTGGCCAGGGTACTAATTGGTATAATAATTATGCCGATCAACTATGGGATAGTGCTGGATTTTCACGTTGGCATACAGCAAGCATTGCTTTGCCAGCTGCACCACAATTACAACTACGTTTTGTAATGCAAAGCGATGAAGGTGGTTTGTTTGAAGGCATAGCTATAGACGATATTCATATTTATAATTTGCAATACCCTATTTATACCAACACAACTGTTGCACCAGTTACGCAAACTGTTAGTGGCAATGCTTGGCAGCATTTTGTAAGTGGTGGAAAAGTTATTGCATCCATCAATGCCAATAATACCAACTTGGGTAGTACGGCTGTACAATCTTTTATTCATACTGGTGGTGCAGCAACCACACGTGTAAATGATAACCAATACTACCACGATAGAAACATTACCATAAAACCTACCAATACCTCACTTACAGATAGTGCTACTATTCGTTTTTATTTTACTGATGCTGAAACCGATACACTTACGCAAGCCAACACTTGTACTACTTGTACTGGCGTTGCAGATGCTTATGTATTGGGTATTACAAAATACAGTAACACCAATACAACTTTAGAAAATGGAACACTTGCAGATAATGTGGGTGGAAATTATACCTACATTATACCCAATAAAGTAAAAAAAATACCTTACGATGCTGGCTATTATGCAGAGTTTAAAGTTAAAAATTTTAGTGAATTTTGGTTAAACAATGGTGGTGTAAACAACAATGCACCATTGCCTTTGCAATTGCTAAACTTTACTGCTACCAAGCAAAACACCAATGTACTATTACAATGGGCTACAGCCAACGAGCAAAACGTAGATCGCTACGAGATTGAAATTTGTCGTGGCAATACCGATTATCAACAACTTAAATTTTATAGCTTAGGTTTTACCAATGCTACCAATGGCATTACCAATACTTATATTTATAACGATGTGGAGTTGGGCAAAAACGGAGCAAGGTATTATCGCTTAAAAATGATAGACAAAAATGGAGCTTACAGGTATAGCGATATTAAAGTAATCGTATTTGGCAATGGTGCTGATTGGGTAGTATACCCCAACCCTGTAAAAGATAAATTGCAAGTAATTACCCAAGCCAATACTGGCGAAGTAGTAACAGCACAACTTGTAAATAATATAGGGCAAGTGTTGCTAAACCAAACTTGGCAAGCCAATGGTTATGCCGATAAAAACACCATAAACCTTACACCACTAAAACTAAGTGCAGGTGTGTATATGCTAAAATTAATGGCAGGTGGTCAAATAAAAATAGTAAAAGTGGTGAAAGAATAAAAGAGAAGCCTTTTGTAACCAGCAATATAATATAAACCAAGCTGCGGTTGCGTCGCACATGTTTAGCTAAGGATATCTATTGGGCTTTTTCATACCCATAATTTTAGCGTTTATGTAGGTAAAAGCATGGCAGCAAGCCAAATTTTTGTCTTCACAAATTTTAAAATAAAAGTGTTGAGTAAATATGGGTAGAGCCAAATAGTAATTCCACAGCCAAACATGTGCGACGCCACAAAAGTTAAATTGAAATATTACCGCTGGCTACAAAATTTCTTCTAACTCTTTCAAACTTCTTATTTCGTAGGTAGCTTTTATAGTAGGTTCTATTTCTAAATGGTTTACAAAAATGGTGTCCATACCAGCGTTAATGCCTCCTTGTATATCGGCTTCTAGGTTATCGCCAATCATGATGCTATCGGCTACATTGGCTTTGGCTTTTAGTAAGGCAAAATCAAAAATTTCTTTGTTGGGTTTTATACTATTACTGGCTTCGCTGGTTATTACTTCTATAAAAAAATGAGTAAGGTTACTATGGCGTAGTTTATTGTATTGTACGTTTTCAAAACCATTGGTTACAAGGTGTAGTATATAGCCCTTATTGGTTAGGTAAGTAAGTATTTCGTGGGTGTAAGCAAATAAATTTTTCTTAGTAGGTAGCAGTTCTAAAAAATCTATAGCTAGGCTTCTTGATAAGTTTTCGTCTGCCAATTTATAATCAAGTAAGGTAAGCCACATACGTTTCCAACGCAGTTCATCTTGCTTTATTAAACCCTTGGTGTACTTTGCCCATAGGTTGTGGTTATGAAAACTATAACGCTCAAAAAAAGCATCAAAATTTTCTACTCCTTTTGCTTGTAGCTGGTTGGTAATAAATAAATCGTTGAGTGTTTCTTTGGAGTTGGTTTCAAAATCCCATAGCGTATGGTCGAGGTCGAAGAAAAGATGTTTGTATTTGCCCACAGTGTTTAGTATTAGATAACTTAGGTTTGCAAAATACACAACAAGTTTATATTATGAACATTGTAATTACAGGAGCAAGCAAAGGTTTGGGCAAAGCGATTGCAACCAAGTTTGCAGCTAGGGGCAATACGCTTTTTTTAGGTGCTAGAAATGAAGATCTACTTTTAAAAACTGGGGAAGATTTAAAATTTAATTTTCCGCAATGTAGCATATACACAAAAGCGGTTGATGTAAGTAATAAAGAACAATTAATTGATTTTGGAATATGGGTGCTATCTCATGGTACGCCAACTATTATAGTAAATAATGCTGGACAGTTTTTGCCTGGCAGTGTACACAATGAAGAGGAAGGGTTACTAGAAAAAATGATAGCCACCAATTTATATAGTGCTTATCATCTTACCCGTTTATTACTACCACCAATGATGGAGCAAAAACATGGACATGTGTTTAATATTTGTTCCATAGCATCTGTACAAGCGTATGCCAATGGTGGTAGCTATAGTATTAGCAAATTTGCTATGCTGGGTTTTAGTAAAAACTTACGAGAAGAAATGAAACCCTATGGTATTAAAGTTACTGCTGTATTGCCTGGTGCTGCTTTTACAGATAGTTGGAGTGGCAGTGGTGTGGATGAAAAAAGGATAATGCAAGCGAATGATGTGGCTGAAATGGTGTATGCAAGTAGCTTACTTTCTCCACAGGCTTGTGTAGAAGAAATTTTATTACGCCCACAGTTGGGCGATTTGTAAATAGTGGTCTTAAATAAAATCCCGATGCTTTTGTATCGGGATTTTATTTTATTATTTTCCTAAAAGTTCCTCTGTAAACTTACTCAC
The DNA here is from genome assembly GCA_043776595.1 of Chitinophagaceae bacterium. GTDB lineage: Bacteria > Bacteroidota > Bacteroidia > Chitinophagales > Chitinophagaceae > UBA1930. The sequence continues at coordinate 5,352 of JAYVRD010000032.1, read as the reverse complement.
TTCGGTAAGACGTGAATAGTTAACAGAGTAATAAATAAACTTACCATCACGCAGCGTGGTTACGATGCCTGCACGACGTAAAATTGCTAAATGTTGCGAAGCAACGGATTGTTCTAAACGCAACTTTACATACAATTGAGTTACGGTCATTTTTTTGTTGTCATCTAACAATTTAACTATTTGCTGACGAAGTTTATGATTGACTGCTCTTAAAATAAGGGCAGCTTTTTTTGTACGGAGGTAATCAATTTTTACCTTTCCGTTGTTTAATGATGTTGTTGCACTCATACAATGAATAATTGGGGGTGGGAAATAAAGTTGAGGCATGAAGATAAAAAAAATATTTTGGGAATGGAAGCATTATTTTTTTTAGATACTGATTCTGCCCCTTTAAAAAATTGATTCTGTTAGTTTTTGGGTTGTGGTGAGAAAAATTCTTTGAGGTAAAAAGGTTGGCTATAAGCCAGATTATTAAACGTTTTAGATACAAATGCTTTTAATGCCAAGGGTACTATATGGGTAGCATTGTGCTGTATGGTTGCGTAAATTACATTTGAATTATTTAAGACATTTTTAAGTTTTAGATGTCCACTACCACTAAAAATAATGGGACAAATAGACAATTGTGTTATAAAAGAAGTTTTATCTATAATCATGGCAGTTGGTTCTAATACTACTTGTAGCTGTGCATTATACATGGCTGTAAATACTTCCATACGCCTTGCATCTATCATGGGGCAGAATAAAAAATTGCTGGTAGATAGTGATTGGGAATTCGCCACTTCTTGTATGCTAGCTTGAGCCATTACATCTAATGTATTTAAAGTAATAAGTGGTTTATTTAGTGCGTAGCATAAACCTTTTGCAGATGCTAAACCAACACGCAAACCTGTGTAACTCCCTGGTCCATTGGTAAGTGCAATGGCATCTAAAGAAGATAACTGAAGCCTTGCTTTTTTACAAATTTTCTGAATAGCTGGCTGCAAAAAAGAAGCATGATTTTTTTGGTCTTGACTGTATTCAATAGCTACTACTTCTTCATCTTGCGATAAACAAACGGATGCAAATTCTGTAGCAGTATCTATGTTTAATAGTAGGGGCATTAATAAATTTTATGCTATTGATTTTAGTTCTTGTTCCAATTCGGGTGCTGGTAAATAACGACTATCAGCTACGCTTAATTTTTTTAGTAACTGATAAATTTTATGTAACCCAATTTTTTCACTCCATTCAAATGGGCCAAAAGGATAGTTAGTACCCAGCTTCATAGCAATATCAATTTCCGCTTTGGTGCTTACCTTATCGCCAAGGGCAAAATAGGCTTCATTAATTATCATGGCAATGGTTCTTGGTACAATCATGCCAGGTTCATCGGGTGCAAATTGAAACTTCCAACCTAATGCATTCATTATTTCTGTTGCTACTTCTTTTTGGTTGGTAGCTATTTCGGTCAACTCCCTTTCTAAAAAACCATTCCAAGCATTGATGCGAATACAATTAATCGGCAATTCAGCACTCGCTGCCAATACTGCATTTACAAAAACTGGTTTGTTGGTAATAGCTGCAAAAGCTGCACCTCTATCTTCAAATTGCAAATCAAAGTAAACATCGCCTTCGATAAATTCTTGTTCCATAAAACTTGCTTGCATTTGTGCAGGTATTTGCTTTAAAAGAAACGCTTCTTTTTGTTGAGGATTTGCTTTAATAACTAGGTGCATTACGCTTAAATATTTTAAATGCAAAAATAGGTTGGTGCGTTAATGAAAAAGCAGTTATTTGCTTTATAAATAAAATTGACTATGCCAAAACAAATTATTAAAACCACAAAAGCACCTGCACCCATTGGACCCTACAACCAAGCTGTACAAGCTGGGGAGTTAATTTTCGTTAGTGGTCAAATAGCCATCATTCCTGCCACTGGAGAAATAGAAATTAGTAACATAAAAGCTGAAACCCACCAGTGCATGCAAAACATACTAGCCATACTTACCGAAGCTAACATCACTTTTGAACATGTTGTTAAAACCACCATCTTTCTTAGTGATATGAGTTTGTTTGCCGAAGTAAATGAAGTGTATGGTAGCTACTTTACAGTTAATCATCCTGCAAGAGAAACTGTAGCAGTAAAGGGTTTGCCTAAAGGTGTAAATGTGGAGATTAGTGTAATTGCTATTACAGGTTTATAATTCAATTTCGTAAGTGCCATTGCCTGTAGTTACTTCATACACTTCGGCATCTATACCAAATTGTTTTTTATATGCAGCCGCTATATCATCAATGGTTTCAGCTGCTTTTTCTTTTTGTATAATATTTAAGGTGCAGCCACCAAAACCGCCACCCATTAATCTACTACCCAAAACAGAAGAATGGTTAGCAGCTTGGTTAACTAAAAAATCAAGTTCGGGTGTGCTTACATCAAACAGCTTACTCAATCCTTCATGTGTTTGAAACATGAGCTTACCTAAATCCTTAATATTATTTTGTTCTAATAGCAATGCTGCTTTTTGTGTACGTTCAATTTCTTGCACTACATATAACGTTCTTTTAAAAACATTTTTATCTACATCTTCTTTTATATTTTGTATCATTTCTTCTGAAACATCTCTAAATGATTGTACTTGTGAATATTTTTTTTGAATGGTTGTAAGCCCTTCCCAACATTGTTTTCTTCTTGTATTATATTCACCACTAGCTAACGAATGGTTTTTTTTAGAGTTAATAAGTACAAGCTTACTATCGTTCAATTCCAATGGAAAATATTCGTGGTGCATGCTCTTGCAGTCTAATAATAGCACATGATTTTCTTTGCCCATCATGCTGGCAAATTGATCCATAATACCACACTTTACTTCTGGAAAAGCATGCTCTCCTTGCTGGGCATATACAGCCATAGTTGGACGAAGCATACCTAATTGAAAAATTTCATTTACTGCAAACAACATCCCACATTCTACTGCTGCTGAAGATGAAAGCCCAGCACCTTGTGGTAGGTTTCCACCAAACACACAATCAAAACCATGAAAATGTATTTGGTTGCGTTGCAAAATATATAACACACCCAAAATATAATTTTTCCAACCTGTAGATTTTGAAATAGAATCAACATTCATAGAAAATTCATCGTTGGTATCTAAACTTACTACATGAATAGTATCGGTATAGTTGGGTGCTACAGCAAACCATATTCCTTTATCTACAGCTGCAGGCATTACAAAACCATCATTGTAATCTATATGTTCTCCAATTAAATTAATTCTTCCTGGTGAAAAAAAAAGAAATGGAGTAGTGGAGAAAGTTTTTGCAAATGTTTTTAGTACCTGTGCCTGAGATGCCATGACTTATAAATTGTTATATTTTGGTTAGCTGATAAGACGTGCTAAAGATATAGGGTTGGTTTGGTTGTAACAATTGCAAGCCCATGCCATTATTAAAAGCATCAGGGGCTGCACTTAAATTTTCTATGGCAATACTTTGCCTATGTAACGGGGTATAAATTTGTAAGTAGGGGTAAGAACTGTGGGGTGTGATTTGAAGTATAGCTTTACTGCCTTTTAATACACATGCTGGATGCTCAACAAGTGGATCTAGAACAAAGCAATTGTCTAAAAAAATATCTTTTAACTTTATGCTACTTGTAAATCTATTATCAGGTAACAATTTACCAGTTGGTATAAGTGTTTCATCAAATTCAAGCATAGTGTTGCTATCAAATTGAAGTGTACAAGCATCCACACTTTCGCCCAAGGTAAAGTAAGGGTGCCATCCATCTGCATAAGGAATAGCGAAATCGTTTTGATGAATGATAGCAGTTGAAACGGATAATTTATTGTTTGCTTCTAACACCCAAATAACAGTCAATTCAAAACTAAAAGGATAGCCAACATCTGTTCCTTTATATTGATGCACTAATTCAACTAGAGCTTTATCATTGCCTGCATAACTATTCTTTATTTCAAAAATGGCATCAAACAAAATTCCATGTATAGCATGTACATCTAAATACGATTTCTGTACAGTATATTCTTTTTGATGAAAAGAGTAAGTGCCATGTTTCATCCTACAAGCAAATGGCGATAGTTTAGCACTTTTATAGGCACTGACTATATTTTGTTCAGCATCTTCTACGGAAGAAAAACCTTCTACTACATTTAACACAGAATATTGAATTGGAATGCTAAAAGCATTAAGCAATGCACCAAAAGCATACACTTCAGCTATACATCCGCTATCCACATCAGTTAATGTAATGGTAGAATGGGAAGCTGTATCATTAATTAAAATTTCAAAAGCCATCGTTACAATTTCAATTTGTTAATGAAGCAAGATGCTTATACTTTTTTAAAAATACAAATCCTTTGCAGTTCAATCTACATCAATACAAAATACAAACTAACAAACGTTAACATCAAAACTGTAAATTTGTGCCTCAATTAGAAATTATGGGTTACGTTCCGCAAAATAAAGTTCGCCTTGTAACGGCAGCCAGTTTATTTGATGGGCATGATGCTGCTATAAATATTATGCGTAGAATAATGCAAAGTATGGGTGCAGAAATTATTCATTTGGGTCATAATAGAAGTGTACTTGAAATTGTAGAATGTGCCATTGAGGAGGATGCACAAGGCATTGCTATTACTTCTTACCAAGGTGGGCATGTAGAATTTTTTAAGTACATGAAAGATTTGTTGGAAGAAAATGGCTGCGGACATATCAAAATATTTGGAGGTGGCGGTGGTACTATTTTACCAGAAGAAATTAGAGAACTTCACAACTATGGCATCACTAAAATTTATAGCCCAGATGATGGGAGACACATGGGCTTAGAAGGCATGATTGAAGATGTGATACAGCAATGCGATTTTAGCTTAAACGGGAATGGTGAGTATAAAAACCCAATGACTTTGGGCGAAGTAAAAGATATAAGAAGCATTGCTAGAAAAATTACTAATGCAGAAAATGGAATTGCACCAACCAACAACCAACAACTACCAACCACCACTCCTGTATTAGGCATAACTGGCACAGGCGGTGCAGGCAAAAGTTCTGTAACCGATGAAATTGTAAGGCGTTTTCTGCACACATTTACCAATAAAACGATTGCTGTTATTTCTGTAGATCCAAGTAAAAAGAAAACTGGAGGAGCTTTGCTGGGTGATAGAATTAGAATGAACTCTATCTCTCATGTACGTGCATATATGCGTAGTTTGGCTACAAGAGATGACAATACTGCGTTAAGTGCTTATGTACAAGAAGCGATAGACATTTGCAAAGCAGCTGGGTTTGATTTTATTATTTTAGAAAGTGCAGGTGTTGGGCAAAGCGATGCCAGCATTTTGGATTATTGCGATGTAA
>JAYVRD010000031.1:0-11173 GCA_043776595.1 Chitinophagaceae bacterium | reverse complement strand
TATTAAACTTCGGTTGCGTCGCACATTTCAACTGCTAGAAGTTTATGAAGCAAATACAAAAGCCATGATTAAAAAAAGAAAATAAATTTTCAATTGCATCAAGTTTATTTTCATTTTCAACTTTTAAAAAACAGGTTGTTAACTTTGGGGGAAGTAAAACTTAGTTCAATGTTGTATAAACTGCTACCCGTTTTTTTAATAGTATTTATTTCGCTATCGTTTATTGAAGATAAGGGAGCTTTGCCAAAAGAAAAAACAGCAGCAGCCGAAGAAGAATATTTGGAAGAGCAAACCGATGCCAAGCAATTATTTATACTTAACTGTGGCACCTGCCACCACCCTACAAGAGATTTAACAGGACCCAGCATTTACAATGTACGCATCCGCTGGAAAAACAAAAAACTACTATACCAGTACGTACGCAACTCTCAAACAGTAATAAAAAAAGACCCTTATGCAAAAGCCTTGTTTTTAAAATGGAACAAAGTTATCATGACACCCATCCCTAAAATAACAGATGGGGAGATTGACAAGATTCTTGACTTTGTAGATGGAGAAGCCAAGAAAAAGGGGTTGATGTAAATAGTTTATTCAGCCTTGGCCTCAGTTCCTAATGCTTCAAACTCAGCCATCAATTTATCCCTAATGGCAGCAATTTTTTCTAAAAAGTCAGGCGTTTTTGTAAAGATGGAAATACAAGAAAACTTCTTACCATCATAAACAATCTCAAAACCTTCTTTGTAATAAATATAGTCGCCATCATAATCTCCATAACCAATTGATAGCGGATGCCCTTTAAGTATTTTCTTACACTTATCCATATCATCTCCAAACTTTAGTCCATTGGTAAGCCTTACTTTATTAGCCAAAGCTTTATCATCTCCATACGAGGTAATGGTAATAAAATTTAGTTGATGATTTTTGAAGTACATATGATATATAGGTATAGAAACTGGATATTTACCATCATACACAGCAACACTATCAAAACCAATAATAAACTGTGGCATACTATCAATGGCAAAATTGTTGCCCATATTTCTAAATGATTTCAGTTCTTCAGCGTAGCTTTTCCATGTTATTTCTCCACCAAGTAGTTTGTCAGCTTCCACTTCACTCATACCCAATTTTAGATTACCAACACCTAAGCCTGGTGTTACTATAATATCACTACCTGTTTTGGTAGGTTGTGCAATAGCAATATTTCCTAAAAAAACGATTGTAATTATTGATAGTATTATTTTCATAGGCTAAAACTATACTAATTCTTTAATCAATTCATACCCAATGTTAGGTATTTTACAACCTCTCCAGCATCTCTACCACACCCTCTTTTTTTAAAATTAAATATCCAAGCCTATCGTTACTAATACCTTCTTTTAACTGGTAACTAAATACCAACTCATCATCAGCAACACTCGTTTCAAAATAGTTGAATTGTATATTGGGATACTGTTGCAATACTTCTCCAATCTCGTACAAGTGGGTGCTTAGTATAAATAAAGCATTGTTCATTTTGCGTAAGCCTTCTATAACGGTGGTACTGCACTTCATAGCATCTTGCACGTTAGTACCTTTAAATAATTCATCTATTAGTATCAACCATTTTTTGCCATCACTAATTTTCTCAATAGTACTTTTTATGCGTTGTACTTCGTTAAAAAAATAGCTTTCGCCTTTTACAATATTATCTGCCACTTGTATATTGCTTAGTAGTCCATCAAACATACTCAGTTGCATTTCTTTTGCAGGTACAGGCATACCTAAGTGAGCTAGATAAACAGCTACACCTATAGCTTTTATAAACGTGCTTTTACCAGCCATATTTGCTCCAGTAAGAAACAAAAAATTCTTCTCTTTATTCAACTGTACATTATAACTAATGGGTAAATGAAGCAGTAAATGAAATAAGCCTTTGGTATGAATATAAGGGTGTACTGTTTCTCTAAAAATTGGGAAACAAAAATTGTATTTGGTACTGGCATTTGCCAAACTTAAATACGCATCTAACCTGCCATAAATATCTATCAATTCAAAACTTTCTGCTTTAAATCGGTGGCGTATAAAGTTTGCATAAGTAAGAATTTGTGTGGGCGATAATTTTTGTTTTTTTTCTACCAATAACATTTGCTGTACTACAGGTTTATTTAAAATCAACCTAATTCTACCCAACCAGGTTTGTAACTGTTTGCTTTGTGGCTCATGCAATAGTTCTACCACTTGTTGCATTCCTTTTACAAAACCTATACAATGCTCTACCGAATATTTGGTGAGTGAAAAATCGTGTCCACTCGTTAGCTTATAAATAAAACTATTAGCCGCCGATGGATGCGTAGGATAATTATCTACCGCTGTATCAAAAAATCTTTCCAACACTAAAATAGTTCCATTAGTTATAGTGGCAACCCATTTGGTAGCTACCGTTTGCAATTGTTGTATGAGCAGTTGGATATCTTGTAATGCTTCTAACGTATGTAATGGTTTACCCAGCAGTAGTCGCAAATGTTCACGCCCATCATTAGTATGCGTAAGGTTTAAATGATGAAAAACCGAAAGTTCTTCTTCGTGGTTAAAAATAGAAAGGTCGTTCAGAGTCGTTTTATCTGCGTGCATGTAATTGGTTCAGAGCTTTAAAAATAACTAATAAAGTATACGCTAAGATGTATAAAGTTTCATTTTCCACATTCATCTCTATAAACAAAAAAGCCACTCAATAATCGAGTAGCTTTTTTGTTTAGCTAATTCCGTTTACTATCGCTTCTTTAAATATTTTCTGTACCAATCCTTGCAATACTTTTCCTGGTCCTACTTCTGTAAAGTTTGTTGCTCCATCTTTCACCATTGCTTCTACACTCTGCTTCCAGCGTACAGCACTTGTAAGTTGTGCTATCAAGTTTTGTTTTATCGTAGCAGCATCTCTTACAGCCACACCCACCACATTTTGATATACAGGGCAGGCAGGTGTATTAAAAGTGGCAGCTTCTATGGCAGCAGCCAACTCTTCTTTTGCAGGTGTCATTAATGGACTGTGGAAAGCACCACCAACAGGCAGTAGCATTGCACGTTTTGCACCAGCAGCTTTCAATCTTTCACAAGCCACTTCTACGCCTCTTAGGCTACCACTAATTACCAATTGTCCAGGGCAATTATAATTAGCTGCCACAACTGTTTCGAAGGTTTCATTTTCTACCAAGGCACAAATTTGTTCTACTTTATCATCAGCCAAAGCCAATACAGCAGCCATCGTACTTGGTACCAATTCACAAGCTTTTTGCATAGCGTTTGCACGAATGCTCACCAACTTTAATGCTTCTTCAAAACTCAAAGTATCATTTGCCACCAATGCACTAAATTCTCCTAGCGAATGACCAGCCACCATATCGGGCTTCACAGCTTCCAAAGTTTTAAATGCTATAACCGAGTGTAAAAAAACAGCAGGCTGCGTTACATTGGTTTGTTTCAATTCCTCATCAGTACCAGCAAACATTACATCACTTATTCTAAAGCCCAAAATATCGTTGGCTTGTTCAAATAATTCTTTAGCAAGCGGGTTGGTATCGTATAAATTTTTTCCCATGCCACTAAACTGTGAGCCTTGTCCAGGAAAAAAATAAGCATGTTTCATAAGCAATTCAAATTTTTAAATGTCTCCAAAAATAAGGGAATGAAATTAATAGGGGCTGTGGGCTATTGCACTACTATCAACTTTGGTTGGGGCTGTACGCTTGTAGTACACTCCTTCGTCGTGTAGCTACCGCTTCCATCCCCCAGCCCTTGATCAGTAGAATATATATTGGGCAATAAAGGATAGTTAATTTATTTACCTAAATTTACGTATGTCATTCGAGTTAACCATAAACGATTTACCAAGATACACCTACCAAGACTATGAAAAGTGGGAAGGTGATTGGGAATTAATAAAGGGTTTTCCATTTACTTTGAATCCTTCACCTACTTGGCAGCACCAATCTTTTGGAGGAAATTTTATTTCTGCTTTTAAAAATGCTTTAGATAAAGCAAATAAAAATGATAGCTGTGAAGTTTTATACAGCTGTGATTGGATTGTAAACAATGAAACAGTTGTACGCCCCGATGTAATGATAGTGTGCGAACCCATTGAAGGCAAATATCCCACCAAACCTCCTAGCCTAATATTAGAAATTTTATCGCCAGCTACCATTTTAAAAGATAGAAATACCAAGTACAATTTATACCAAGCCTACGGTGTAAAATATTACATAAAGCCAACCTTGATAAAAAAGAAATTGAAATTTTTTTGTTAGAAGGTAACCAGTATAAACTACAAGGCCAGTTAACTATATTTCAGCTAACTGGCACTTGCAAAACAGAGGTAGATGTACAATTATTGATGCACTAAACCAAACTTGTGCTTATCAATTTCAAAAACTCATTTCTTGTTGGGTACTTTTCAAACTCACCAAAAAAAGCAGACGTAGTAGTAACCGAATTTTGTTTTTGTACACCACGCATCATCATACACAAATGTTTAGCCTCTATTACTACAGCTACACCTAATGGATTTAAAGACTCTTTTATCGCATCTAATATTTGCGTCGTTAATCTTTCTTGTACTTGTAATCTTCTTGCATATACATCTACTACTCTTGCTATTTTGCTTAAGCCAGTAATCGTTCCATTGGGTATGTACGCCACATGAGCTTTGCCATAAAAAGGCAGCATGTGGTGCTCGCACATAGAATATAACTCGATGTCCTTCACAATTACCATCTCACTTACATTTTCGTGGAACTTGGCAGAATTAATAATTGCTTTTGCATCTTGGCTATAGCCTTGTGTTAAAAATTGCATAGCCTTAGCAACACGTTCTGGTGTTTTTAGTAAGCCTTCACGTTCTGCATCCTCGCCCAATAAGTTTAAAGCACTTCGATAATTTTCTGATAAACCAGCAGTTACATCATCATCGTATTGTTCTATTTTTTTGTATGCCATTGTATGTATTTTTTGTAGCCAGCTTTATTGGTACTATTAAACTGTTGTTGCGTCGCACACTTCATCTTTTGTTCTTTACTCAACTCACTACGCAGGGTATTCAACAAAATTTCTGGGCGTTTCGTATAAGCGAATGTGTAAGTCGTATTTTATGTCAATTTGCCTACGTAATAGCTCATAAATTGTTATAACAATATTTTCTGCCGTTGGGTTCAATTTTGTAAAAAATTCTGTATCTAAATTTAAATTTTTGTGGTCAAATCTATCCAGCACTTCTTTTCTAATGAGATCGCTAAGCAATTTTAAATCAATTACAAAACCAGTAACCGCATCTACTTCACCAGTTAATTTTACTTCTAACTCATAATTATGTCCATGAAAATTTTTATTGCTGCACAAACCAAATACAGCTTTGTTTTCTTCATCACTCCATGCAGGATTAAACAACTTATGTGCTGCATTAAAATGTTCTTTGCGGTATACGGCAACTCTTTTCTGCATCATATTTAAACAATGAAACTGGTTATTGGTTCAATTAGTCGCCAAAATATTCAACATAAATTCTTGGCGTTTCGTACAGCTTTATGCAATGCAATTGAACACTAGTAGGTAAGTGTGGTTGTAGCTGCTGCCATATAGCAATGGCTAAGTTTTCGGTGCTACACATCTGTCCATCCATAAAATCTACATCCATGTTTAAATTTTTATGGTCTAACTTATTTATCACATGTTGCTTTACTAAAACACTCAGCTTTTTTACATCGTATAAAAAACCTGTATCTACATCTGGCGTTCCTTTTATGGTTACAAAAAGGTCGTAGTTATGTCCATGCCAATTTTCGTTGGCACATACGCCAAACATTTCGTCATTCTTTTCTTTACTCCACTTAGGATTGTACAATTTGTGGGCAGCGTTAAAATGTTCCTGTCTTGTTAAATACACCATCACTAATCAATAAATTTGGAAACAAAGGTAATGGAAGATGCTAAAAGCTAATAGGTATTAGCCTTTAGCTACCAGTGTAACAAAAAAACTCCCAACTTCGCAAACATGAAAGTAGTAATAACTGCAGCTACAACAGGCGAATGGATGCCTGCGTTTCTAAACATCAACCCACTGTATACCAGCGAAAGCAAACGGTTTAAAGTGGTGTTCCATCAAAGTGGTGTGGGCATGTTGGCTACGGCAGTATCGCTAATGCAATTGGTGATGGAGGAAAAACCAGATTTAATTATACAAGTTGGTATTGCTGGTACTTTTGACACTAAAATGAACCTTGGCAAAGTAATAGCTGTTAATGAAGAAACTTTGGGCGATATGGGCGTACAAGAAGATGGAAAATGGAAAGATATTTTTGAACTAAAGTTGGAGAAAAGCAGCTACCCACCTTATGAAAGAAGAAAGCTACCCAACCCTTTGCTAACACAATACAATCTTTTAAAACTGCCTGTTGTAAGCGGTATAACAGTAAATCAAATTTCTACTGATGAAAAAAGAATTGAACAACTAATAAAAAAATATAACCCTACTATAGAAAGCATGGAAGGTGCAGCTTTGCATTATGTGTGTAGAGAAATGAACATTCATTTTTTGCAAATAAGAGGAGTAAGCAATTTTATTGGCGAACGTGATAAAACAAAGTGGCAAATAAAATTAGCTATTGACAATCTAAATGAAACCCTTCTAAAACAAATTACTCAACTTTATAAAATGGTGTGAAAGTTGATTAATAAAATGTGAGTTAAGCTCCATTTTCACTTTTCACTTTTCACTTTTCACTACTATGAATTTCACTCTTGGCTTCTCACCCTGCCCTAACGATACTTTTATTTTTGATGCTTTGGTAAACAAAAAAATAGATACCCAAGGCTTAGAGTTTGATGTGGTATTAGCAGATGTACAAACCTTAAACAATTGGGCCAAAGAAGGCAAACTAGATATTTCTAAAATAAGCTATGGTGTTTTGCCATTGGTGATGGATAAATATATTTTGCTAAATAGTGGTGGTGCTTTGGGTAAAGGTGTTGGTCCTTTACTGATTGCTAAAAAAAGATTGCTTTTAGATGATATAGATACCCTAACTATTGCTATACCTGGAGAGAACACTACAGCACATATGCTTTTTAGTTTGGCGTTTCCCAATGCACAGCTAAAAAAATTTATGGTCTTTCATCAAATAGAGCAAGCTGTAATTAGTGGTAAAGTAGATGCGGGTGTTATTATACACGAAAACAGATTTACCTACCAAGATAAAGGGCTTCTACAACTAATGGACTTAGGTGTGTATTGGGAACAACAATTAAAAGTACCTATACCCTTGGGAGGCATTATAGCTAATAGAAATATGGACAAGCAAACCTGCTTGCTAGTAGATAAATTAATACATCAAAGCCTTGAATTTGCCTTTGCTAATTACCCCACTGTTACAGCTTATGTAAAACAGCACTCGCAAGAAATGAGTGAATATGTAATGAGGCAGCATATTGATTTGTATGTAAATAATTATTCTTTAGAGTTGGGTATTGATGGCAAGAAGGCAGTGGAAACTTTACTTAACGTGTATCAACAACAGCATCCTGAAATGAGTATAAATAGAACTGAAGTATATGTTGAGAAATGAAATGATATATGTAGAAAGTGAAGCTGGAAAAGCTTACTAAATTTCCGAAGGGTTGAAATGTTATTGTACATATATAGGAGTTACACTCTTCACTTATGACTTGTCATTTATCACTTGTTTTGCTTAATAGATTTTCATAGCTAAACATGTGCGACGCAACCGCAGCTTAATTGAAACATGATTGCTGGCTAACAAAATTTTATTTTTCTTTTAATGGATGCATGCTAATGGTAGCAGCCACTACAGCATAGGCAGGTGCCAACACCCAACCAATAAAGGGTAATAAATGCATCATATAAAACACTAAGCCATTACCAATTGCCAAGCCTTTATGATTGCCAATAAATGAGATACTTTCCGCTGGCGATTTTTTATGACGCTCCATACTATAATCCAACATAGAAAAACCATAATAGTAACACTCAATTAATATGGCAAGTATAGGCGTAAACCAACCTACTAATGGTATAAAACTTACTATGAGAATAGTGATGGTGTAAACCGTTTGCCATAAAGTATTGCGTAAGGCAATTCTAATTCCTCGTACAATATCTTTTGCCAATTGCTTAAAACTAAACGGAAAATCTTTGCCTTCAATTATGGCTTCAGTTTTTTCGCTGAGGTAAGCAAACACAGGCGAGCCCACAATTAAAAACAAATACTTAAATAGCGAAAAATAAAATAGCATTTGTATAATCACTAAAATAATACCACCAATGGTAGATAAAAAACCAATCATCCAACTGCCCTGTGTTTTGTCAAGCCACTGCTTCAATCCTGTTTTCAAACTCAGCCACTCTACAAACGCAAAAGAAGTTTTAGAGAAAAAGTACATGCTTAGCACAAACAAAATAGTGTATACAATACCGGTTATGATAATCCATTTCCAAAGCCTATGTTTTGCAATAAAGCGATGAGCCTTAAAGTAGGACTGTATAGCAATGATAATATCTTTAAGCACTTTGGGGTTGTATTAGGGTGTGCTAAGATAACGCTTACTAACTAAAGCCTCAACAGCCTAGTCAATTCAAAAAAAATTGACCTTTAATAGATTTAGAAAAAATTAACCAACAACTACCTTTGAAATAATAAAACCATTTCTCCAAACCATTGTTTAATAATTTATGCAAAACATACTCATTACAGGTGGTACAGGTTTAGTAGGTAATCATTTAACACCCATGCTGCTTGCCAAAGGTTATAGCGTTACTATACTTAGTCGTAGTATAGCCAATCAACCCTCTATACCAAACCTTACTTATGCCAACTGGAATGTAGAAAAACAAACCATAGATACCGCAGCTATTAAAAATGCAGATTACATTATTCACTTAGCTGGTGCTGGTGTGGCCGATAAACGCTGGACTACCCAACGCAAAAAAGAAATTGTAGATAGCCGTACACAAAGCAGTGCATTGCTCATAAAAGGTTTACAAGAAAATGATAACAAAGTAAAAGCAGTGGTTAGTGCAAGTGCTATTGGTTGGTATGGTGCAGACCTCACCCCAGCCCTCTCCAAAGGAGAGGAAGCAGGCTTTACAGAAGAATCACCAGCCGATACTGAATTTCTTGGTGAAACTTGCAGATTATGGGAGGAAAGTATTGAACCCATAACACAACTGCAAAAACGGTTGGTAAAGCTGCGTATAGGTATTGTATTAAGTAAAGATGGTGGTGCCTTAAAAGAATTTATAAAGCCTATAAAATTTGGCATTGCATCCATTTTAGGTAATGGGCAGCAAATAGTTAGTTGGATAGCAATTGATGACTTGTGCCGAATGTTTATACATGCAATTGAAAATGAAAACATGGAGGGTAGCTTTAATGCTGTAGCCCCAAACCCTGTAACCAATAAGCAACTTACACTTGCTATAGCTAAAGTAATAAAAGGAAAATTTTTTATAGCCGCCAGTGTACCCAGCTTTGTTTTAAAACTAATGCTTGGAGAAATGAGTATTGAAATTTTAAAAAGTGCCACTGTTAACTGCCACAAAATAAAAAAAACAGGTTTTACATTTTTATACCCAAGCGTAGATACTGCTTTGGAAAGTATGTTAGGTGTACACAAACCTTAATTATTAAAATAAACATTTACCTGCAACAAGCCCTTGGTTTATCTTTGCCAACATGGAGAATATAAGAAACCTGAGCTTGAATGAAATAGAAGATTACTTCCTAAAAATTGGAGATAAAAAATTTAGAGCCAAACAGGTTTGGGAATGGCTTTGGCAAAAGCATGCCCACAGTTTTGATGATATGAGCAATCTAAGCAAGGATTTGCGTACCAAACTACAAAACGAATTTATACTACCTGCTTTAAAAATAGATACTATACAACATAGCGATGACGGAACTTTCAAAAGCCGTTTTAAAACCTTTGATGGACATTTAATTGAAGGTGTACTAATACCTACCGAGAAAAGAAAAACAGCTTGTGTATCTTCTCAAATTGGATGCAGCCTTAGTTGTAAGTTTTGTGCTACGGGCTATATGGATAGAAAACGAAACTTAACCTACGATGAAATTTACGACCAAGTAGTTTTGCTAAACCAGCAAAGTGAAAAAGAATATAAGCAAAAGCTAAGCAATATTGTTTTTATGGGCATGGGCGAACCCTTACTTAACTATAAAAACGTTTTAAAAGCAGTAGAAAGAATTAGTGCCGAAGATGGATTGTTTATGAGTCCTACACGTATTACAGTTTCTACAGCTGGTGTGGCTAAGCAAATAAAACAACTGGGTGATGATAAAGTACGTTTTAAATTAGCACTAAGTTTACATGCACCTACCGATGCTAAACGTAACCAAATAATGCCTATTAACGAAACCAATAATATAAAGGTATTAATAGATGCCCTTAACTATTTTTACAAACAAACGGGCAACGAAATAACGTTTGAATACATACTTTTTAAAAACCTTAACGACAGCGAAAAAGATGCTGACGATTTAATAAAAATTTACCGCCAAGTACCTGCTGATTTAATTAATATTATTGAGTACAACCCCATCTCCGAATTTAGGTTTACCAAGCCCGATGAAGAAACTACCGACAACTTTATGGCTTACCTAGAAAGCAAAAAAGTAAATGCAAGGCTAAGGAGAAGTAGAGGTAAAGATATTGATGCAGCCTGTGGGCAGCTAGCCAACAAGGGTAAGTAAGCAATTAGTAATTTGTATTTTTTTTGAAGCATCGGCTTTGGTTCTTTGTTCAACTTTTGTATCCAGCCATTCGCTGCTACTACGCCCCTTGGCTTTGCTTCCTCCCCTTTGGGGAGGCTAGGAGGGGTCGTGGTATACGCTATTGTCTGGGCTAGGCTGGGCAATGGTATTTCAATTAATCCCTTTAATAGTAATCAGTAACTAACGGTTGCCAATCTTTTAAAAGGTTGGCAACCGTTTTGAATTGAGCTCTGCCAACATTAAATTCTTGAAAATCAAACAATTTTAATTTGAGTTTTCCCAATAAAGAAGTACATTAGTTAACCCGTTGGCGGAGTTAATTTTTAAAAAGATGGGACAAAAGATGGAGTGCAGTTGTCATAGTTAGTGACCAAACTTTCTAAAACAACATGCACAAC
>JAYVRD010000030.1:0-2867 GCA_043776595.1 Chitinophagaceae bacterium | reverse complement strand
AGCACTTCGTAAGTAAGCATCTTGTTCAATGTTGGTAGATGATGTAGAAACTGTTCTTACCACTTGCTCAAAATAACTTAATGCTTGGCGGTATTGTTCTTGTTTTAATAAGCAATAGCCTAAAGTATATTTTGCATTTTGCAAATTGGCTTCCCCACTTTGTTGTGGATTTTTTAAATAATTATTTAGGTAGGTTATAGCTTCATCTACCCTATTGGTACGATAACAAATTTCTCCTTTCCAAAAGTTAGTGTAGGGTAATAAGGCAGCATTGTAAGGCACAGTTAGTAACTTATTTAACAACGCATCTGCTTTACTTATTTGTTGGTCGTTTATTAATTCAACAGCTCTACCATACAAAATTCTTGGGTACACTTTCTTTACGTTCTCACTTTGTGTAGGCAAGCTTTCAAACAAAGTCAGTCCATCTTTATAGTTACTAGTATTAGCCATTACATTCACTAATAACTCTTTGGCTTCTTGTATATAGGCAGATTTTGGATAGTCTTTAATAAAAGATTCAAACTCATTGGCCGCAATATCGTAATAGCTCAATTCAAAACTTAATTTGGCGTAGTTAAACCTTGATACTTCTCTTTGAAATTTATTACTACTATTTAGCGAGCAAAACAAAAAAGCATTCCGTGCATTTGTTTTTTGGCTTGTTTTTAAATATGCATCTGCCAGCAAGTACATACTATTTTGTGCTAGCGAATCTTCTTTACCTCCTAATTGTTTCAAACCAGGTATGGCTTTATTCCATAATTTAGCTTCATAGTAGCAGTAGCTAAGTTCGTACTGGTCTTCACGCCTTACTTTAGTGGTTTTGTTTACATAATCTTCTAAATATGGTAGGGCTGCTGCATATTGTTTCTTTTCAAACATTGCATGACCCACTACATGTTTCAACTCAACGTCGTAGTATTGTCCACCAGATTGTAAAGCCTTATCACCATACTCAATAGCTTTATCTTTTTCTCCATTAAAGTAATAAATTTCTGTTATGTAGTACGGCACTACTTTACTGTACGTTTCCTGCGTTTCTACCAATTTAAAACTCTCCATTGCCAAGCGATAATTTCTTTCAGAAAAAGAAATAAAGCCAAAGTAATAGTTGGCATCTAAATAATTAGGGTCACTTTTTATTTGGCGGATGGCATCAAACAAAGGCTTTGCACTATTAAATTGGTTGGCAGTAAAATAACCATACGCTTGGTGAAATTTCATTTCTGCAATTTCTCTATTGCTAAGGTTAGCAATATTTGTTTTGTTATAGTATGCAAGTGCATCGGCAAAGCGTTGCTTACGATAATAATATTCGCCCAATTGATAACTCAACATTTGCACACGTGGTGCATTGGCTTCTAAAGCTATGTATTCAACAGCTTTTATTTCGGCAGTTTCATCATCTAACTTTAAGCCACACAACAAACTATAAAACTCCGATTCTTGTTGTGTAGTTATGGGTATAACATGTGCAGCAGAAAACTTTTGATTGTTTAAGGATTTAAACAATGGATATGCCAAACTAAACTGCTCGTTTTGATAATATTCTTTTGCCTTTTTAAATTCTGCATCAGCATCATTATACACTTTAGTGCTTTGTGCACTAGCTGTAAAAGCAAATACAAGTAGAGCAAAGGGTAACATTTTTTTTAACTGCATCATGGTTTGCAAACGGCTGGTGATAAACAAATATTTCTATTTTATTTTTAATAAAACGTAAAATCGTGTTAAAGGTAACATTGCCTCAACGCAACACAAACACCATATGTCTGATTGTGGATAAACAGAAGTAAGTTGTACTTTTGTTCAAACCATGTATCATGAAAAAATTTTTATCCATCAATTATACCAGTACTTCTTTCAATATTTCTATGTTTTTAATAAGGCTTTGTTTTGGATTTTTAATGATAGCCAATCATGGCTTAACCAAGATGATGAACTTTGCCACACTGGCTATAGATTTTTACGACCCCATAGGCATTGGGCATAAATGGAGTTTGGTATTGGTAATTTTTGCCGAAGTTTTTTGCAGTATGTTGATAGTACTAGGCTTATTTACAAGGTTTGCAGTATTACCCCTGATTATAAGTTTATTGGTAGCCATATTTAGCGTTCACCATGGCATAAATGCTGGTGCCGAAATGGCTTTACTCTACATTACTTCATTTGTAACCCTATTACTTTGTGGACCTGGTAGAATAAGTGTAGATGGAATGATGAAGCGATAATTTTGTAACCAGCAGTAGAATAAATATTAAGCTGCGGTTGCGTCGCACACTGCAACTGTAGAATATATATTGAGCATTGAGCGTAGACGAAAGGCTGATTTTTAGTCGCTAATTTCAATTCAATAATTGGAATAATAATAAAAAATGATACAAAAAATAAAATCCATACGACCATTTATTGGAGCAAAAGATTTTCAATTATCAAGAAATTTTTATACAGACTTAGGTTTTCAAGAAACCATCCTAAGCAATAATATGTCGGTTTTTAGAAAAGAAAACATTGCATTCTATTTACAAAATGCTTACGTGCAAGATTGGATAGACAATACCATGATTTTTTTAGAAGTAGATGATGTTTTGAGTTATTGGAAAGAGATAGCTGCTTTAAACTTAACCACAACTTATGCAACTGTAAAACTTATACCCATTAAAGAAAATGATTGGGGCAAAGAATTCTTTTTACATGACCCGTCTGGAATTCTTTGGCATATTGGCCAATTTATTGATCAATAAATTTATTGAATACTAATGGCTGACATTTCGAGGCTAAAATTACTCTATCTTTTAATTTTTGATATCTCTACATAATAAAAGCTAAATTTCCATCCATAGCCAAAAATGTGCGACGCAACC
>JAYVRD010000029.1:0-11318 GCA_043776595.1 Chitinophagaceae bacterium | reverse complement strand
AAACATTGGTATCCACCGCCAACTATAGGTCTTGGTTCGCAATTAAAGCAGCTAGCATCTGGGTTACATTTTAAACCACCGCCACCAGCAATTATTTTACCAGTTTTGCCATAATCATCTACAGGATAAAATTCTGAAAATGATTTGTCATCTTTTGTAGTAACAACTTTAATAAACTGCTTATTGTTGTATGTTTCTATGGTGGCTTTGCCTTTGCCTTGCTTATTTATTTGGCTCACTATATTCTCTACCCCATTTTTACTTGACACTAAAGTACTGGCATACTGCCCTAGAAATAATCCTTTCACTGTCCCATCCCAACCTTTATCAATATTGGCTACTTTTTTTGTTGGTGTTGAATGTGTACTTTGTCCATTGCTTCCACCTGAAGTTGCCGATAGAGACCCTGAAGAATTTGTATTCTCTTCATTTAAAGGCTTTGGTCTTTTCCCAAAACTAACCACTAACCCACCACCAAAACTCATTGCATTATAAGCGGTGCTTTTGGTTTCGCCATTTACATAGGTGGCTGTTTGCAATTGTTGCAAGTTATAAGTGTTGCCTGGCGTTTGTGGGTTGCCGTTGGGCATTAATTTGCTTATAGTAGTATTTATTTTTGGACCAGTGGTGTAAGCTCCTTGTACATATATACCTATAGTGTTGGACAGCAGATATTGCAAACGCAATTTGGGTGTAACAGCGAAACCACTGGTTTTGGTTTCGGGCATGGTGGTTAAATTAAACTCATAATCTTTACCATTGTATGTGGTGGTTTGCACAGCACTTAATGTTTTTTGGGTCATACTAAAATATTCGCCCAGTATCATGGGTGATATGGTAAAATAATTGCCAATATTAAAATTTACTTGTGGTCCCGCACCCATTCTAAAACCAGCTTGTGCTGGACTACCACCTCTATAAACCACATTACTACCTGTTTGCCCTGTTACTGCAAAAGCAGAAGGCAATGGAGTAGTGGGGCTTCCTTTTCCACCAAGGTCGTAAGTGCTACTTACATTTAAACCAAAAGTTTTTCCTTTTACTACGCCATCCCAGCCTTTTTTACTTGCAAATAATGGAAAATAAACATCTGCATTAATTGCTGGCGAGTTTACCCCATAGGCATTGTCTTTTACAGCACTGCTGGGTGTGCCTACAGCTGCACCTACCGAAAATATAATATTGTCCTTTATGTTGCCTTTTGATTTAACAACAGAGGTTCCAGCTTCATTGCCTACTACTGTTTTGCCTTTTGTTCGGTTTGTGCCTTGTGCACTCACTTGCAATGCTGCAAAACCTATTGCAAATGCGATTACTACTTTTTTCATGCTGTTATTTTTTTTGGTTAATGGTTGTTTTTATAGCAACCCAAAACTCTACAAAAACATAACTGCTTTAATCCTTAAATCTAACTACAAAACAAAATGGGCTTTACTTGTTGTTGTAATACCATGCAATGGCTTCGCCAAGAGAGGAGATGTGGAGTTTCTCGTATATACGCCTGCTGTGGGTGTTTACAGTAGTGTAGCTTACGCCAAGCCTATCTGCCACCATTTTATAACTAAGCCCTTGCGATAGCAATGCAAGCACTTCATTTTCTTTTGGGCTTAGGGGAGATTTTTTTTGCTGTGGCTTAAAATGCTCCAATACTTTAATGGCAATATTGGGGTTCATGGCTGCACCACCTTCATAAACTTCTTCTATGGCTTGAAGGATTTTTTGCGATTTATCGCTTTTTAATATGTACCCACTTGCCCCGTTTTTTATGCTTAAAAATATTTTTTCACTATCGTCAAATGCAGTCTGCATCAGCACTCTAATGGCAGGATAGGTAGTTTTTATTTTTTTCAATCCTTCAATACCATCACTTATGGGCATGTTAATATCCATCAACACAACGTCAGGATAGGTATCTTCCATTTCTGCTAATACATTGCTGCAATTAGCAGCTTCGCCAACTACTTTTATATCCTCGTTTAGGCTAAAAAGTGCTTTTAAGCTGTCTCGGCGTTCATCACTATCATCATATATAAATACCTTTATTACCATTGTTCAAATGTACTATGCTGTGCAGTAAGGCTTTGTAGTTAAATTAGGGGATAGGGATGGTGGCAATAATTTTTGAACCCTTTTTTGGTTCACTAATTATTTCAAATTTTCCCTGTAATTCTTCTGCTCTTTTTTGCATATTTCTTAAGCCATTGCCTTTTACCTCTTCTACATTAAATCCTTCGCCATTATCGGCTACAGTAATTACAAAAGTTTGGTCAAGCCTCTCAATAGAAATATCTATTTGCGAAGCAGCACTGTATTTTACAGCATTATTAATGGCTTCTTTAGTAATAAGTAATATGTTTTTGCGAAGCTGCACTTCGGTTAAAGCGTTATCTACACAAGTATCAATGTTTATATGATAATTCATATGGGTACTGCCCATTAAATCGTTGGCAAATGTTTTTATACGGCTGCTTAGGGTTACAAATTCATCTTTACCAGGCTTCATACTCCAAATAAAATCGCCCAATTTTTCGCCAAGTTGTTGGCTTTGTGTTTCTATTTTCTGTATTACTGTTTTTGCTTTTTCGCTATTGGTATTTATTAAGTGATTCGCTACAGTACTGTTTACTTGCAAGCTACTGAGTGAAGAGCCAATTTCATCATGCAGGTCGGCAGTAATGCGTTGGCGTTCGGCGGCTAATTTTTCAGTTTCCTGCTGCTTTGTTTTTAGTGCATCAAATTCTTTTTGCTGCTTTTGTTTGCGTCTTCTTTCTACCAACCAAAACAAACTACCAAACAATATAAAAGTACATACAACAACAAAACCAGTAGTGGCATAAAAATATTTGGCAATGTTTATGGTTATTGTTTTTTGAATAATAAGATTACCCGTAAAACGTTCGTATGTGGCAACTTGCAAATTGTACGTACCAGATGCTAAACTTGAGTAAGTAATAACAGCAGGATTTGTAGCATATACCCAAGGAGCATCATTTAGACGGTATGCAATTTTTTCATCTTCGGCTAACTGCAGATTTTTTGCAGCAAGGTTTATTACAATATTATTTTGGGTGGGTTGTAGGTTTAGTAAAATTACACTATCTGTTTTTTTATAATTATCATAGATGGTATTGTTCACAAAAATATCATCTATGTAAGTTTCCGTAGTGTAAACAGATGTATAATATAATGGTGGCTTAATATGGTTAAAGCCTTTGATACCGCCAAAATATAGTGTACCATCTTTTGCTTTTAAAAAACATCGATTATTAAAATCATAATCCTGTATGCCATCTTCCTTAGTAAAATTTATAATATGGTTGGTGGTTGTATTAATGGTACTAAGCCCACGTTCATGGCTTACCCATACATTATTTTGGCTATCAGTTAGTAATCCATACATGGTATTACCTGCCAGTCCATTATTTACATCATATTTTTTTACCGCTTTAAATTGATCATTTAAAATATACACTTTGGTGTTGGTGGCTGCTGCATATTGGTAATTGGGCAATGCTTGTATGTAGTACAAATGTTCAGTTGGCAATACTTCTTTTTCCCAAATAATGCTATCGTTACTAATAGTAGTAAGCCAAGCAGTGCCTTGCACAAAACTAATGATGTACTTATCATTAGGCAAAGGGTTTACTTTAAAGCAAACACCTTGTGATGGCAGATTAGTTATTTTTTTTTGCTGCTTGGTAAATGGGTTGATAATATAAATAACCCTGTTTGTACTTACCATCACATTACCATTTTGCAATTCAGTTACATCCTGAATAATATTTTCATTATTAGCCGATGGTATTTTTGCAATTAATTTTATTTCTTTTTTGCTAGTTACTAATTTTACTACAAAAAAATTCTTGTCAAAATAACAAACATATATACCTTTATTGGTTTTTGTCGAACCAAACTTACAACTCCACTCACCGAATGAATATTTGTAAGGGTTAAATACTTTTTTTATGGGGTCATATATTTTTAAAGTTGCTAAAATTTTACCATCATCTAATTCTGCAAGCTGCCCTACTCCATAATCTACTGTTTCATTAATGCCACTTGTTTCGTCGGGTTTTTTAGGCAATAGCCTTGGTGCAAAATTAAAAATTACCTGCCCCAACCCATCGTTACAAAACCACAGCCTGCCGCTTTTATCAAAATCAAAATTGAAACCTCTTGGGTAGATAGCACCATTATTTATAAGTAAGCTCTTTAATTCAAACTGTTTATTGTACAAGAAAATACCATCATAATTTTTCATTATTATAGCGGTATCATTTATTGCAAAGCTTGCCCAGTCATTGTCAGGTCGAGGTATTTTTTTTAAAAAAATGGATGCAGTGTTATTGCAAGGTGCTTTTATAAAATAATTGTTTATGTAAGCATATAAAGTATCGGCGTAGCACTTAGCAAAATCAATTTTTGCTGAAGACATGCCTGGCAGAAGCTTGTGCTGTTGTTGTATTGCTGTTATTATGTTATAAGATATTACTTGTGCAGTAGGGCTAAAAAACCAAATGTTGCCTTTTGTATCTATAGAGGGCATATAGGCATACAGATTTATACTACCCATGGCATACACATGTACAGAGGGCAATGGAGCAAATGGTATGCTTGTGATTTTTTTGCTTTGGTTAGTTGATGGGTTATAAGAAACTACCTCCCAATTTTTATTAAAACACCATAATTCATTGTTGTACCAGCCAATGGGAATAGCATCTGCATTTTTACCAAAGGGTTCTACCAACGTAAAATTGTCCTTATTTCTATGGTAAATATAAATACCTTTTTCGCTACCTATATACAAGTTACTTTGTTCATCTTCTGTAAAGTTAATGCCTTGTGTAAGGGGTGAACAATTTATAAAATACCGGTCAAGGTTATACACTTTTACATTACATCCATCGTAGCGGTTTACAGCATTGTTGGCGGTAATCCACATAAAGCCCTGCTTATCCTCATGCCTGAAATAACTACTCCCTTGTGATAGACCACCTGGCTTAGTAGTTATATTTTTTACGGAATAATACATTTTGCTTTGTGCATTTGCATGAGTATTATTCAATAAAAGCAGCAAACAAAATGAAATTATTTTTTGCAAGCGGGTTGTAGTTTTTTTAAAGATATGCAATAAACCAATATTGCAATATGCCACTTATACAAAAAGGGGATATCCGTAGCCTAGTAGAAATATCAAAGCCCACAACCCCTAAACAAACAAATGTTAGTAATGCTGTATCAACTATTTTTGCGGCAATAAAAAATTGTAACCCATGGCTGCACGTATGGATTTATTTCAATCTCCCGATTATTTTGCATTGGATGAATTGCTAACTGAAGAGCATAAACTTATTAGAGATACGGTGAGGAATTATGTAAAAAAAGAAATTAGCCCAATTATAGAAGACTATGCCCAACGTGCCGAATTTCCCCAACAAATAGTAAAGCAAATGGGTGAGTTGGGCTGTTTTGGTCCTACGATACCTGTTGAATTTGGTGGTGGTGGATTGGACTATATAAGCTATGGCTTAATGATGCAAGAACTAGAACGTGGCGATAGTGGTGTACGCAGCACTGCAAGTGTACAAGGCAGTTTGGTAATGCACCCCATCAATGCCTATGGGAGTGAGGAACAGAAGAAAAAATATCTTCCAAAATTGGCTAGTGGCGAATGGCTGGGTTGTTTTGGATTGACAGAACCTAACCATGGTAGCGACCCAAGCAGTATGCTTACCAACATAAAAGATGCTGGCGACCATGTACTACTAAATGGTGCTAAAATGTGGATTAGCAATGCACCTTTTGCACAAGTGGCTGTAGTGTGGGCAAAAGATGAGGCTGGAGATATACGTGGTGTAATTGTAGAAAGAGAAATGGAAGGTTTCTCAACTCCTACCACACATGGTAAATGGAGCTTGCGTGCAAGTGCTACGGGTGAGTTGGTATTTGATAATGTAAAAGTGCCGAAGGAAAATATTTTTCCTACAATTAAAGGGTTAAAAGGCCCATTGGGTTGCCTTACCAAAGCTAGATATGGGATAGCTTGGGGAGCATTGGGTGCAGCAATGGATTGCTACGATACCGCCTTGCGTTATGCCAAAGAAAGAATACAGTTTGGAAGACCGATTGCCGGCTTTCAGCTACAACAAAAAAAACTGGCGGAAATGATTACTGAAATTACAAAGGGGCAACTAATGGTTTGGCGTTTGGGTGTGCTGATGAACGAAGGTAAAGCTACACCACAACAGGTAAGCATGGCAAAACGTAATAGCTGCGAAATAGCCACCAATATTTGTAGAGATGCAAGGCAAATGCTAGGTGGCATGGGTATTACGGGTGAGTATAGTATTATGAGGCACATGATGAACTTGGAAAGTGTAATTACTTACGAGGGTACGCATGATATTCATTTATTAATTACAGGTATGGATGTAACAGGGTTAAATGCGTTTAAATAAAATCTATCTTTACCACAATGAATATTCAAGGGTTGATATTGCAAGATAAAATTTTGTGGGATGCCGACCTTAGCCAGTTGGATGCTTACGAACATAAAACCTATTTGGTAAGTAGGGTATTGAGCAGAGGCGGATTGGATGATATAAAAGCAGTGCTAAAATTTTATACTGATGAAGAGTTGAAAGAGGCTACAATTAACTCAAAAACGCTAACTGAACGCAGCATGTATTTCATTAGCAACTACCTAAATATTGACATTAAAGAATTTAGATGCTACATACTAAAACAGCACAACCCGTTCTTATCAGCACACTAAAAGAGTTGATGGCTGTTCCTTTTTTAAAAGATTTCTATTTGGTTGGAGGCACAGGTTTAGCTTTGTTACTAGGGCATCGAAACTCGGTTGATATAGATATGTTTACACATCTTTCTCATGTTCCTAATGAACTTTCTGAAAAACTTACTGATTACTTTGGCGAACGCTATCAAAAAACGGGCAGCAACAACTCAATGTTATTTTGTTTTATCAATGATGTAAAAGTTGATTTTGTAAATAACAAAACACCATTACTTTTTCCTCTTCATACGTTTGATGAAATACGAATAGCTGAAGTAAAAGATATAGCCCCACTAAAAATGAATGCCATTTTTGGAAGGGGCAGCAAAAAAGATTTCATAGACTTATATGTGCTATTAAATATTTTTGAAATTGATGAACTAATTGAACTCTTCAAAAAGAAATTTCCATCAGTAGATATTGGTCAGCTATTAATAAACATGTATTATTTTGGAGATGCAGAAACAGATGGCATGCCCAAACTATACAAAAATGCGAATTGGGAGCAAATCAAAAGATCCATCTCACAAAAAATAATTGCCTACTTAAAAAAGTAAACATGAAACTCTTTCTCATAGGCATGATGGGCAGTGGCAAAACTTATTGGGCAAAGCAATTGGCTGTTGCTTTAGGTATCAATTGGCTAGACTTAGATGCTACAATTGAAGCGGAAACCCAACTTTCGATAAAACAAATTTTTGAAACGAAAGGAGAAGAGTGGTTTAGACAAAAAGAAAATGAAACACTACATCAATTAGAAACTTACAACAATTTGGTTATTGCTACAGGTGGAGGCACACCTTGCTTTTTTAATAATATGCAATGGATGAACAGCCATGGCACCACCATTTTCTTAAACGAATCTCTTGAAGTTTTAGTAAAAAGATTAAGCAAAGAAAAAGCTCATCGTCCACTAATAAAAAATTTTAATGATGATGAGTTGAAAGCATTTCTTGAAAAAAAGTTAGAAGAGAGGAAACCATTTTACAGCCAAGCAAACTATGAAGTTGAGGGCAACAATCTTACCATCGCAAGCTTTCTTACAACTCTAAACATCAAACCCAAAACTTCACTATTACCACCAATTAACCAGTAAACCCATAAACCATAATCATGCACAAAACCTACCTCAAAACAGCAGCTTTTTTAGGAGCATTGACTGTAATTCTTGGTGCATTTGCAGCCCATAAACTTAAAAGCTTAGTAAGCGATGTAGCTGTAAACACTTTTGAAACTGGTGTGCGTTATCAGTTTTACCACGTGTTTGCATTGCTAGCTGTGGGTATGTTATACGCCTCATACCCTAATAAATTATTGAAAGCTGCTGGGTGGTTGTTTATAGTGGGCATAATATTTTTTAGTGGCTCTTTGTACTTGCTTACTTACAAAGAAGCTGCAGTGCTGCCTGGACTAAAATGGGTTGGCCCCATTACACCAATTGGTGGTGTGTTTTTTATTGCAGGCTGGGTTTGTTTGGCGTTGGGTATAAAGAAGTAGTAATTTTTATTGAACCAACTTTATTATTTCAATTGGGCTTCGGTTGCGTCGCACTTATTTAGCTAAAGATGTCTATTTGGCTTTTCCTCACCATTAAGAAAAGGCAGGTATACTATCAGAAGTTGTAATATACTAAGGCTATACACCATTACTAATAAGCTAGATTTACTAACGCTAGCTAAGCTTTGATAAAAGCCCAATTCTTACGCTACAGATGACATGTGCGACGCAACCGCAGCTGAATAGCCTGATTTAGATGGCTAACAAAAACTGGCTTAAAAACTTGAACAACCCAGCTATAAAAAACTAACAGTGGGCAGTATAAAACACTTTGGTTTTGTAACGGGTAATCTTATATTTTTGCCCCTCATAAATCAACCTAAAACTGTATGCGTTCAATTGCTTTAAGAGAGGCTATTCGTGAAGCCATG
Source organism: Chitinophagaceae bacterium (assembly GCA_043776595.1). Classification (GTDB taxonomy): domain Bacteria; phylum Bacteroidota; class Bacteroidia; order Chitinophagales; family Chitinophagaceae; genus UBA1930. The sequence goes on along the minus strand of JAYVRD010000029.1, from coordinate 2,594 downwards.
AGTGAGGAAATGAGAAGAGATGACCGTATTTTTTTAATGGGAGAAGAGGTAGCAGAATATAATGGTGCTTATAAAGTAAGCCAAGGTATGCTAGCAGAATTTGGCCCAAAAAGAGTAATTGACACACCCATTGCCGAGCTTGGTTTTACCGCTGTAGCTGTTGGTGCTGCTCAAAACGGTTTACGCCCCATTGTAGAATTTATGACTTGGAACTTTGCTGTATTGGCATTAGACCAAATATTAAATACCGCTTCTAAAATGCTAGCCATGAGTGGTGGCCAAGTTGGTTGCCCCATTGTTTTTCGTGGCCCAAATGGTAGTGCAGGCCAATTAGGTGCACAACACAGTACCGCTTTTGAAAGTTATTTAGCAAATATTCCAGGTTTAAAAGTGGTTTCTCCAAGTAATGGATACGATGCCAAAGGTTTGATGAAGCAAGCCATTCGCTACGAGGAAGATCCCATTATGTTTATGGAAAGTGAGGTAATGTATGGCGATAAAAGCGATGTGCCAGACGAAGAATATTACATTCCATTAGGCAAGGCAGATGTAAAAAAAGCTGGACGAGATGTAACCATTGTATCGTATAACAAAATGATGAAAGTGGCATTGGGTGCTGCAGCTGAGTTAGAAAAAGAAGGTATAAGTGCAGAAGTGATTGATTTAAGAACCATTCGTCCGCTGGATTGGATGACCATTTTAGAAAGCATTAAAAAAACAAACCGCCTAGTAATTGTAGAAGAACAATGGCCATTTGCTAGTGTAAGTAGCGAAATTACTTACCGCATTCAAAAAGAGGGATTTGATTATTTAGATGCTCCCATACGCAGAATTACAAGTGCCGATGCACCCATGCACTATGCACCCAACCTTACAGAGCTAGCTTTACCTAGCGTTGTAAGAGTAGTAAAATTGGTGAAGGAAGTAATGTACGCAAGAAAATAATTGACGACCGTAAATATTTAATCCTGAAGGTGTACACTTCGGGATTTTTTTATGTAGCAAACTCCAGAATATCAATTGGGCTGCGGTTGCAAGTTTATCCTGAGCACAGCCGAAGGGCACATGTTTAGCTGTGTAGTGTTATATGGCTTTTATTATGTAGTAGATCGATGCAGACAAAATGAGTATGCATAAGCGAAGATTACAGAATATGGACAAAAAATTATATTAACTTATCAATCTCATTGCATAAAATCGCAGAGCCCCTTAAAGGAGACTCTGCGAGGAAAAAATATAACTTCTTTTATTTTTTAGCATGGCAAAAGATGTATAAAAAATTAAAACCCTTTGTGGCAAAAGGTTATAATTTAATTTTACTTAGTAAGCTTTCAAAAGCAATATTTAAGGTTTATAACAATTTCATCAACTGCTCCGTGAGTAGTTGTACACCGGTAGTTGCAGGAGCTTCTATTTCTGTTAGGTTATTTATTAGCTGTGTGTAATCGGGTATTTGTTTATCTACAATAAACTTGGGGCAAAAAGCTGGTGCATAACCCACCAATCCAGCAGCAGGATAAACCACCAACGATGTACCCACTACTACAAAAATTTCTGCCATAGTGGTTATATCAACAGCTACTTCTATCATGGGTACTGGTTCTTCAAACCACACAATATGGGGGCGAAGTTGATAGCCATCTTCAGCCCTATCACCCAATAAGATATCCTCCTTTATTTCGTACACCAAACTGGTATCTTGTTCACTACGCATTTTAAAAATTTCGCCATGTAGGTGCAGTACATTGTTGCTGCCAGCACGTTCATGCAGGTCGTCTATGTTTTGGGTAATGATCGTTACATCAAAATATTCCTGTAATGCAGCCAAGCCCACATGTGCAGCATTAGGTTGTGCATCAGCCACATCTTTACGCCTACAGTTATAAAAATCAAGTACCAATTGTGGATTTTTTTTCCATGCTCTTGGCGTAGCTACATCTTCAATATTATAACCCTCCCACAAGCCATCACTATCTCTAAAAGTTCTCAATCCACTTTCAGCACTTATGCCTGCACCTGTAAGTATTACTAATTTTTTCTTACTCATGGTGCAAAGGTACATAGGGTATTTTTTATTTTTGGGATACAAGCTTTGGAATAAAAATGTAGCTTCGGTTGCGTCGCACATGTTTGGCTAAAGAATAGCTATTGTGCTAAGGTTTGCAAGTCTTAAGTTTTATTTTGGCGAACATTAAAATTTAAATTTTAAATTTTTTCTTCTTGCTTCAACTGTATATCTTTTTTAGCAAAGTTTCAGTTACGTAATCTTCGATGTTAATAAATGGGATCATAATATTTAAAAATCTACGCTTCTATAAAAGCTACATCTTCATTTATAGCTAAACATGTGCGACGCAACCGCTGCTCAATAGCAGACCTAAAGCTGGCAACCCAATTGTATTTTTTCTTAACTAAACAATGCCAATTGTGTTGGCTTTTTAAACATAGGTCTGATAAAAGAATTTTGACTATTTGTTTGGGTAATGGTAAAAATTTCGCTGGCTTGGTAGCGTGATGCTACCGAAATATTTGTGCCTGCTGCATAAGGTATAAATGCAGCTTGAGCCAACTGTGGATTATTATTTTCTTTGGAG
>JAYVRD010000028.1:0-2891 GCA_043776595.1 Chitinophagaceae bacterium | reverse complement strand
TCCTGAAATAGGTTGACTAAAAAACAACCAAAAATGGACATTAAACAGCAGTGCATATCCAAGCTTTGGTTTCGACGGACGTAATTCTATTTGGCTTCATATTTTAATTTCAACTTTTAGTTATAAATTTAGTTTTGGTTACGGGCTGACGTTTTCCAAATTCCAAACCATCGCCAAGCCCTGATACGTTGTGTGTAAGCCTATCGGGAAATTTCAAAAATCAAAATCAATTGCAAAAACAGTTACATTTGGACTATGAAAACATTAACTTTAAACATGCCAGATACTATAGAAGTTGATAATAGAGATTTAGCAATGATTGTTTCTACAAAGCTTTATGAGCAGGGTAAACTTTCACTTGGACAAGCAGCAGAAGTTGCTGGTTTGACTAAGAGAACTTTTGCTGAATTATTGGGCAGCTATAACGTTTCTATTTTTAATTTTCCTGCATCAGACTTATCAAGAGACGTAGCTAATGCCTAAAACAATCATTTCAGACACAAGTTGCTTTATCATTCTCACAAACATTGGAGAACTTGAACTTTTACATAAAGTTTATGGAGAAATTATAACAACCATAGATATTGCAACTGAATTTGGTGAGACTTTGCCTGATTGGGTAGAGATTAAAAAGGTTACAGACACTTACAAGCAACGATTATTAGAATTACAAATAGATAGAGGTGAATCGAGTGCAATTGCTTTGGCTTTAGAAATTCCAGGAAGCACTGTAATATTAGACGACTATAAAGCAAGAAAAATTGCTTCAAGACTTGGAATAAATTATACAGGAACAATTGGCGTAATTATTAAAGCAAAATTGTTAGGGATTATTCCTTCAATAAAACCAATACTTGAAAAAATAAAGCTAACTGACTTTCGTATTTCTTCTGACATTGAACTTCAAGCATTGAAAGAATCAAATGAATAGAAGAACGCCTACACACAACTGTCTCGTCCTGAAATAGGTTGACTAAAAAACAACCAAAAATGGATATTAAACCGCAGTGCATTCACGAGTATTTAACTTAGGGAACTAGCTATCGCAAATTGGCAGCCAAGCTCTCTTCATTGAACTCAAAGCTAATACAGCTCAATAATAACGGGCACCGCATTTGAAAAGTACTCATTTTTTTGGTTTTGCTTCAATTCAAATTCTTACCTACGCTTTGATAAAAGCTTAATATTACTTCACAGTTTAACATGTGCGACGCCACCGCTGCTACATTGAAATACAAATGCTGGTTAAATAAAATCTATCCCTTCAATTTAACTACTAGATCAATATATTGTTGCATAGCAGCGTCTTTGGTTATGCCTTTTAAACTATCCCAAGAACTGTGTTTTGCTTTGTTTACAAAGTCAAAAGGGTTAGTAGGTGCTTCGGTATTCACATCACCTTCTGTAGCTTGTTTGTATAAAGCGTAGAGTTTTAGTAGGGTTTCGTTATCGGGTTTTTCAGCTAAGGTTTTGCTGTTGGCTACGGCTTGCTCAAATTGTTGTTGTAGTTCCATATTAAAATTCTTAATTACTAATTCTTAATTTTTATTGCTTTTGCTAATAAGGTTCTATATGGCAGGGCGGTGTTCCTTTTTTTTGTCCTCCACCATCTTCTGTACGCTTACAAGCTGGTGGTAGTTTTTTGTAGGCTGTTTCTTCGGCCTTTTCATTATCGGCATCAAAACCTGCATTGTTTATACCTGCTCTTATATCTTCTGGTGTTACCCTGCTAGGCCAGTATTGAAATCTAATTTCGTTTTGTAAGAGGTTAAAACGCATTTGAATAACACCACTTTCCCAACTGGCTTTGTTTTCTACTATTAAGTATTTTTCCAAGCGTTCTTTACACTCCCAACAGCGTAGGTTATTGCTTTTAATGGTTATCCATTCTGCTGGTTTATTTTGTGCTTTGGTGGCTATGGCAAAACTTAGCGTAGCTACTAACAGAAACAATAATTTTTTATTCATACAATGTAATTTGGTATTAGGAATTTGGAGTTGATTGTCAAACACCTTGCCAGTTAGCTGGGTCTTTACGCCAAGCCATTAATAGATTTTCTGTTTCGGGGTTTACTATACCTTTTTCTATAGCTAAAGCAATCATGGTTTCATAATTACTGAGCGATTGATATTTAACATTAGCTGCTGCAAAAGCATTGTTAGCTGCTTCAAAACCATAATTAAAAATACTAACCATACCTATTACTTCTACCCCAGCAGTACGCAAAACCTCTACTACTTGCAAGCTGCTTTTACCAGTAGAAATTAAATCTTCTATCACTACTGCTTTTTGCCCTGCGGTGTAGCTGCCTTCTATTTGATTGCCCAAGCCATGTTCTTTTGGTTTTGGGCGTACATAAATGTAGGGTAGTTTTAACTGGTCTGCAGCCATTGCACCCCAAGCTATACCAGCAGTAGCTACACCAGCTAATAACTCAGCATCAGGAAAAATTTCAAACACCACGTTGCACATTTCACTCTTTATAAAATCTCTTACAAAAGGAAAAGATAAAACTTTTCTATTGTCGCAGTAAATAGGGCTTTTCCAACCACTAGCCCAAGTAAAGGGCTGCATTGGGCTAAGCTTTACTGCTTGTACTTGTAATAATTTTTCTGCTACTGCTTTTTCATTGGTCATGTGGCGAAGATAGATTTTGACAAGATAATATAGATTGTAGATTGCGTATTATTATCAACAAAAATGGAAAAGAAAAAAATTATTGCTGCAGGTGGTTTAGTGTTTAATGAACATAGTGAACTGCTAATGATTTTTAGACGTGGCAAATGGGATTTACCCAAAGGGAAATTAGACGATGGAGAAACCTTAGAAGCCTGTGCAATAAGAGAAGTGATGGAGGAAACAGGCGTTAATAATTTGGAATTGGGCATCC
>JAYVRD010000027.1:0-11330 GCA_043776595.1 Chitinophagaceae bacterium | reverse complement strand
TAAATTTTGTGGGGCAAATTCTTTAAGCACTTTTGTATTGCTTTCGCTACCATCGGTTTCATAAACTCTTCCATTTGGAGTACTAAAATAATATTTACCATCTAGTGTTACCATGCCAGTTGTTTTTAATAAACTTACATAGCCGTCTTTTTTACTTTTTTGTATGTCGTCATCACCTAAATAAACTAATTGAGATTTACTAATGCTCGATATTATTAGTAATACAGCCAATACTAAATATTTCATGAAAAGGATTTTAGAATAATGTATAATACAATTTTTTAAAAATATTGTTATACAAATTTAAAACGATACATCACCCAGCACCTACCCTTAAATGGGTATATCTTACTCGTTTACAATAAATTTTTTACTGAGTTTATTAAAATCGATAGCAATTATATACGCTTAATTAACTTGATCATTATATACTTTAAAAAAGAAAACAAATGCACATAACTCATTCATTCCAGCGATAAAGCCTCCTCTTCTTACCTATAAATATACTAATGGGGTATACTTTGTAATTGTGTTTTAAAGTATATTACGCAAAATTTATTGTTATGAAAAAGATAGTATTACTATTGTTGGCTTTAGGCTTCATTAGTACATGTGTATGGTGCCAACGTGTTGTTAAAGTAAAAAATGGTACTGAGCTTTTAGAAGCTATTGCTGCAAATACTACTATTGAGTTGGTAGAGGGCAATTACGAATTGCCCATTGCTAAAAAAGTAGCCACTACCTATGTAAGTTGGGATGAGAGTTATAGCAATGGATATGTAGTAAGTAATGCAGAAAATTTAACTATTGTAGGTAAAGGCAAGTTGCGAACGCATATTTTTATTAAAGACAGAACAGTGGCTGCTATTACATTTAAACTATCGCCAAATCTTGTATTGCAAAATTTAAAAGTAGGGCATCAACCTGCATCTGATGGTGGATTATTTGGTTGTGGTGGTTTTCAGTCTCCTGTATTAAACTTTGAAGATATGGAAGCCATTACCATAAACAATTGTGGATTGTATGGTTGTGGTAATTGGGCAATTTTAGGCTATAGAATTCAATCACTTTCGGTCAATAATTCAGATATTTATGAGTGCAATGTTGGGCTAGTGCGTTTATCTATATGTGGTAATGTAAAATTTACTTCCTGTAAGTTTAATAATAATACTACTGGTACTTATGGGCAAGATCATTGGTTTGCTTTTTATGATTGCAATGTTGTGTTGGATAAATGTGAGGTAAGTAATAACAGTTTTCGCAAGCCAGTTGAAAAAGATAATCCTCTAACTTATGACGAGGACATACAAAGCTTTGTACACACACTTCCTGGAAAAGATGAAAAGGATAAGGAGAATAATAACGGCATGGTAGAATTTAGAAATTGCAAATTCAGCAATAATAAATTTACAAGGCTTACGAATAACCCCACCAAGGTAAAATTTGTAGGTTCCAAACCATCTTAATTTTTTTACAAATAGGATAATGAAGAGCTAGCATTTGGCGTTTAATACTCATAATATTCATTTACCTATGAAGCCATACACACTTTTTGTATTTTCTATACTCAGTTTTGCTGCTACTGCACAAAAAAAGCCTTATGTGGCTTTGCTTACAAATATCAATTCATCTACTAATAGTTTTAGGGGTGTAAGTGTACCCAACGATAGTACTGTATGGGTAAGTGGTAGCAATGGCAGCGTTGGCAAAAGTATAAATGGTGGCAAAGTGTGGCGTTGGTTTAAACCCCTAGGCTACGAGGATAAAGATTTTAGAGACATTGAAGCTTTCGACTCTGCAACTGCTATTATTATGGCGGTGGGCAACCCTGCCATTATTTTAAAAACCACCGATGGCGGTTTTAGCTGGAAAAAAGTTTTTGAACGTGAACGTGATGGAATGTTTTTAGATGCCATGGATTTTAAAAACGAAAAAGAAGGCATTTGCATTGGCGATCCTTTGTATATAGGTGCTGCTGGTCGTAAATTTTTTTATATGATTAAAACTACTGATGGCGGTAATACTTGGGCTGAACTTCCTATGTATCAACTTGCACCAGTACAAGAACCTGCAGAAGCTGTGTTTGCTGCCAGTGGTACCAACATTGCTTACCTACCCAACAATACAGATTATGAATTTGCTTTTGTAAGTGGCGGCACCATGAGTAACATTTATTTTATGGCTCGCCCAGGCAAGCAAAATAAAGTGTTGAACCTACCGCTCAATCAAGGTGTTGCTACTTCTGGTTGCTTTTCTTTGGCAACGGATGGGAATAAAAAATTGTACTGTATAGGTGGACAATACGATAATTTTTGGGTGGCTTATGATAATTTTTATTGGACAGAAGATGAGGGCAAAAAATGGCGTAGCCCATCTGTAGCCCCACCTTATGGTTATAGAAGTTGCATTTGCCGTATAGACGATAAAACTTTTGTATGCTGTGGTATAAACGGTGTAGATATAACTACCAACGACTGTAAAGAATGGAAAAGTATAGTAAGCGATGGTGTAAAAAATAAAGGAGGTTTTAATACCTGCCAAAAAAGCAAGACTGGTAAAGCCGTTTATCTTGCTGGTGACAATGGTAAGTTGGGAAAGCTAGTGTATTGATTTTTGTTTATCGGCTTTTGTAGTGCTATTGGGCAGCGGTTGCGTCGCACATGTTTAGCTATGGATTGCTATTAAGCAGTAGGTAGCATGTTTACAATCTACTAAAATATATGGTTGCCTAACAGTAAACTGTTGCCCAAGGTTCTAACTGTACAAGTGTGCGACGCAACGAAGATGCCATGAAATACCACTGCTGGCAAAACAAAAAAAATCCTCAACTTTACCGCCGCATGAAAAAAATTAATATTGCTATTGATGGTTACTCCTCTTGTGGTAAAAGCACATTGGCAAAGCAATTGGCAAAGCAATTGGGTTATGTGTTTGTAGATAGTGGGGCTATGTACAGGGCTATTACTTTATATTTTTTAAGAGAGCATATAGATTGGAATACTACCGAAGAAGTAAACACTGCTTTAAGCAACATAACACTTTTGTTTGAGTACAACGACGAAACTGGCAAAAGCGACATGCTACTAAACGATGAAAATGTTGAAGCTTTAATAAGAGATATGTTGGTAAGCGAAAATGTGAGTGATGTAGCTGCTATAAAAGAAGTGAGAACATTTGCTGTTGCTCAACAACAAAAAATTGGTGAAGCAAAAGGTGTGGTAATGGATGGACGTGATATTGGCACAACCGTTTTCCCTGATGCTGAATTGAAAGTATTTGTAACAGCCGATGTGGAGGTACGTGTGTTGAGGCGTTTTAAAGAACTATATGTAAAGAATCCTGAAATTTCTATTGATGAAATACAACACAACTTAGAAATGAGGGATTATATAGATAGTAACAGAGAAATAACCCCATTGCGTAAAGCAGATGATGCCATTGTATTAGATAACAGCAACCTAACCCGAGAAGAGCAATTAGCGATGGTTTTAAAATGGGTGAAGGAAAGACTGTCATTGCATAACAAAAACTAAAACCTACGCTTCATCCTTAATAAACAACGCTTTTAATTCATTTGCATCATCAGCTTTCATTTTTCCTGAAAGTATTAAGCGTATTTGTCTCCTACGCAAAGCACCTTCAAACAATCTTTTTTCATTGTCTGTTACAGGTATAATAGTAGGTACTGTTCTAGGTTTATTATTGGGGTCTAATGCTACAAATGTAAAATAGGCTTCGTTGCTTTCGTACTTGTATTGGTGTAGCAAATCTTCGCCCCATACTTTTATAAAAATCTCCATCGATGTATTAAAAGCCCTAGACACTTGTGCTTCTATATGTACAACATTGCCTAGTTTAATGGGTGTTTTAAAACTTATATTATCTACGCTTGCCGTCATACTCGGTGCATTGCAATGTTTGCCAGCAGCAATGCCAGCAGCAATATCCATCCAATACATTAAACGCCCACCCATAAGGTTGCCAAATGTGTTGGTATCGTTGGGTAAAACCAATTCATTCATTACCGTAAAACTTTCACTTGCTTTCTTGCCTTCGGTACTCATATTTTATATTTGTAGCGAAGGTAACAGAATGTGTTTGTTACAAATTTCAATAAGAATCATTTTTCTGTTATGGTAAATTTTTGTTAGCCAGCTGCATAATATATATTTAGCTGCGGTGGCGTCGCACATTTTAAGCTATGTAGTACTATTAAGCTTTTACCCAAGCGTATGCCCAGCCATATCACCTCAAATATTTTTCACATTTTTTCCAATACGCAAAAAAGCTGTTGAAGTTTCCACTCACTTCTGGAAACAACCAATCTCTGTTTTCCTGTACTCCTTTATAGTGAAGCGTTGTAGGGTGTTCCTTATACCTCACCCCCAGCCCCTCTCCTTTGGGAGAGGGGAGCAAAGCCATCAACTCATCAAACTCTCCTACAAAAACCTGTATGCCTTCAATATTTTCTTTAGCCAATTGAATATTGAATTGCAGCACTTTTTCACTCACAGGAAATTTGGTGAAATGGCTTGGCTCTAATAACAACACACGGTTCATATTTTCATCTTTGTGCCAATTGGGGTCAAGATTATAAGTATTGTACACCAATGTGGGAAAAATTGCATCAATATTTATTGGAGTAGGGTTTGGTAGGGTTGTAGTTAAATTAAATGGAACAGTTGCTGATAATACTTCTGGAACAGGCATAGTAGCAATAGTTTCATAATCAAAAGCCATATAACCACGTTGTTGATTACTGCCTGTGTACTTGCTGATATTTTCTTGATTGGCATAATATTTTTTACTGCTGAAACTGCCTGCTACCCATTGCCAGCTTAACGTATTGCTTCCTAAATCACCATCCAGTAAATGATAGTACATCCATTGCGATGCTTGCTGCCAGTGGCTTTTGGCTATGTTGCAAGCAAGCATGGCTGTGTACATGCGTACATGGTTGTGCATATAGCCAGTTTCATATAATGTTTTAATGCCTGTGTCAATCCCATCAATTTGAGTAGTAGCATCTATTATGGCTTTTGGTATTTGGTAGTGAAGCATATCTGGTTGCTGCTGCTTTACATCATTAAAAATACCATCATCATAATATTGCCAAATACGTTGAAAATATTCTCTCCAAGCAAGTTCCTGCATCAATTTTTCTACTTCATAAAGCTTCTTGTTGTTCATCACCACATTCCTTATTTGTGGTAGGCTAATAACGCCTCTAGCAATATAGGGTGATAGATATGTTACTGCACCATTAATGAAGTTTCTGGTTTTGGCATACTTGCTTGCATCAATTCTTTCAATGCGTTTTGTTATGCTGGCATAATCTGTAGGAAACAGCATATCGTTTGTTGTATAGCAATCAATTGCTTCAAACAAACTTGGTTGCTCTTTGTGTTGGTGTGCTTTTTCTTTACTCATAATTTATTTTCTTTCCTAAAAAAATGGCTAATGGTGATGTAATTGTTATGGTAAAAGTTGTTTAATCATTACTACCAAACAATTGTAATGGTTCTTCTTTTTCAGTTTTTCTTTTAGTATGTTTTTGTAAGATGGATATATTATTTTCTTTTACTTTTTTTGAATTTCTTACTGCCCATAAACGCTCCCTAGCATGCTTTGCAGCTTCTTCTAAATTAACAATTGGTTTGGGGTAATGAATGCCCAGTTTAAATTTGCTTTCATCCATATCCAATGCAGTTATTAACCATGGGGCATGAATAAATTGTGTAGGAATATCTTTTAATTGTGGCAGCCATTGCTTAATAAAAATACCATCTGGGTCATGGTCTTGCGATTGCTTTACAGGGTTATAAATCCTAATGATATTTACACCCATTGTACCTGCTTGCATTTGAAATTGTGGGTAATGGATACCCGGTTCATAATCTAAAAAAAGTTTGGCTAAATGATGCACACCTGCTTGCCATGGCTGCCATAAATGATGAGTAAGAAATGAAACCAACATGCTTCTCATCCTGAAATTTAAGTAGCCTGTTTGCTGCACACATTGCATACAAGCATCTACTAATGGATAACCAGTTCCTCCATTTTTCCAAGCTGCCAATAAGGCTTCATCAACTTCAGTTCTAATATTATCAAAACCTTTGTTCAGGTTCTGAAACTCTATCCTGCATTCGCTTTCAAACTTTTGAATAAAGTGGCAATGCCAATGCAAACGGGAAATGAAGAAGTTGAGATTATGCTTATCGCCAGTAATATTTTTTGCTTGTAAAGTGGCTTGATATACTTGCTTCATGCTCAAATTTCCATAAGCTAAATATGGAGAAATTCGGCTGCAACTTTTACGGCTAAGCAATGGTTTGGAAATATGCTTGCTGTAAGATTTCTTTCTTTCATACAAGAAACTGGTCAGGTATTTTTGTGCAGCTAGTTCACCACCTGGCTGAAAATTATTGTTGGGGTTGGTGATGTTTTGGTCAAGATGAAGATGCCCTTTTTGTTGTTCTGTTAGTTGTATGGTTTTTAATTTTTCTAACTGTACTTCAAACGTGGGGGCTTCCATTACTTGTAGCCAATGTGCACTAAATGTTTTTCTATTTTTTAAGCCCCTTGTTATACCATTGGTTGCAAACTCGTACCAATTAATGTCTTTACTTTTAGTAAAAAATTTTACTTGTTTATCTCTGTTAAACGTAAGCTGGTTTCCAATTTCTTCGTGAGAAAAAATGGAGTTAATGATAAACTTTTCTTGTAGCTTTTCTAAAAATGGAATCACTTCTTGGTGAACAATTGTTAAATACTGGTTATGTTTTAGTAATGATTGCTGCATTGAGTGCAGGCTTTGAAAAGTAAAACGCCAATGCCTTGTATCGCTGTCATCATGCTGCATTAAGGATGGTTCAAAACAGTACAATAAAATAATAGGAAGCCCTTGTGCAATGGCTGTTTGCAAGGGTGCATGATCTTGCAAACGCAAATCTTTTTTAAACCAAATGATATTTATTTCACTTCGCTGCATCAAATTCTAATCATGTTTTTCTCCCTTAAAATATCTAAGGTTAATGCTTCTCCATCATTGATATTTTTATAAGCAAGTACATCACACAAAAACAATTTATGGTCGGGTAACCTCACCCCTAGCCCCTCACCAAGGGAGAGGGGAACGGCTTTCATTTCCATTACTGCAATGGCTTCTTTCAAAATGTAAAATCCATTCCAATCTATTAACAGATTTCTCTTTTGCAGCCTTTCAATTTTATTGATGTTCTTACCAGATTTCTTTCCCAATAAATCTACTAAACGGTACTGTTCAGCAGCTAAAATCTGCAATACAAAATGTGGATTGGCTTCTACTAGTTCCAATGTTTTGGTACCATAGTAAATGGCACAAATAAATTGTTTGGGCTGCATACTCACTGCTTGGGCATAAGTAATGATGTGCATGTTGGCATTACCATTGCAATCATTACTACTTATAGAATAAACAGGTAGGTTTACTCTGTTCCAAGGTCGCTGCATGATTGGGATAATTAATTATTTTACAACAAAAAGCCATTGGCTTTGTTTAAGTTCCAAACAAATTTGTATGGAAACTGTAAAAGGGAAGAACATTTTAATTGCTGGTGCTACTGGCAGTATTGGTAGTATTACAGCTAAGCTATTGCAACAAAGTGGGGCTAGTATTTTTATTACTGGTCGAAACAAAGAAAAGCTAGCAGCCATAGCACAAAGTTTAAACTTACCCTTTGCACAAACGTTTGCTGCCGATTTAAGCAAGCCCGAAGAAGTAAAAGCCTTAGCTGATCAATTTTTTGCACAACACACAAGTATAGATATTTTGGTAAATGCAAGTGGCATAGGCATTATTAAAACAATGGATACACTAACCGATGTAGAATTTTTACAAACACTTAACTATAACTTATACGCTCCTTTTTTGCTAATCAAAAATTTTTTACCAAGCATGAAGGAGATAAAGAAAGGCTTAATAATAAATATACCAGGTGTATTGGGCAAAGTACCAATGGCTGGTGCAGCAGCCTATAGTGCCAGCAAGTATGGCTTAGTGGGTATGATGCAAAGCATAAGAGAAGAACTAAAACGTACAGATATAAGAATTACCAATCTTTTTTTAGGTGGCGTTGATAGTAATTTTTGGGACACGATAGATCTTAGGGTGCAACGAGATAAAATGATAGTAGCAGAGGAAGCTGCCAAAGCCATTTGGTTTTTGTGCCAACAACCAGTAAGTGGTGTTGTTAGCGAAATGGTACTGCAACCATTTAATCATCAAGCTATTTAAGATGCAAAAAGTTAGTGATTTTAAATGATTGGTTAGTGTACGCTTAGATAAAAGTGGAGCAGAAATTCATAGCTAAAAAGGTGCCCTTCGGCTCTGCTCAGGATAAACTTGCAACCGCTGCCCAATAGCCCTACAAAAGTTGGCCACAAAAACAATACAAAATGGGCTAAAAAATCTTGAAAATAGCATTGAATTACATGAAAAGTATTTTTGCCTTAACTTGCCCGTCCCAACTTGAAAAATTGAATCATGAAAAAAGAACAAGTAGAAGATATTGAAACGAGTTTATCGGGAGAAGATAATACCACCACCAATGCTAGTGGAGATGTAAAACCAAAATGGTTTCAACGCCGCCGTAAGGGTATTACTACCGAAACACAAGATAAAAAAGAAACACCTGAAGGGCTTTGGAACAAATGCCCAGCGTGCAGCTTTATACAAACAACTACTGAGCTAGAAGAGAACCAATACGTTTGCCCAAAATGCAATTATCACCACCGCATTGGTAGCGATGAATACTTTGATTACATATTTGATGAGAACAGCTACAACTACCTATTTGATAATGTAGTGAGTAAGGATTTTTTAGGGTTTACAGATCTAAAATCGTACGGAAAACGCCTTACCGAAATACATAGTAAAACAGATTTGAAAGATAGTATGCGTGTTGCAGTAGGCAAAGTACATGGCGAGGGCTTGGTAATAGCTTGTATGGATTTTGAATTTATAGGTGGCAGCTTAGGTAGTGTAATGGGAGAAAAATTTAGCCGTGCTGTAAACTATTGTATTGAGCATAAACTGCCTTATATGGTGATTAGCAAAAGTGGTGGTGCACGTATGATGGAGAGTGCATTTAGCCTATTGCAGTTGGCTAAAACCAGTGGCAAACTATCTCAACTAAGCGATGCTAAGTTGCCTTATATTTCTTTATTAACCGACCCTACTTTTGGTGGTATTAGTGCCAGCTTTGGTATGCTAGGCGATTTAAACATAGCCGAACCAGGAGCATTAATTGGTTTTGCTGGTCCAAGAGTTATTAAAGAAACGATTAAAAAAGATTTGCCAGAAGGATTTCAACGTAGTGAGTTTTTATTAGAGCATGGCTTTTTAGATTTTATAGTAGAGAGAAAAAATTTGAAAGAAAAGTTGTACCAAGTAATATCCTTATTTAAAAAGTAATTTTTATAAAATAAAAGTCAGCTATCGGTTTTGGTAGCTGGCTTTTTTATTCCCTTTTAAGAGATTGGGCTTTTATTATGGCAAAAGAAATGAACAATAGGCAGGCATACTTCAACTACCAAATAGAAGATAAATATGAAGCTGGCATTATGCTGCTTGGTACCGAAGTAAAAAGTATAAGAGAAGGTAAAGTGAGCTTTAATGATGCCTTTTGCTTGTTTGAAAAAACTGAACTATGGGTAAGAGGCTTGTATATTGCTGAATACTCTCATGGTACAGCCAACAACCATATTGCTGTACACGATAGAAAATTATTACTTAATAAACGCCAACTAAAAAAGCTACAAGCTGCTTTAAAAGAAAAAGGCTTTACCATAGTGCCACTAAAGGTTTACTTTAATGATAAAAATTTGGTAAAAGTAGAAATTGGTTTGGGGCGTGGTAAAAAAACACACGATAAACGAGAAACCATTAAACAAAGAGATACCGATAGAGAGATTAAACGCTATTTGAAATAGTTTGGGAACAAACTTTAGAACATGAATTAAGCAGCGGTTGCAAGTTTATCCTGAGCAGAGCCGAAGGGTACATGTTTAGCTAAGGATTTCTATGTAGCTTTTATCGTAGCATAGATAACAAAGTAATATTCTAAACAACTTTACATCAACTCACTCAACTCTAACCAACGCATTTCTTTAACTGCCAATTCTTGCTCAATGGCTATCAAGCGTTTGCTCAATATCTCAATTTTATCATAGCCCATATCTGGCATACTCATTTCGTTGGAAAGCTTTTCTTTCTCTGCTTCTAAAATTGGTATTTCTTTTTCCAATATTTCAAACGCTCGTTTTTCTTTAAAGCCAATTTTTTTTTGGTTGGTGGTTGGTAGTGGTTGGTTGGTAGTAGCTTGTACGGTATCCACAGTTTTGCCAGCATTTTTATGCTCGTCTAAGGCTTGCCATTTATTTTCCTTCTTCTCGTTTTCTTTCAACCAAATTCTATATTGTGTGTATGTGCCTGGAAAATCTCTCACTTCCCCATCTCCTTCAAATACAAACAAATGGTCTACTAGTCTATCCATAAAATACCTATCGTGGCTTACAATTAAAACACAGCCTTGATAGTCTTCTAAAAATCTTTCTAGCACAGCCAAGGTGGGCAAATCCAAATCGTTGGTAGGCTCATCTAAAATTAAAAAGTTGGGGTTTTTAAACAATACCGAAAGCAATTGTAAACGTTTTTTTTCACCACCACTAAGGGCATTGAGGTAAGTGTATTGTTTTTCAGGGCTAAACAAAAACAACTCTAAAAACTGTGCAGCACTTAGGCTACCACCATTTGCCAATGGAAAATTTTCGGCAATGTCTTTTACATATTCTATTACCCGTACATTTTCTTTTATTACCAACCCCTGCTGAGAAAAATTGCCAAACACCACTGTATCGCCAATGTTTATTTTACCACTATCTGCAGGCTCTATATTTTGCAGCATGTTTAAGAATGTGCTTTTGCCCACACCATTTTTACCAATAATACCTACACGTTCTCCTTTGCTGAAGCTGTAATCAAAGCCTTCCAATATTTTTAAATCGCCATAGCTTTTATTTACTTTCTTCATCTCAATAATCTTACCCCCTAGCCTACTCATTTTCATTTGCAGCTGCACTTGTGCATCTTCAATTTTTTGTTTGGCACGGGCTTCTACTTCATAAAAATTATCTTGGCGGCTTTTACTTTTGGTAGTTCGGGCTTTGGGTTGCTTACGCATCCACTCTAGTTCTTTTCTGTATTCATTCTTGGCCTTGTCTATACTTGCCATTTCGCTATCTATACGTGCAGCTTTTTTTTCCATGTAGTTTTCATAGTCGCCTTTGTA